>NZ_JBICKN010000050.1:0-90552 GCF_043104185.1 Delftia sp. WSY_22
TAACTGATTCGTAGGGGTATAGCTCAATTGGCAGAGCGTCGGTCTCCAAAACCGAAGGTTGTAGGTTCGATTCCTACTGCCCCTGCCACCTGATGGTGGAATCGCAACGAGCCCGCCCCAAAGCGGGCTTCGGTGTCTTGGCGTTGCGCAAAAAATGCGCATTAGAAATGGATTATGGCCACTACTCAGGTTGAAACGGTCAGCTCCGGAGCTGACAAAGCCAAGCTTGCCGCAGTCGCGGCTTTAGTCGTTGCTGCGATCGCAGGTTTCTATCTGCTGAGCAAGCAAGGTCCCATCGTTCAGTGGCTGGTGCTGCTGGTCGGTCTGGCTGCGGCTGCTGGCACGTTCCTTGTTTCCGAGCCCGGAAAGCGTTTCGTCAGCTTTGCGCAGGATGCCTGGCGCGAAGTCAAGAAGGTCGTCTGGCCGACGCGCAAGGAGACCATGCAGATGACCTTGTACGTCTTCGGCTTTGTGGTCATCATGGCCTTGTTCCTGTGGTTCACGGACAAGACGCTGGAGTGGGTCCTGTATGACCTGATTTTGGGCTGGAGGAAGTAATGGATGCTGTCGAAACAGGTGTGAACGACGGAGGGGCAACGCCTGCCAATCCGGATCTGCGCTGGTACATCGTCCATGCCTACTCCGGCATGGAAAAGGCCGTGGAGCGCAACATCATCGAGCGCATCGCGCGTTCGGACATGCAGTCCAAGTTCGGTCGCATCCTGGTTCCCACCGAGGAAGTGGTGGAGATGAAGAACGGCCAGCGCCGTACCACCGAACGCCGCTTGTTCCCTGGCTACGTGTTCGTCGAGATGGTCATGGACGACGACACCTGGCACCTGGTCAAGCACACCAGCAAGGTGACGGGTTTCGTGGGTGGTGCCAAGAACCGCCCAGCACCGATCTCCGAAGAGGAAGTGCGCAAGATCGTCAGCCAGATGCAGGAAGGCACGGACAAGCCGCGCCACAAGATCGAATTCATGCCCGGCGAACTGGTGCGTGTCAAGGAAGGCCCCTTCACGGACTTCAATGGCTCGGTCGAAGAGGTCAACTACGAAAAGAGCCGCCTGCGCGTCTCGGTGATGATCTTCGGTCGCTCCACGCCGGTCGAGCTTGAATTTGCCCAGGTTGAAAAAACCTGAGTTACCGCTTACAATCTCTGGCTCTGCATTTTTAGGCTCGGTGCAGGGCGTGTCAGCAAGAGTCTTTTAACCCCCGGGGAGCTGCCGGCTGCAACTGTTGTTGGTTGGCCGGCGGCGCTATACCCGCAAGGAGCATTCAATGGCGAAGAAAATCGTCGGCTTCATCAAGCTGCAAGTGCCAGCTGGTAAGGCCAATCCCTCTCCTCCGATCGGTCCTGCGCTGGGTCAGCGCGGCCTCAACATCATGGAATTCTGCAAGGCGTTCAACGCCCAGACCCAAGGTGTCGAGCCCGGCCTGCCCCTGCCCGTGGTCATCACGGCCTTTGCCGACAAGAGCTTCACCTTCATCATCAAGACGCCTCCGGCGACTGTGCTGATCAAGAAGGCCATCAAGCTGGACAAGGGCTCCTCCAACCCCCTGAAGAACAAGGTCGGCAAGATCACCCGCGCTCAGCTGGAAGAGATCGCCAACACCAAGCTGAAGGACATGAACGCTGCTGACGTCGACGCCGCCGTGCGTACGCTGGCTGGTTCGGCCCGTTCGATGGGCGTGATTGTGGAGGGCGTGTAAATGGCCAAGTTGACCAAGAAGCAAAAGGCTCTCCAGGGCAAGGTGGAGTCCACCAAGCTGTACGCTTTCGCCGACGCCGTGGCGCTGGTGAAGGAAGCCGCCACCGCCAAGTTCGATGAATCCATCGACGTGGCCGTGCAACTGGGCGTGGACGCCAAGAAGTCTGACCAAGTGGTTCGTGGCGCCGTCGTGCTGCCCCACGGCACTGGCAAGACCGCCCGCGTGGCCGTGTTCGCCCAAGGCGCCAAGGCTGAAGAAGCCAAGGCTGCTGGCGCCGACGTGGTCGGCATGGACGACCTGGCTGCCCGCGTGAAGGCTGGCGACATGCCCTTCGACGTGGTCATCGCTGCCCCCGACGCCATGCGCGTCGTCGGTACGCTGGGTCAGATCCTGGGCCCGCGCGGCCTGATGCCCAACCCCAAGGTGGGTACGGTGACTCCCGATGTGGCCACGGCCGTGAAGAACGCCAAGGCTGGTCAGGTGCAATACCGCGTCGACAAGGCCGGCATCATCCACGCCACCATCGGCCGCCGCTCGTTCGACAACGAGAAGCTGCAAGGCAACCTGGCTGCGCTGATCGACGCCCTGAACAAGTCCAAGCCCGCCTCGAGCAAGGGCCTGTACCTGCGCAAGGTGGCTGTTTCGTCGACCATGGGTGTGGGCGTTCGCGTCGACACGCAAACCATCTCGGCCTGATAGCCAAGAAATCTTGAGGCGGCTTGCGGGCTGCCTCAGTGGTGGGCCGGCGCAGCGATGCGCCGGGTCATCCAAGACCGTTGGTGTGCCTTGCGGCACTTAAACCTCAGGGGCCAACGCAGATGGCGATCCCGCTGCAGATGGATGCATTTCCAAAACAGTTGGTCGCTGCAACAAGAGCGCGCATGAGGGGCCTGCCCCGAGTGTGCATTTGAAGGAGTAGACCTTGAGTCTTAATCGCAGTGAGAAAGAAGCGGTCATCAATGAAGTGACCAGCCTCGCCGCAAAAGCTCAAACGCTTGTGATCGCGGAATACCGCGGCATCACGGTCGCCGACATGACCAAACTGCGCGTTGACGCCCGCAGCAAGGGTGTGAGCCTGAGCGTGTTGAAGAACACGCTGGCCCGCCGTGCTGTGGCTGGCAGCCAGTTCGACGTTGTCGCCGACCAGATGACCGGCCCTCTGATCTATGGCTTCTCTGAAGACGCAGTGGCTGCCGCCAAGGTGGTGGCCGACTTCGCGAAAACCAACGACAAGCTGGTGATCCGCGGTGGTGCGTTTGCAGGCAAGGCCCTGGACGTGAACGGTGTGAAGCAACTGGCGAACATCCCCTCGAAGGAAGTTCTGCTGGCACAACTGTGTGGCTTGCTGATGTCGCCTATCTCGCGTACGGCCGTTGTGCTGGGCGCCCTGGCGGCAAAGAAGAGCGAAGGCTCTGCCGAAGAACCGGCAGCCGAAGCAGTCGCAGCCTGAGCGCGCGGCAGTTAACCAATATTGTTAGGAAATCAAAATGGCATTCGATAAAGACGCATTTCTGACCGCGCTCGACGGCATGACGGTCCTGGAACTCAATGACCTGGTGAAGGCCATTGAAGAGAAGTTCGGCGTGAGCGCTGCCGCCATGGCCGCTCCCGCTGCTGGTGGCGCTGCTGGCGGCGCTGCTGCTGCAGAAGAAAAGACCGAGTTCAACGTTGTGCTGACCGAAGCCGGCGCGAACAAGGTTTCCGTCATCAAGGCCGTGCGTGAAATCACCGGCCTGGGTCTGAAGGAAGCCAAGGACCTGGTCGACGGCGCTCCCAAGAACGTCAAGGAAGGCGTTGCCAAGGCTGACGCTGAAGCCGCTGTGAAGAAGCTGGTGGAAGCCGGTGCCAAGGCTGAACTGAAGTAATTCAGTCCTCTCAAGGGCTGGAGGCTCCGAAAAAGGGCCTCCAGCCTTTGGCGCTTGTGGAGAGCGTATCCATAGAGCACACTAGAAAGCGGTCTGGAGCAGCCTGTTTTCTAGTGTCTTCTGACAACCCGACAGCAGAAGATGCCTTGGTTCGGGCGATGTGCAACGCATCGCCGTCAGCCATGGTTGGTAGTGGCCAACCGCCAAGCCCGCAGGGAGCTTTCCATGTGGGGCAGTCGTCGCAGACCCAGGACTCATGTCTTTGCCCGGAGATCTCATGGCCTATTCTTACACCGAACGCAAGCGAATCCGCAAAAGCTTCGGGAGCCGCGACAGCGTGCTCGAAGTGCCTTACCTGCTGCAGATGCAAAAAGATGCATATACCGCATTCTTGCAGGCAGATGTAGCCCCCAAAAAACGCACCATCGAAGGCCTGCAAGCGGCCTTCAACTCTGCCTTCCCCATCGTCTCCCACAACGGTTTTGTGGAGATGAAGTTCGTCGAGTACAACCTCGCCAAGCCTGCTTTCGATGTGCGCGAGTGCCAGACCCGTGGTCTGACCTTCGCCTCTGCCGTGCGCGCCAAGGTTCAGCTGATCATCTATGACCGTGAGTCTTCGACCTCGCAGTCCAAGGTGGTCAAGGAAGTCAAGGAGCAAGAGGTCTACATGGGCGAAGTGCCCCTGATGACCGACAAGGGCTCGTTCATCATCAACGGCACCGAGCGCGTCATCGTCTCGCAGCTGCACCGCTCGCCTGGCGTGTTCTTCGAACACGACAAGGGCAAGACCCACAGCTCGGGCAAGCTGCTGTTCTCGGCACGCATCATTCCTTACCGCGGTTCGTGGCTGGACTTCGAGTTCGACCCCAAGGACCTGCTGTTCTTCCGCGTCGACCGTCGTCGCAAGATGCCCGTGTCCATTCTGCTGAAGGCCATCGGCCTGACGCCGGAATCGATCCTGGCCAATTTCTTCGTCAACGACAACTTCCGCCTCATGGATTCGGGCGCGCAGATGGAGTTCGTCCCCGAGCGCCTGCGCGGCGAGGTCGCGCGCTTCGACATCACCGACAAGTCGGGCAAGGTCGTGGTCGCCAAGGACAAGCGCGTCACTGCTCGCCACACGCGTGAGCTGGAGCAGTCGGGCACCAAGTTCATCAGCGTCCCCGAAGATTTCCTGATCGGCCGCGTGGTCGCCAAGAACATCGTCGATCCGGACACTGGCGAGATCATCGCCAAGGCCAACGAAGAGCTGACCGAGTCCCTGCTCAAGAAGCTGCGCAGCGCCGGCATCCAGGATCTGCAGTGCATCTACACGAACGAGCTGGACCAGGGCGCCTACATTTCGCAGACCCTGCGCACCGACGAAACCGTCGATGAGTTCGCTGCGCGCGTGGCCATCTACCGCATGATGCGCCCCGGCGAGCCGCCGACCGAGGACGCCGTGCAGGCCCTGTTCCAGCGCCTGTTCTACAACCCCGACACCTACGATCTTTCGCGCGTGGGCCGGATGAAGTTCAACGCCAAGGTCGGCCGCGATGGCGCCACCGGCCCCATGGTGCTGTCCAACGAGGACATCCTGGCCGTGGTCAAGATCCTGGTGGATCTGCGCAACGGCAAGGGCGAGGTCGATGACATCGACCACCTGGGCAACCGCCGCGTGCGTTGCGTGGGCGAACTGGCTGAGAACCAGTACCGCACGGGCCTGGCACGTATCGAGAAGGCCGTGAAGGAGCGTCTGGGTCAGGCCGAGCAAGAGCCGCTAATGCCCCATGACCTGATCAACAGCAAGCCGATTTCGGCCGCCCTGAAGGAATTCTTCGGTGCGTCGCAGCTGTCGCAGTTCATGGACCAGACCAATCCTCTGGCCGAAATCACGCACAAGCGTCGCGTCTCGGCCCTGGGCCCGGGCGGTCTGACGCGCGAGCGCGCAGGCTTCGAAGTGCGCGACGTGCACGTGACCCACTACGGCCGCGTCTGCCCTATCGAAACGCCTGAAGGCCCGAACATCGGCCTGATCAATTCGCTGGCCCTGTACGCCCGCCTGAACGAGTACGGCTTCATCGAGACGCCTTACCGTCGCGTGGCCGACGGCAAGGTCACGATGGAGATCGACTACCTGTCGGCCATCGAGGAAGGCAAGTACATCATCGCCCAGGCCAATGCCGAGCTGGATGCCGAAGGCCGCCTGATCGGCGACCTGGTGTCGGCGCGCGAAAAGGGTGATTCGACCCTGGTGTCGGCCGAGCGCGTTCAGTACATGGACGTGTCGCCCGCACAGATCGTGTCGGTGGCTGCCTCGCTGATTCCGTTCCTGGAGCACGATGACGCGAACCGCGCATTGATGGGCGCCAACATGTCGCGTCAGGCCGTGCCTGTGCTGCGTCCCGAAAAGCCCATGGTGGGCACGGGCATCGAGCGCGTGGCGGCAGTGGACTCCGGCACCGTGGTGACGGCAACCCGCGGCGGTATCGTGGACTATGTCGATGCAACGCGCATCGTGGTCCGCGTGAACGATGCGGAAGCCGTGGCCGGCGAAGTCGGCGTGGACATCTACAACCTCATCAAGTACCAGCGTTCCAACCAGAACACCAACATCCACCAGCGTCCCATCGTCAAGCGTGGCGACAAGCTGGCCAAGGGTGACGTGGTGGCCGACGGCGCATCGACCGACCTGGGCGAAATCGCCATCGGTCAGAACATGCTGATCGCCTTCATGCCCTGGAACGGCTACAACTTCGAGGATTCGATCCTGATCAACGAGCGCGTGGTGGCCGAAGACCGCTACACCTCGATCCACATCGAAGAACTCGTGGTGATGGCCCGCGACACCAAGCTCGGTGCCGAGGAAATCACGCGCGACATCCCGAACCTGTCCGAGCAGCAGCTCAACCGCCTGGACGAGTCCGGCATCATCTACGTGGGTGCGGAAGTACAGCCCGGCGATGTGCTGGTCGGCAAGGTCACGCCCAAGGGCGAGACCACGCTGACGCCTGAAGAGAAGCTGCTGCGCGCCATCTTCGGCGAGAAGGCTTCCGACGTGAAGGACACCTCGCTGCGCGTGGACCAGGGCTCGCAAGGCACCGTGATCGACGTGCAGGTCTTCACCCGTGAAGGCATCCAGCGCGACAAGCGTGCCCAGCAGATCATCGACGATGAACTCAAGCGCTACCGCCTGGACCTGAACGACCAGCTGCGCATCGTCGAGGCCGACGCCTTCGACCGTATCGAGAAGCTGCTCAATGGCCGCGTGGCCAACGGCGGCCCGCAAAAGCTGGCCAAGGGCGCCAAGATCGACAAGGCCTACCTGGACGGCGTGGAGAAGTTCCACTGGTTCGACATCCGTCCTGCAGAGGACGAGGTCGCCACCCAGCTCGAGTCCATCAAGAACTCGCTGGAGCAGACGCGCCACAGCTTCGACCTGGCTTTCGAAGAAAAGCGCAAGAAGCTCACCCAGGGCGACGAGCTGCCCGCTGGCGTGCTCAAGATGGTCAAGGTCTACCTGGCCGTCAAGCGCCGCCTGCAGCCCGGCGACAAGATGGCCGGCCGCCACGGCAACAAGGGCGTGGTCTCCAAGATCGTTCCGGTCGAGGACATGCCCTACATGGCCGACGGCTCCACTGCCGACATCGTGCTGAACCCGCTGGGCGTGCCTTCGCGCATGAACATCGGCCAGGTGCTGGAAGTGCATCTGGGCTGGGCCGGCAAGGGCCTGGGCCAGCGCATCGGCGACATGCTGCAGCAGGAAGCCCGTGCCGCCGAAATCCGTGCCTTCATGGAAGAGATCTACAACTCGCGCGGCCGCAAGGAAGACCTGGCCCAGCTCGATGACAACGAGATCGTGTCCATGGCGCAGGCGCTGACCACGGGCGTGCCGTTTGCCACGCCGGTGTTCGACGGCGCTTCCGAGCAGGAAATCCAGGACATGCTGCATCTGGCATATCCGGAAGAGCTGAAGGAGCGCAAGGGCCTGACCGAAAGCCGCACGCAGGCCTACCTGTATGACGGCCGCACCGGTGACCGCTTCGAGCGTCCGACCACCATCGGCTACATGCACTACCTGAAGCTGCACCACTTGGTCGACGACAAGATGCACGCCCGCTCCACGGGTCCGTACTCTCTGGTGACGCAGCAGCCCCTGGGCGGCAAGGCCCAGTTCGGCGGCCAGCGTTTCGGGGAAATGGAAGTGTGGGCGCTGGAAGCCTACGGCGCCGCCTATGTGCTGCAGGAAATGCTGACCGTGAAGTCCGACGACGTGGTGGGCCGTACCAAGGTGTACGAATCCATCGTCAAGGGCGAGCACGCCATCGAGGCAGGCATGCCCGAGTCGTTCAACGTGCTGGTCAAGGAAATCCGCTCCCTGGGCCTCGACATCGAGCTTGAGCGTTCTTAAATATTGAAAAGGGAAAGAGTCTTATGAAATCTCTACTCGACCTGTTCAAGCAATTCACGCCCGATGAGCATTTCGATGCCATCAAGATCGGTCTGGCTTCTCCCGAGAAGATCCGTTCCTGGTCCTTCGGCGAGGTGAAGAAGCCCGAGACCATCAACTACCGCACGTTCAAGCCCGAGCGCGATGGTCTGTTCTGCGCCAAGATCTTTGGCCCCATCAAGGACTACGAGTGCCTGTGCGGCAAGTACAAGCGCCTCAAGCACCGCGGCGTGATCTGCGAGAAGTGCGGCGTCGAAGTGACCCAGACCAAGGTGCGCCGCGAGCGCATGGGCCACATCGACCTGGCTGCGCCCTGCGCCCACATCTGGTTCCTGAAGTCGCTGCCGTCGCGTCTGGGCCTGGTGCTCGACATGACGCTGCGCGACATCGAGCGCGTGCTGTACTTCGAAGCCTACGTGGTGACCGACCCCGGCATGACCCCGCTGAAGAAGTTCAGCATCATGACCGAGGACGACTACGAGGCCAAGCGCACCGAGTACGGTGACGAGTTCGAAGCCAAGATGGGCGCCGAAGGCATCAAGGACCTGCTCGAAGGCATCGACATCGACGTCGAGACCGAGCGCCTGCGCGGCGACCTGACCGGCTCCGAAGTCAAGGTCAAGAAGAACGCCAAGCGCCTGAAGCTGCTGGAAGCGTTCAAGAAGTCCGGCATCAAGCCGGGCTGGATGGTCATGGAAGTGCTGCCCGTGCTGCCCCCGGACCTGCGTCCGCTGGTGCCGCTGGACGGCGGCCGCTTCGCAACGTCCGACCTGAACGACCTGTATCGCCGCGTCATCAACCGCAACTCGCGTCTGCGCCGCCTGCTGGAGCTGAAGGCTCCGGAAATCATCGCGCGCAACGAAAAGCGCATGCTGCAGGAAGCAGTGGACTCGCTGCTGGACAACGGCCGCCGTGGCAAGGCCATGACGGGCGCCAACAAGCGTGCCCTGAAGTCGCTGGCCGACATGATCAAGGGCAAGAGCGGCCGTTTCCGCCAGAACTTGCTGGGCAAGCGCGTGGACTACTCGGGCCGTTCCGTGATCACGGTGGGTCCGTACCTCAAGCTGCACCAGTGCGGTCTGCCCAAGCTGATGGCGCTGGAACTGTTCAAGCCCTTCATCTTCGCGCAGCTCGAGCAGCGCGGCATCGCCACCACCATCAAGGCGGCGAAGAAGGAAGTGGAATCCGGCACGCCCGTGGTGTGGGACATCCTCGAAGAGGTCATCAAGGAGCACCCGGTCATGCTGAACCGTGCTCCCACGCTTCACCGCCTGGGCATCCAGGCCTTCGAGCCCATCCTGATCGAAGGCAAGGCCATCCAGCTGCACCCGCTCGTCTGCGCGGCCTTCAACGCCGACTTCGACGGTGACCAGATGGCCGTCCACGTTCCGCTGTCGGTGGAAGCACAGATGGAAGCCCGCACGCTGATGCTGGCCTCCAACAACGTGCTGTTCCCCGCATCGGGCGAGCCCTCCATCGTTCCTTCGCAGGACGTGGTGCTGGGTCTGTACCACGCGACGCGCGAGCGCATCAACGGCAAGGGCGAGGGCATGGTCTTCGCCGACATCGGCGAAGTGCAGCGCGCGCTGGACGCCGAGCAGGTCGAGCTGGCCGCCAAGATCAGCGTTCGCCTGACCGAGTGGACGAAGAACAAGGACTCCGGCGAGTTCGAGCCTTCGACCAGCCTGGTGGAAACCACCGTGGGCCGCGCCCTGATGTCCGAGATCCTTCCCAAGGGCCTGCCGTTCAGCCACATGAACAAGGCGCTCAAGAAGAAGGAGATCTCCAAGCTCATCAATGCCTCGTTCCGCAAGTGCGGTCTGAAGGCCACGGTGGTGTTTGCCGACAAGCTGCTGCAAAACGGCTTCCGCCTGTCCACGCACGCCGGCATCTCGATCGCCATCGGCGACATGCTGGTGCCGCCGCAAAAGGCCGAGATCATCGGCCGTGCCGAAGCCGAGGTGAAAGAGATCGAACAGCAGTACGTCTCCGGTCTCGTGACCGCTGGCGAGCGCTACAACAAGGTGGTGGACATCTGGGGCAAGGCCGGCGACGAAGTCTCCAAGGTCATGATGGCCCAGCTGGCCAAGGAAAAGGTCATCGACCGCCACGGCAACGAAGTCGAGCAGGAATCGTTCAACGCCATCTACATGATGGCCGACTCCGGCGCCCGCGGCTCGGCCGCGCAGATCCGCCAGCTGGCCGGCATGCGTGGCCTGATGGCCAAGCCTGACGGCTCCATCATCGAGACGCCCATTACGGCGAACTTCCGTGAAGGCCTGAACGTTCTGCAGTACTTCATCTCCACCCACGGCGCCCGAAAGGGTCTGGCCGACACGGCGTTGAAGACGGCCAACTCCGGCTACCTGACGCGTCGTCTGGTGGACGTGACGCAGGATCTGGTGGTCAACGAGGACGATTGCGGCACGAGCAATGGCGCACTGATGCGCGCCATCGTCGAAGGCGGTGAAGTCATCGAATCGCTGCGCGACCGCGTGCTGGGCCGTACCACGGCCGAGGACGTCGTGCATCCCGAGACGCTGGCCGTGCTGCTGCCCGCAGGCACGCTGCTCAACGAAGACGTGATCGACGAGCTGGAGTCGCAAGGCGTGGACGAGATCAAGGTCCGCACCGCGCTGACCTGCGAAACCCGCTACGGCCTGTGCGCCAAGTGCTACGGCCGCGACCTGGGCCGCGGCGGCCTGATCAACCTCGGCGAAGCCGTGGGTGTGATCGCCGCCCAGTCCATCGGCGAGCCCGGCACGCAGCTGACCATGCGTACCTTCCACATCGGTGGTGCCGCTTCGCGCGCTGCCATCGCCTCGAGCGTGGAAGCCAAGTCCAACGGCTCCATCAGCTTCAACAGCACGATGCGCTACGTCAGCAACACCAAGGGTGAGCTGGTCGTGATTTCGCGTTCGGGCGAAATCGTCATCAGCGACAACGGCCGCGAGCGTGAGCGCCACAAGGTGCCTTACGGTGCCGTGCTGACCGTCAGGCCCGACCAGCAGGTCAAGGCCGGTCTGATCCTGGCCAACTGGGATCCGCTGACCCGACCCATCATTACCGAGTACGCCGGCCAGGTGCGCTTCGAGAATGTGGAAGAGGGCCTGACCGTGGCCAAGCAGGTCGACGAAGTGACCGGCCTGTCCACGCTGGTGGTGATCGATCCCAAGCGCCGTGGCTCTGCCAAGGTCGTGCGTCCCCAGGTCAAGCTGATCGATGCCAACAACCAGGAAGTCAAGATCCCCGGCACCGACCACTCGGTGACGATCGGCTTCCAGGTCGGCGCGCTGATCCAGGTGCGTGACGGCCAGGACGTGGGCCCCGGCGAAGTGCTGGCCCGTATCCCTGTCGAAGGCCAGAAGACCCGCGACATTACCGGCGGTCTGCCCCGCGTGGCCGAGCTGTTCGAAGCCCGCACGCCCAAGGACAAGGGCACGCTGGCCGAGATGACCGGCACCATTTCCTTCGGCAAGGAAACCAAGGGCAAGGTGCGCATGCAGATCACCGATCTGGATGGCAAGGTCTGGGAAGAACTCGTGCCCAAGGAAAAGAACATCCTGGTGCACGAAGGCCAGGTGGTCAACAAGGGTGAGTCCATCGTCGACGGCCCGGCCGATCCGCAGGACATCCTGCGCCTGCTGGGCATCGAGGAGCTGTCGCGCTACATCGTCGATGAAGTGCAGGACGTCTACCGCCTGCAGGGTGTGAAGATCAACGACAAGCACATCGAGGTGATCGTTCGCCAGATGCTGCGCCGCGTCGTGGTCGAGAACACCGGCGACTCGACCTACATCGCTGGCGAGCAGGTCGAGCGTTCGGAGATCCTCAATACCAACGAGGCGCTGCAGCGCGAAGGCAAGATCCCTGCCACGTACTCCAACGTGCTGCTGGGTATTACCAAGGCATCGCTGTCGACCGACTCCTTCATCTCTGCCGCGTCGTTCCAGGAAACGACCCGCGTGCTCACCGAGGCTGCCATCATGGGCAAGCGCGACGAGCTGCGTGGCTTGAAGGAAAACGTCATCGTGGGTCGCCTGATCCCCGCCGGTACGGGTCTGGCATACCACCAGGCGCGCAAGGCCAAGGACGCCATGGACGACGCAGAGCGCCGCGCCATCGCCGATGCCGAAGCGGCCGAACTGGCCGGTGTGATGGCTGACGACGACGCTGGCGTGGCTGCCGTCGCCGGTGACGCTTCCGCTGACTGATAGGCGGTGTCACCCCCTGAGCGGCTGTGCCGCTTCCCCCTCTCTCGCTACGCGGGAGGGGGACGACGCCCTCGCTGCGGGGGCGGCCCTTGCTCGGCGTCCCTCTTGTTGGGACATGCTGTCTCCTAGAGCAGTGCATGGCGCAAGTGCTTGATGATGTGACGCTCCCGGCCTGCCCTGCGCAGGCGGGAGCGTTTTTCTTTGGGAATAACCAGAGTTCGGCCGGACCAGCTTCCGGCCGGGCCATTGCAGACGATGTGGTCCTTGTCTCTTGAATGGATGCTGCTGGCACTGCTGGTGTTCTGGGCCGTCGGCGCATACAACCGGCTGGCCCGGCTGCGCAGCGGCTGCGTGCAGCAGTTCGGTACGCTCGATGCATACCTGGGCCAGTGGCATGCCATGCTGCAGGCCTTCGAGGCACAGCCCAAGGGCGAAGGCCAAAGCCCCGCCCTTGTGCATGCCCAGGCCGCGCTGCACCAGACCGCCGCGCAGTTGCAGGCGGCGCTGGTCGATGCCCGTGGCCGGCCGCTGCGCGAGAGCGCGCTGGCCTCGCTGGAGCATGCCTGCACGGCGCTGGAGGTGGCCTGGCAGGCCATGACCAAGGTCGCCGTTGACACCGGCGCCGGCGCCGCTGGCACTGGCACTGCGCCATCAGATGCCCCGTCGCCGGACCCCGATCCGCTGCAGCCCTGGCAGCAGCGCTGGACCGAGCACCAGGTGCGCAACCGCCTGGGACTGCAGCAATTCAACGCCGCGGCCGAGCGCTACAACGCCGCCATCGCGCAATATCCGGCCAGGCTGCTGGCCTGGCTGCTGGGCTTTCGCCCGGTGCGCAGCCTGCTGGTCGAACCTGCGCCCAGCAAGGTGCAGGAAAGTGGAACATGAACCAACGCACGCATTCTTCCCCGCGCCGCGCTGCGGCGCCCTCGCAGGCGCATGCCGCACCGGCCGCACCTCCTCTTTGGCAGCAGCTCGACGCCGTCGCCCAATGCCTGCAGGCCGTGCTCGAAGGCCAGTCCAGCCGCAGCGTGCTGGCGCGTGTGCCGCAGCCGCTGCGTCCCGGCGTGCAGGCCCTGCTGTTCCAGGTGCTGCGCCAACTGGGCCGTGCCCAGGCGCTGCAAAAGCAGTTGGCCTCGCGCAACCCGCCGCCGCGCGTCAGCGCATTGCTGAACACCGCCCTGGCCCTGGCTTGGGATGAATCTCGCGCGCCATACCCGCCGTTCACCCTGGTCAACCAGGCCGTGGAAGCGGCCAAGCAGGGGCCGACCCGCGCGCAGTCCGGCTTTGTCAACGCCTGCCTGCGCCGCTTTCTGCGCGAGCGCGATGCCCTGGTCGCCGCCACCGAAGCCCAGCCGCAGGCGGTCTGGAACCATCCCGCCTGGTGGATTGCCCGCCTGCGCAAGGACCATCCCGATCACTGGCAGGCCATCCTGCAGGCCAACAACGAGCAGCCTCCGATGACGCTGCGCGTCAATCGCCAAAGGGCAGACCGCGCGCAGTACCAGGCGGCGCTGCAGGCCATGGACGTGCCATCGCTTGCCGTGGCCGACAGCGGCCTGCAACTGCAGCAGGCCTTGCCCGTGCAATCCCTGCCGGGCTTCGATCAGGGCCTGGCCTCCGTGCAGGATGCGGCGGCGCAACTGGCCGCACCGCTGCTGCTGCAAGGGCTGGAGCAGCCCGCCGGCCGAGCGTTGCGGGTACTTGATGCCTGCGCCGCCCCCGGTGGCAAGACGGCCCACCTGCTGGAATACGCAGCGCCGCAGACCTTGCAGGTCACGGCGCTGGAGATAGACGCCGAGCGCGCCGCGCGCATCGAGGACACGCTGGGAAGGCTGCAGTTGCAGGCGCAAGTGGTCGTGGCCGATGCGTCCCAGCCTGCGCAGTGGTTCGAGGCGCAATGCGGTGGCCAGCTGTTCGACGCCATCTTGCTGGACGCGCCCTGCACGGCCTCGGGCATCGTGCGGCGCCAGCCCGACGTGCGCTGGCTGCGCCGCGAAAGCGATGTGCACCAGCTGGCCCAGATCCAGTCCCGGCTGCTCGACACCCTGTGGCCCCTGCTGCAGCCTGGCGGGCGCCTGCTGTACTGCACCTGCTCGGTCTTCAGGCAAGAGGGCGAGGCACAGGTTCAAGCGTTTGTTGCACGCAACAGTGAGGCGCGAACACTGCCGGCGCCGGGGCATTTAATCCCGGGCAAGGACTACAAAGCCGGCATGCTGGCTGACAATGCTTTGGGTGACCACGACGGCTTCTTCTACGCCTTGCTGCAAAAGACGCGCTGACCCCCGTCCCCGGACCAGGTCGCCAGCCTGGCTGCGCCTGCTGGCGCGGCTGGCCGGGGCACTTGTGCTGGCCGCCGTGCTGGCCGGCCTGGGCCTGCAGGCCAGGGCCGATGCGCTGACCGCCGAGATCGGATCCATGCAGCTCGAGCGCTCCGACGATGGTCTGCTGCTGTCCGCCAATCTCCAGTTCGAGTTGCCCTACCAGATCGACGACGCGCTGCGTCAGGGCATTCCCATGTACTTCGTGGCCGAGGCTCAGGTCCAGCGTGAGCGCTGGTACTGGTCCGATCAGCAACTGGCCACCGCCAGCCGCCACTACCGCCTCAGCCACCAGCCGCTGACACGCCGCTGGCGCCTGCACATCTCCAATACCCCCTTCTCCAGCGCCGGGCTGGGGCTGGCCCTGGGCCAGACCTTCGAGACCCTGGAAGATGCGCTGTCCTCCATGCGGCGCATCTCGCGCTGGAAAATCATGGACACGGCACCCACGCAGTCGGGTGTCTCGGTGCAGCTGCGCTTTCGCATCGACCTGTCCCAGCTGCCAAGGCCGTTGCAGATCGGTGCGCTGGGCCGCTCGGGCTGGAACCTGCAGCTGTCGCGCGCCCAGATGCTGGAAGACGCGCCATGAACCGGGACACCGACGCCGACGAACGCATGGCCCTGCCGGCCTCGGCCGGCCTGTCGCGCGGCACGCGCTGGGCCGTGGGCGTGGGCGCCGGTCTCATGGGGCTGGTCGGCGTGCTGCTGCTGTTCCTGCTGACCCTGGCCACCAACAACCGGCTGGACTACGAGCGCAACTACAACTGGCTGTTCGCCGCCAACGTGGTCGTGGCCGGTCTGCTGCTGGCCATCCTGGTCTGGGGCGGCATCCGCCTGGCCATACGCCTGCAGCGGGGGCGCTTCGGCAGCCGCCTGCTGCTCAAGCTGGCCGGCATCTTCACGCTGGTGGGACTGGTGCCGGGCCTGCTGATCTACATCGTTTCCTACCAGTTCGTCTCGCGCTCCATCGAGAGCTGGTTCGACGTGCAGGTCGAGGGTGCGCTGTCGGCAGGCGTGAGCCTGGCCAGCTCCACGCTGGAGACCGTGGCCAACGACATGGCCAACAACACGCGCACCGCAGGCGCCCAGCTGTCCCAGGTCTCCGATGCGGGCGCCGCGCTGATCCTGGAGCGCGTGCGCGACCAGCTGGGTGCCACCGATGTCGTGCTCTGGAGTGCGTCGGAGCTTGCCGTCATGGGGCCCTCGCAGACCACGCGCAGCGGCGACTTCCCGGGCCTGCGCGCCATCGCCAGCGCAGGCCAGTCGCGCTTCAACCTGCAGCCCGAACGCCCCAGCGCGCAAATGCTGCGCTCGCTGCGCGAGCAGCGCGCCGTGGCCAGCATCGAAGGACTGGACGACGACGGCACGGCCCAGCCGGGTGCCACAGCGCCGAATGCCCAGGTCCGCACGCTGGCCGTGGTTCCCAACCCCAGCGTGGGACTGCTGACCGAGCCGCGTTATTTGCAGGCCACCATTGCACTGCCGCAGGCGCTGGTGACCAACGCCCTTGCCGTGCAGGCCGCCAACCGCGAATACCAGGAACGCGCGCTGGCACGCGGCGGCCTGCAGCGCATGTACATAGGCACGCTCACGCTCAGCCTGTTCCTGGCGGTCTTCGGCGCCGTGGTGCTGGCCATCGTGCTGGGCAACCAGCTGGCCAGGCCGCTGCTGCTGCTGGCCCAGGGCATGCGCGACGTGGCGCGCGGCGACCTGCGGCCCAAGCCGGCGCTGCAGACGCGCGACGAGATCGGCGGGCTCACGCGCTCCTTCGCGCTCATGACCCAGCAACTGGCCGACGCGCGCGCCGAGGCCAACCGCAGCATGGGCCAGCTCGATGCCGCACGCGGCAACCTGCAGACCATCCTCGACAACCTCACATCGGGCGTCATCGTGCTGGACGCGCGGGGCGCCATCGTCCTGAGCAATCCCGGGGCCACGCGCATACTGCGCGCGCCCATGGCCGTCCATGAAGGACGGGCGCTGTCCCAGGTGCCGGGGCTGGAGCAGTTCGGCGAAGTCGTGCAGGAGCAGTTCGCGCTCTTCCTGGGCGAGCAGGGGCGCGATCGCTGGCAACTGGTGCATGAGCTGCATGCCTCCACCGATGGCGGCGTCATCCAGCACACCACCACCCTGGTCATGCGCGGTGCGGAACTGCCCGATGCGCAGCGGCTGCTGGTCTTCGACGACATCTCCGAGATCGTCTCGGCCCAGCGCGCCCAGGCCTGGGGCGAGGTCGCGCGCCGCGTGGCCCATGAGATCAAGAACCCGCTCACGCCCATCCAGCTGTCGGCCGAGCGCATGGCCATGCGGCTGACCGACAAGCTGCAGCCGGCTGACCAGGCGCTGCTGGCCAAGTCCGTCAAGACCATCGTCGATCAGGTCGGCGCCATGAAGCGCCTGGTCGATGAATTCCGCGACTACGCGCGCCTGCCTGCCGCCAATCTGCAGTCGCTGGACCTCAACGCGCTGGTGACCGACGTGCTGCAGCTGTACGGTGAAGAGAACGCCGAAGTGCGCGTGGAGTGTGTGCTGGACCCGCAATGCCCGCCGATTTCCGGCGATGGCCAGCAGCTGCGCCAGGTCATTCACAATCTTTTGCAGAATGCCCAGGACGCCACGGCCCAGCGTGCGCAGGAAAGCGGCCAGCCCCCCGGCCCCGTGACCATAGAGACGCGCTGGAATGAGTCCACGCGCCGCGTGCGCCTGAGCATCAGCGACAGCGGCACGGGCTTCGCGGCCAACATCCTTCAACGGGCCTTCGAGCCCTATGTCACGACCAAGGCGCGGGGCACCGGACTGGGCCTGGCCGTGGTCAAGAAAATCGCAGACGAGCATGGCGCCCGCATCGACCTGGGCAACAGGGACGACGGCGGGGTGATTCAAGGTGCGCAAGTGTCGCTATCATTTGCGCCTGAGCGTACAGGATAGGCCTGACGCCCCCCCGCGCCTCAGCACATAGGCTTAAGACACATGGCAAACATACTGGTGGTCGACGACGAACTGGGGATCCGGGATTTGTTGTCGGAAATCCTCAACGACGAAGGTCATAGTGTGGACGTGGCCGAGAACGCCGGCCAGGCGCGCACGGCGCGCGCCTCCAACACCTACGACCTCGTGCTGCTCGACATCTGGATGCCCGACACCGATGGCGTATCGCTGCTCAAGGAATGGGCCTCGGCGGGCCAGCTGACCATGCCGGTCATCATGATGAGCGGCCACGCCACCATCGAGACGGCGGTGGAGGCCACGCGCATCGGTGCGCTGTCCTTCCTGGAAAAGCCCATCACCATGCAGAAGCTGCTCAAGGCGGTGGAGCAGGGCCTGGCGCGCAATGCCGCCAGCCAGGCGCCGGCTGCAGCGCCTGCCGCAGTGGCCGAGCCCGCCGACATCGCAGCCGTCGTCACGCCTGCGGCCAGCCGTGTGCCGGTGGACAACAACGTGCCGCATGCACACCAGGGTTTCGATCTGGACCGCCCCCTGCGCGAGGCGCGCGACGGTTTCGAGAAGGCCTACTTCGAGTTCCACCTGGCGCGCGAAGGCGGCTCCATGACCCGCGTGGCCGAGAAGACCGGCCTGGAGCGCACCCACCTGTACCGCAAGCTGCGCCAGCTGGGCGTGGACCTGGGCCGCAACAAGCGCGGATAGACTTTTTGAAGGAATTTTGGCTTTTTCGTTTTTGGGTCAAAAAATCCTGCATATAATCTAGTTCTCGGCCCGGTAGCTCAGTCGGTAGAGCAGAGGATTGAAAATCCTTGTGTCGGCGGTTCGATTCCGTCCCAGGCCACCAGATACAGTGAAAAAGATTACGGACTGCTTCGCAAGAAGCAGTCCGTTTTTCTTTGTGCCTCAGGCAATGCGTGATCCTGCCTGTGCTGCGGCCGCGTTCAGTCGTTCGCGCCCGCAATCGTCACCAGCAGCACGCAGCCCTGGTCGCCGCGCGCGTGCACATCGTGCAGCTCGCCGGCAGGCACCAGCACCACCGAGCCGGCCACCAGCCGCAGGCTGGCCAGGCGCGTGGCAATGCCGGCCTCGCCCGCCAGGCAGTGGATGGTGGCCTCGCCGGGGACCTGATGGCTGGGCAGGGCATGGCCGGGCGGCAGCACCAGGCGCAGCAGCTGCAGCTTCGGCGTTCGGATCAGGCTGGTGCTGATGGGCATGCCGTCGCGGGCGTGCAGGGCGATGACCTCCAGTGGCTTTGCGTGTTCGAGTGCCATGCTTGGCTCCTGCTTGATATGGGTCAGAAGGTGGTTGCGCCGCCGCCTCGCCGGTGCACTTGAAGATGTACGCTGGATGCATCTTATGCAGGCGCAGCGGGCCGGAAGGAGTGCACATCATGGCGCAATGGATGGAGCTGGAGGAACCCCTGAGAACCCGGGAGCCGGCGCCGCAATGGACGGCATTCCTCGAATTGGGATTTCGGCCGCTGTACCTGCTTGGCTGCCTCTGGGCCGCGCTGTCGGTGGCGCTGTGGGTCCATGCTCCGCAGTGGATCGCGGGGCGCATGCCCGGCGTGTTCTGGCACGCGCACGAGATGCTGTGGGCCTTCGTGGCCACCATCGCCGTGGGCTTTCTGTTCACGGCAGGCAACAACTGGACAGGGCGCAATCCCCTGCAGGGCCGGGCATTGGGCGCGCTGTGCCTGCTATGGCTGGTGGCCCGCGCAGGCTTCTTGCTGCCGGGGCCGCAGGCCTTTGCGGTAGCCGCGCTGTGCGAGACCGCCTTCTTCGCCTGGGCCGCGCTGGCGCTGGGCCGCGCCATCCATGCCGCGCGCAGCCGGCGCAACTACGGGCTGCCCCTGTTGCTGGCGGGCCTGGGCGTGGCCGATGCGCTGTACCTGTGGTCCATCTGGCAAGGCGACTACGGCGCGCTCATGCAGCGCTTCAACGCAGGCCTGCTGTGCATGGCCGTGATTGCGCTGCTGATCGCGCGGCGCGTGATCCCCTTCTTCACCATGCGCGCCGTGTCCGGCCTGCAGATCCCCATGCACACGGCCAGCGGCCAGTGGCAACTGGGTGCGGGCGTGGTGGCCATCGCCTGCCTGCTGGCGGGCTGGTGGCCGGGCCTGGCCGCCGGCCTGGCCGTGGCGGGCCTGATCGCCCTGTGGCAGGTGCTGGCCTGGAAGCCCCAGGCCGTGCGCCGCGTGCCGCTGCTGTGGATTCTCTACCTGGGCCACGCGGCGCTGGGTGCGGGCCTGCTGGTGGCCGGCGCGCATGCGGCGGGATGGGTGCTGCGCCCCGCCTGGCCCGTGCATGTGATCGGTGCGGGCGGCTTTGCCCTGCTCATCATCGGCATGTGCACACGGACGTCGATGGGCCACCTGGGCCTGCCGCTGCGCACCGACCGCAGCATGGTCGCCGCCTATGCCCTGGTCATTGCCGCTGCCGTGCTGCGCCTGGCGGCCCTGCTGCCCACGGCGCTGTCGCTGGCGGCGCTGCATGCCTCGGCCGCTGCCTGGGTATTGGCCTTTGCGCTGTACCTGTGGCGTTTCGCCCCGCTGCTGGTGCGCCCGCGTGCCGACCGGCAGGCATGATCGCAGGCCTGCCATGCGCCTGACTCTGATGACCGACTACGCGCTGCGCCTGCTCATGCATGTGGCGCGCCACCCCGGGCGGCTGTGCACGATTGCCGAGATCGCCCAGGCCCATGCCATCTCCGAAGCCCATCTCATGAAGGTCACGCACCAGCTGGCGCTGCGCGGCTGGATCGTGACCGTGCGCGGCAAGGGCGGCGGCATGCGCCTAGCCCATGCGCCGGCCGACATCGGCCTGGGCGACGTGGTGCGCGGCATGGAGCCGGACCTTGCCATCGTCGAATGCTTCACGGGCACCAGCCCACCTGCCTGCACGCTTGCGCAGGACTGCCGGCTGGCCGGCGTGCTGGGCGGGGCGCTGGACAGCTTCCTGGCCCATCTGGACGGCTTCACGCTGGCCGATCTGCTGCCGGCTCCCGCATCCCTGCCGCTGCCCCTGCCGCACAGGAGGCGCGCATGAGCTACGGCCTGCTGCTGACCCTGCACCTGCTGGCTGCCATCGCCTTCGCGGGTACGGTGTTCTTTGAAGTGGTGCTGCTGGCCGGGGCGCGCCGCCACCTGCCCGCCATCGTGGCGCGCGCCACCGAGCAGGCGCTGGGCGACCGAGCGGTGGCCGTCATGCCCTGGGTGCTGCTGGTGCTGTACGGCGCGGGGCTGGGTCTGGGCTGGCAGCATCGCGCGGCACTGGCTGCAGCCTTTGCCGCTCCGCTGGCCAGCAGCTTCGGCCTGCTGCTGGGGCTCAAGATCGGGCTGGCGCTCAGCGTGTTCGGACATTTCCTGGCAGCCATGTGGTGGCGCCGGCGCGGTGTGCTGGGCGGGCGCCGCTCGCACCGCCTGCACCTGAGCGTGTTCTGCCACATGCTGGCTATCGTGCTGCTGGCCAAGGCCATGTTCTACCTGCATTGGTAATGGACCCGCGCGGTCCCGGCCCGTGTCAACCGCGTTAAGCTCGCTGCTCGCATGGCTTGGAGCACGGGAGCGCAGAGGTGGCATCGCATTGGCAGCCGGGCTTGATCGCCCTGCACGGTAATCAGACGGAGGTGCTGGCCGATACGGTGCTGGCATGGCTGGCTGCGCACCCGCTGGACGTGCTGGAGCCGGAGGTGGTGCTGGTGCAGAGCAACGGCATGGCCGAGTGGTTCAAGATGCGCATGGCCGAGCAGCTGGGCGTGTGCGCCGCCGCGCGCGTGGAACTGCCCGCGCGCTTTGTCTGGCGCAGCTACCGCCAGGTGCTGGGCCGCCAGGCCGTGCCGCGCGAATCGCCGCTGGACAAGACACCCATGACCTGGCGGCTCATGCGCCTGCTGCCGCAGTGCCTGCATCACCCGGCCTTCGCCCCCATTGCAGGCTTTCTGCGCCCCGGCGAGCCCGAGCGGCTGCTGCAGCTGGCCCAGCGCCTGGCCGACCTTTTCGACCAATACCAGATCTACCGCGCCGACTGGCTGGACGCCTGGGAGGCCGGGCATGACGTGCTGCCCATGCCCTTGCGCCCTGGTGTGGCGGACGCCTCGGTGCCCGAAGGCCAGCTGTGGCAGCCGCGCCTGTGGCGCGCCGTGCTGGCCGAGCTGGACGAGGACCAGCGCGGCGCCACGCGCGCGCGCCTGCAGGGCCGGGTGCTGGCCGCGCTGCAGTCCGGCGAGCCGCCGGCCGCGCCGCTGGCTCGCCGCGTGGTGGTGTTCGGCATCAGCCAGCTGCCGCTGAGCCTGCTGGAGTTCCTGGCCGCCATTGCCCGCCACAGCCAGGTGCTGCTGGCCGTGCCCAATCCCTGCCGTTTCCATTGGGCCGACGCCATCGACGGGCGCGAGCTGCTGCGCATGGCGCGGCGCCGCCAGCCGCTGCGCGGCGGCCGCGACCTGGCGCAGTTGCCGCTGGAGGCCATGCATGCCCACGCCCATCCGCTGCTGGCCGCCTGGGGCCGGCAAAGCCGCGACTATGTGCGCCAGCTCGACGCCTTCGACACCACGGGTGCCGCAGCCCAGCTGCAGATGCCGCGCGTGGACTTGTTCGACGAAACCGATGCCGAGGACCTGCGCACCGCGCCGCTGCTGGCCCAGGTGCAGCAGCGCATCCGCGACCTGGTGCCGCTGGCCGAGCACCCGCCGCTGGAGGTGGCGCGGGCCGACCGCTCCATCGTGTTCCACAGCGCGCACAGCGTGGTGCGCGAACTGGAGGTGCTGCACGATCAGCTGCTGCAGATGCTGGCCCGGCCACCGGATCCCGGGCAGCCGGGGCAGGCACCGCTGGCACCGCGTGACGTCGTAGTCATGCTGCCGTCCATAGAGACCGCCGCGCCCTCGATACGCGCCGTGTTCGGCCAGTACGGCAGGCATGATCCGCGCCACATTCCCTTTGACATTGCCGACCTGGGCGCACGCGCCAGCAGCCCGCTGGCCGTTGCCCTGCAATGGCTGCTGCGCCTGCCGCAGCAGCGCTGCCGGCTCAGCGAGCTGTGCGACCTGCTGGACGTCCCAGCGATTGCCGCGCGTATGGGTCTGGCGGCCGACGACCTGCCCCAGCTCACGCGCTGGATGGCCGGGGCCGGCATCCGCTGGGGACTCAATGCGCCGCAGCGCGGCGCCCTGGGCCTGCAGGCCTGCGGCGAGCACAACAGCGCCTGGTTCGGCCTGCAGCGCATGCTGCTGGGCTATGCCAGCGGCGTGGCGCAGGACGGCCAGGCCTTCGGCGGCATCGAGCCCTATGACGAGGTGGGCGGCCTGTCGGCCGAGCTGGCCGGCGTGCTGGCCGCGCTGCTGGAGCGCATGCTGGCGTGGTGGCGCGAGGCCGAGCAGCCCGCCATGCCTGAGGCCTGGGCGCAGCGCTTTCGCGCGCTGCTGCAGGACTTCTTCAAGGCGCAGGACGATGAGGACGAGGCCATGCTGGCCGCACTGGACGCCGCCCTCACGGACTGGCAGCGCGCCTGCGAGCAGGCCGGCTATGCGCAGGCCGTGGAACTGGGCGTGGCCCAGGAGGCCTGGATGCAGGCGCTGGAGCAGCCCTCGCTGTCGCAGCGCTTTCGGGCCGGTGGCGTGACCTTTTGCACGCTGATGCCCATGCGGGCCATTCCCTTCGAGGTGGTCTGCCTGCTGGGCATGAACGATGGCGACTATCCGCGCCGCGCCACGCGCAGCGACTTCGACCTGATGGCGCTGCCCGGCCAGCAGCGCCCCGGCGACCGCGCGCGCCGCGACGATGACCGCCAGCTCATGCTCGAAGCCCTGCTGTCCGCGCGCCGCGCGCTCTACATCAGCTGGACTGGCCACCATGTGCGCGACAACAGCGAGCAGCCGCCCTCGGTCCTGGTCTCCCAGCTGCGCGACTACCTGGAGGCCGGCTGGCGCGGCGAAGGCGGCCAGCCGCTGCTGGCGCAGCGCACGCAGCAGCACCCGCTGCAGCCCTTCAGCCGCCGCTATTTCGAAGAAGGTTCGCCCTGGACCACGTATGCGCGCGAATGGCGGGCCGCGCATGCGCAGTCTGACGGCGCGGACGCGTTGCCTGCGCTGCCCGCGCAGTCGCGCCCGCCCTTTGTCCCCGACGCCTCGGCGCCGCTGACGCTGGCCCGGCTCACCGATTTCCTGCGCCACCCGGCGCGCGCCTACCTGCGCCAGCGCCTGCAGGTGCGCTTCGAGCAGGAGGACAACCCCGTGGTGGACGAGGAGCTGTTCCAGCTCGACGGCCTGACCGAATACTTGCTGGTGCAGCAGTTGCAGCAGCAGGTGGCGGCCGGCCTGGACGAGCCCGGGCAGGCGCCCCAGGCCATGGAAGACAGCGTGCGCGCCGCCGTCGCGCGCCTCACGCGCTCGGGGCGGCTGCCTCTGGCGGGGCTGGGCGCGCGCGGCGCGCGGGCGCTGCAGTCCTCGGTCACGCCTTCGCTGCGGGCCTGGCGCCAGCAACTGGATCGGTATGCCCATCCCGCGCCGCGCAGGCGGCTGCTGATCGAGGACGATGGCCTGGTGTTCGACGACTGGATCGACGGGCTGCGCCAGTCCTGCGAAACCGAAGAGTCCCCCGATGCGGACGACGCACAGTGCTGGCTGCTGCTGGACCCGCGCAACCTGCTCAATGCCAAGGGCCGGCCCCATGCCGACAAGCTCATGCCGGTCTACCTGCGCAGCCTGGCGCTGGCCGCCAGCGGCTCGCAGGCCGAGTTGCGCGTGGTGGCGCGCGACGGCCTGGTGCAGGTCCTGCCCATGGACCCCTCCGACGCGCTGGCACGGCTGCGTGCATTGATGGCCCTGTGGCGCGAAGGCCAGAACGGCCCGCTGCCTTTGCCGCTGCGCAGCGGCCTGGCCATGGCCGAAGGCTTTCCCGCTGCGGCACAGCAGGCCTATGAGGGCGGCCATCTGGTCAGCGGCGAAGGCGAGGACCCGTCCTGGGCACGCTGCTATCCCGATTTCGAGGCCTTGGTCGCCGATGGGCGCTTCGAGGCCCTGGCCCATGCCGTCCACGCGCCGCTGCTCGACTGGGTGGCCGCGCAGGTGCAGGTCCAGCCCTACCAGGCGGATGCACCATGAGCACCAGCGAAGTGACCGGCGGCGTGACCAGCCATGTGCTCGACGCACAGCGTTTTCCGCTGTGGGGCAGCCGCCTGATCGAGGCCAGCGCCGGCACCGGCAAGACCTGGACCATCGCTGCGCTCTACCTGCGCCTGGTGCTGGGGCATGGCGAGGGCAGCCTGGACGGCATCAGCAGTACGGCCTTCGAGCGGCCGCTGATGCCGCCCGACATCCTCGTCATGACCTTCACGCGCGCGGCCACGCGCGAGCTGTCCGACCGCATACGCAAGCGCCTGATCGAGGCCGTGCAGTGCTTTCGCGGCGAGGCCGAACCTGCGCCCCACGACGGCTTCCTGCACGCGCTGCGCGAGGCCTACCCTGAAGGCGCGGCCCGCGAGCGCGCGGCCTGGCGCCTGGCCATGGCGGCCGAATGCATGGACGACGCGGCCATCCACACCATCGACGCCTGGTGCCAGCGCATGCTGCGCGAGCATGCCTTCGACAGCGGCAACCTCTTCGACGAAACGCTGGAGCCTGACGAAAGCCAGCGACAGACCGAGGCCGCGCAGGACTACTGGCGCCAGCAGTGCTACCCGCTGTCCGACGAACTGCTGGACGAGGCCCTGAAGATCTGGCCCCACGTCGATGCCCTGGTCGAAGACATGCGTGCCCTGCTGCGCGAGCCCCCCGTGCCCGGTGCGGGCGAGGGCAGCCTGGCCGACTGCCTGCAGCGCGCCATGGAACAGCGCCGCAGCCGCCTGCTGGCCCTGGCGGCCGGCTGGGACGACAAGGCCCAGCGCCTGCAGCTGTGGCTGGATGGACAGCTCGACGGCCATGGCGCACTGTGGGACAAGCGCAAGCTGCAGCCCGCGCGCTACACCGGCTGGCTGGCCGCGCTGGCCGACTGGTCGCGCGCCCCGCTGGACGGTCCGCTGGCGCTGACCGAGGCCGCGCGCCACCGCCTCAGCCCCGAAGGCCTGGCCGAGGCCTTCAAGGGGGCGGCCGGCGATGTGCTCATGCCGCTGGAGCTGGCCGAGCTGCAGGCGCTGCTGGTGCAGCTGGAGCAATTGCCGCCCGTCAGCGTGGCCGTGCGCCTGCATGCGGCCGCGCGCGTGGCGCAGCGGCTGGCTCACCTCAAGCGCCAGGCCGGCAGCTTCGGCTTTGCCGACATGCTGCAGCGCCTGGACACGGCCCTGGCCGGCGACAACGGTGCCGTGCTGCGTGAGCGCATCCTGGCCCAGTACCCGGTGGCGCTGATCGATGAATTCCAGGACACCTCGCCGCTGCAGTACCGCCTGTTCGACCAGATCTACCGCACCGCGGCCAACGACCCGCACAGCGCCCTGCTGCTTATCGGCGACCCCAAGCAGTCCATCTACGGCTTTCGCGGCGCCGACATCCACAGCTACCTGCAGGCGCGCCGCGCCACCGAGGGGCGCCACTACGTGCTGGGCACCAACTACCGCTCCACCCAGGCGCTGGTGGGCGCCGTCAACCATTGGTTCGCGCAGGCCGAGCAGCGCCCGGGCGAGGGCGCCTTCATGTTCCGGCGCGGCAGCCACAACCCGCTGCCGTTCGAGCCCGTGGCCGCCCAGGGGCGCAGCGAGCAACTGCACACGCGCGACGGCGCCATGCCCGCCCTCACCGTGGCCTGGAGCGCGGGCCGTGACGAGGACACCGGCATCCCCCTGCCTTTGTCGGCCGACGAGGTACGGCGGCGCTTTGCGGCCCATTGCGCCGAGCAGATCGTGCAGTGGCTGGCCGACCCGCAGGCCGGCTTTGTGCAGCCCGATGGCCGCCTTGTGCGCCTGCGGCCCGCCGACATCGCCGTGCTGGTGCGCACGGGCCGAGAGGCGGCCACCGTGCGCCGCGAACTGCAGGCGCGCGCCGTGGCCTCGGTCTACCTGTCGGACCAGGATTCGGTGTTTGCCAGCGACGAGGCCCATGACCTGCTGTACTGGCTGCGCGCCGTTGCCGCGCCGCTGGACGCCCAGGCCGTGCGCGCGGGCCTGGCCACGCGGCTCATCGGCCTGTCGCTGGACGAGCTGGCCTGGCTGGCCGCCGACGAGGAAGCCTTTGACGCGCGCAGCGAGCAGCTGCGCGAACTGCACAGCATCTGGCTGCGCCTGGGCGTGCTGGCCATGCTCCGCCAGACCCTGTACCGCCTGGACCTGCCCGCGCGCTGGCTGCAGGACCCGGCCCTGGGTGGCGAGCGGCGCCTGACCAACTACCTGCACCTGGCCGAGCTGCTGCAGACCGCCAGCGCCCAGCTGGAGGGCGAGCAGGCCCTGATCCGCTGGCTGGCCACCCAGATCGAGGCGCCGGGCAGCGGCAGCGAAGAGCAGGTGGTGCGCCTGGAAAGCGATGCCGACCTGGTCAAGATCGTCACCGTGCACAAGAGCAAGGGCCTGGAGTACCCGCTGGTCTGCCTGCCGTTCGCGGGCAGCTTCCGCCCCATGGAGCGGGCCAGGACGCCGTTCCTGACCCTGTCCGCGCAGGAGGGGGTGGAAGACGATGCCGCCCCGGCCCGCAGGCTGCTGCTGGACTTCAGCGACGAGGATCTGGCCCTGGCCGACCGCGAGCGGCTGCGCGAGGACCTGCGCCTGTTCTATGTGGCGCTCACCCGCCCGCGCCATGCGCTGTGGCTGGGCCTGGCCCCGCTCAGGCGCGGCAACGGCAAGGCCTGCGTGAACGAGCAGGGCGCCGCCGGCTACCTGCTGGGCGGTACCGAGCCGCGCTCGGCCCAGGGCTGGCTTGACGGCCTGCGACAGCTGTGCGGAGAAGACCCGCACATGGCCTGGCGCGATCTGGACGCCGAGCCGCTGCAGCGCACGCGCTGGCAGCCGCCGGACGCTGCCACGCCGCTGCACGATGCCCGGCCCTACGACGCACGCTTCGACACGCGCTGGGGCATCGGCAGCTTCTCTGCCCTGGTGCGTGCCATGGCCGCGCCCAGCCTGCCCGTGCTGCCCGTGGCCGTGCAACGCCCGGCCGAGGATGAGCAGGCGCTGGAGCCTCCGCCATCGCCGGAACTGGCGGACATCGCCGGCCTGGCGGGCCTGCAGCCCCTGCAGGATGGACCGGCCGGCGGGCCTGCGGTCTGGCACCGCTTTCTGCGCGGCCCCGTGGTCGGCAACTTCGTGCACGACCAGCTTGAATGGCTGGGCGGCGAAGACTTTGCCCTGCCCGTGGACGGCCAGGGTGCGCTCGCTGATTGCCTGGTGCGCCGCTGCGAGCGCGCGGGCCGGGGCGAGCAGGCGCGCGACCTGCTGGCCTGGCTCACGGCCGTGGTCCACCAGCCGCTGGCGCCGCTGGATGTCACGCTGGCCACGCTGGGCCCGCAACTGTCGGAGATGGAGTTCTGGCTGCCCGCGCGCCAGCTGCCGGCCGAGCGCATCGACCAGCTGTGCCGGCGCTTCATCCTGCCGGGGCAGGAGCGGCCCGCGCTGCCCCAGCGCTCGCTGCACGGCATGCTCATGGGCTTTGCCGACCTGGTGTTCTGCCACGAGGGCCGCTACTGGGTGCTCGACTACAAGAGCAACCACCTGGGCCCGGACGGCGCCGCCTACGGCCAGGAGGCCCTGGCGCGCGCCATGCTCCACCACCGCTACGACGTGCAGGCCGCCCTCTACCTGCTGGCCCTGCACCGGCTGCTGCGCAGCCGGCTGGGCACGGCCTACGAGCCGCAGCGCCAGCTGGGCGGCGCGCTGTACTACTTTCTGCGCGGCATCGATGGCCCGGCCGGTGGCATGCATGCCATGGCGCCCGAGCTGCCCTTGCTCGATGCGCTCGATGAACTGCTCGGTCCCGGCCGCGCCAACGCGGAGGAACTGCCATGAGCCCGCGCCCCCGTTCGCGCACCGTCGATACGGCCACGCTGGACCTGTTCGATGAACCGCCGGGCGACGACTCGCCGGGCGACGCATCGCTGGGCGGCAAACCGCTGGGCGGCAAACCGCCGGGCGCCGTGCCGCCAGGCACCAATGAAGTGCTGGCCCTGCTGCGCCGCTGGGCCGACGCGGGCCTGCTGCGCCGGCTGGATGCGGCGCTGGCCTCCTTCGTCGCCGGGCAGGATGCGCAGGCTGGGCCCGCCTTGCTGGTGGCCGCCGCACTGCTGGCGCAGATGGAGGGGCGCGGCCACAGCTGCCTGCCCCTGGCGCCGCTGGCCGGCAACCCCAACGACGTGCTTGCCTGGCCCGCCGAGGCGCTGCCCGCGCAGCAGGCCCTGTGGCAGATGCTGCCTGCGCGCCTGTCCGGCTGGGTTGCGGCGCTGAGCGCCAGCCCCGTGGTGCGCGTGGTGCACGGGGAGCAGGTAGATGGACAGGATGGCAGCGAGGACCTCGGCCAGCCCCTGGTGCTGGCCGGCGCAGACGGCCCCGCGCCGCTGCTGTACCTGCGCCGCTACTGGGACTACGAACGCGCCGTGGCCGCCCACGTCATCCAGCGCACGGCGGCGCAGGCCGTGGCCGGCCAGCCGCTGGACGAAGCCCTGGCCCGCCACTGGCTGGACCGCCTGTTCCCGCCTGCGGCGGACGGTGGCGCCGTGGACTGGCAGAAGCTGGCCTGCGCGCTGGCGCTGCGCGGCCGGCTGTCGGTGATCACGGGCGGCCCCGGCACCGGCAAGACCTATACCGCCGCACGGCTGCTGGCCCTGCTGTTTGCCACGGCGCCCGATGCCGGCCAGTTGCGCGTGGCCCTGGCCGCCCCCACGGGCAAGGCGGCTGCGCGGCTGAAGCAATCGATCGACGGGGCCTTGCTGCAATTGCAGGGCAGCATGGGCGGCGAGATCGACCTGGCGGGCCTGGTGCAGCGCATGGGTGCGGCGCGCACCCTGCACTCCATGCTGGGCGCGCGGCCCGATACGCGGCACTGGGGATTCCATGCAGGGCGGCAGCTGGACGTTGACGTGCTCATCGTCGATGAGGCCTCCATGGTCCACCTGGAGATGATGGCGGCGCTGCTGGAGGCACTGCCGGCCGGCGCCCGCCTGGTGCTGCTGGGCGACAAGGACCAACTGGCTTCGGTGGAGGCGGGCGCCGTGCTGGGCGACCTGTGCCGCGATGCCCAGGCCGGGCGCTACCTGCCCGACACGCTGGACTACGCACTGCGCGTGGCGGGCCAGCGGCTGCCGCCGCAGTTCGCGGCGCCCGACGGCGATCGTGCGCCAGCGCTGGCGCAGCACACCGTCATGCTGCGCGAGAGCCGGCGCTTCGGCGGCCCCATCGGCCAGCTGGCACACGCCGTGAATGCCGGTGAGGCGGTGAAGGCCCAGGCCCTGCTCGATGCCGGCACGCAAGCCGGCGCCGGTTCCGAGCTGTGGGAACGCCATGGCGGCGGCGTGCACGCCGTGACCGAACTGGCCGTGCACGGGCGCGGCGGTCTTGCCAGCTATGACCTCTATGCCCAGGCGCTGCAGGGCCGGCCGGATGCGGCCGGCGCCGACGAGGCAGCGCACCGCGCCTGGGTGGTCGCTGTGCTGCAGGCCTTCGAGCGCTTCCGGTTGCTGTGCGCCGTGCGCGAGGGGGACTGGGGCGTGTCCGGCCTCAACCGCGCGGTGGAGCAGGCCCTGGATGCGCAGGGCGTGATCCGCCGGGGCGGCGAATGGTATGCGGGCCGTCCCGTCATGGTCACGCGCAACGACGCGCAGCTGGGCGTGTTCAACGGCGACATCGGCATTGCGCTGCCGGGAGCGCACCAGGGGCAGCCAGGGCAACTGCTGCGCGTCTACTTCCTGCAGGGCGACGAATTGCGCTCGGTCGGCGTCAGCCGCATGGCCCATGTGGAGACCGCCTTCGCCATGACGGTGCACAAAAGCCAGGGCTCGGAGTTCGAGCACACCGCCCTGGTGCTGCCCTCGCGCGGCGGCAGCGTGCTGGGGCGCGAGCTGGTCTACACCGGCATCACGCGCGCCCGCCAGGCCTTCTCGCTGTTCTCCGAGGTGCCGGGCCTGCTGGCCTCGGCCGTTGGCAGCCCCACGCAGCGCGCCAGCGGGCTGCTGCGCTGGCTGCAGGAGTGAGTGAAGGCCCCGCGCCTCAGGCCGGGGTCTTGTCGCTGGCGTAGCGGGCCATCATCAGCGCCGTATTGGTCTTGCGGTCGGCATTGACCTGCTGCACCGTGGGCCGCTCGGCCATGCGTGCCAGGTACTCGCGCACGGGCAGGTCGGCCAGAACGTCGCGGCCGCCAACGATCTTGCTGGCCGCGCTGACCAGGGGCAGGTGGACGATGGCGCAGCAGTCGGCCAGCGTGAAGCTGTCGCCCGCCACAAAGGGTGAGAAACGCGCGAGTTTGGCGAAGGCCGCCACGTTCTTGTCGAGCTGGGCCAGCGTGCGCTCCCGGGTGGAGTCGCTGACCTGGCCGCCGAAGAAGGCCTGCGGGTAGAGGATGCGCGCCACCAGCTCCAGGTGCAGGTCCAGGTACACGCACAGCTCGCGCACCTTGGCGGCCTCGAAGGCGTCGGCCGGCAGCAGGGCCGGCGAGGGCGACAGCGTCTCCACGTACTCGACCATGGCGGCCGACTCGCACAGACCCCGGCCGTCGTCGATGCGCAGGTAGGGCACCTTGCCCAGCGGAGAAAGCGCCATGTCGGTCTCTCCCAGCCAGGCCAGTTCCTCGTTGAAGGGCAGCTGCTTTTCCAGCAGGGCCAGCTTGACCTTGTTGTAGTAGTTGCTGGCCGCGAATCCGCACAGGGTGAGCATGGGTGTCTCCTAGGGTGTTGGTGAGGGCTGGGGGATGCGCCTGCGATGGTAGGGGCGGGCAGGGCCTGGCGGGGTCACGGACATGACGTCCTGGGGCAGACCCCTAGAATGACGCCATGCCGCTTCGCCTGCCCTCCACCTTGGCTGCCTGCGCCCGCTGGGCGCTGGGCCTGTGGCTGTGCGTGGCGCTGGCATCGGCGTTTGCGCCGCTGGCGCGCGCCTCGGGCTGGGAGCGCCTGTGCTCGGCCGCTGGCGAATCGGTCTGGGTGCCCTCGCCGGCCGGTCAGGACGATGCCCTTGCCGGCAGCCACGGCATCGACTGCCCGCTGTGCCTGCCCCCGCTGGCGCCGCCGCCCGCCCGGTGCAGTGCGGCCCCGGCACCGCTGGTGGCAGATGCGCAGCCACGGGCGCACCCGGCCTCCGTCCACAGCGTGGCCATGCCGGCCCTGCCCCAGGCCCGCGCCCCGCCCCGGTGACTCCCGGATTCACTCCCGCTTCCTTCGCTTGGCCAACCCTTTTTGCAAGGCACGAAGACCGTGCCGCTATGCATTGAAATTTCTGGAGAAACCGTGATGACACTGCGTCAATGGACCACCCCTTTCCTGATCGCCGCCTCCCTGTCCATGGGCCTGGCCCATGCCCATGCCGATGCGGCCCATGTCAAGGCCGACGCCGCCTGGGCGCGTGCCAGCGTGCCGGGCCAGCAGGCCACGGGCGCCTTCATGCGCCTGACGGCCGAGGAGCCGCTGCGCCTGGTGGGCGTGGAGTCGCCCGCCGCCGGCGTGGCCGAGGTGCATGAAATGAAGATGGAAGGCGATGTGATGCGCATGCGCGCCATCGACGGCCTGGACCTGCCCAAGGGCGTGGCCGTGGATCTGAAGCCCGGCGGCTACCACGTCATGCTGCAGCAGCTCAAGAGCCCGCTGCTCAAGGACAGTCAGGTACCCATCACCCTGGTGTTCAAGGACGCCAAGGGCGAGACCTCGCGCCTGAGCCTGCAGGTCCCCGTGCGCGCCATGGCGCCCGGCGCAGGTGCGGCATCGGCTGCGCAGGGCGGCGCGCATGGCGGACACGGCGGACATGCCGGCCACTCCCACTGAGCTTTTTGTCATCCACCGGGTTTGTGCGCAGCGGGCCGTGCATGACTTGCGATGGACTTGGCGTGTGCCTGGGTTAAGCTGAGCGCATGGCCGGTGTGCTTCACCGGCATGTTCTTCCAACCCAGTCCTAGCGAGTGCTGCCATGAGTGATGCGTCCTCCTTCGGTTTCGGCAAGTTCATCCCCGGTTTCGACTTCCTGCAGGGCCTGGCCCAGAGTGCAGGATCGGCCACCGCCCGGCCCCTGGGGCGCCTGCCCGAATGGGTGGCGCCCACGGTGAGCATCGAAGAGGTGGACAAGCGCATCACCGAACTCAAAGCCGTGCAGTTCTGGCTCGACCAGAACGGCAAGGCGCTGGCCGCCACCATCCAGGCCCTGGAAGTGCAGCGCATGACGCTGTCCACCTTGCAGGGCATGAACGTCAGCATGGGCGAGCTGGCGCAGGCCTTCCAGTTCCCTGCAGCCGCAACCGCCGCGGCCACCGCTGCGGCCAAGGGCGCCGCCAGCGCGGGGCAGGGCGACCTTTCGGACTGGCCCATGTCCTCGGCCGCCAGCCGGGCGAGCAAGAAGGAAAAGCCGCAGCCCGAGCCCGCACAGGCCGCTGCCGCGCCGCCTGCAGCCCCCGAGGCGGGCAAGGCCGCCGACAGACCCGCAGCCGCGGAGACTGCGGCGCCCAAGGACGAGTCCGCCCAGGCCGCCGCCATGGGCCAGGCCATGCAGTGGTGGGGCGCGTTGACCCAGCAATTCCAGCAGATCGCCGCCAAGGCCATGGCCGAGCCCATGGCCCCGGAGGCCGTGGCGGCCGCCCAGCGCGCCACCGGCATGGCCGGTGACCTGGCCAAGGCCACCATGGACCGCATGGCGGCACAGGCCAGCGCCTTTGCTGCGCAGGCGGGCAAGGCGGCGGCGGTCTCCCCTGCCAAGGCGCCGTCCGCGAAGCCGGCGGCCAAGGCTGCGGCGCAGGCCGAAGCCCCCAGGACCGCTGCCAAGGCTCCCGCCAAAGCGGCTGCCAGGAAAACCGCTGCAAAGGCTGGAGCCAAGGCGCCGGCCGCCAGCAAGCCGGCAGCCAAGAGCCGGCCGGCGCGTTGACCGATCGGGCCGGACCCATGGATGCGCAAGGCCCCAGCCACCCGCAAGCCGGGTGCTGGCGGGGCTAGAAAGAAGGTTGGTATGTCGTTGTTTCCTGTAGGCCATGCCAGCCATTCCGACTGGCGCGCCGCGGCCGACGCGGTGCTGCAGCAGCTGCGCTTGCAGATGGCCGGGCCCGGCCACGCGCAGCGGCCCCGTCTGGGACTGGTGTACCTGTCCCATGCGCATGCCGCCCACGCACGGCCACTGCTGCAGCATCTGGCCAGGGCCCTGCCCCATGTGGCGGACTGGGCCGGCTGCTCGGCCGGCGGCGTTCTGGCCATGTCGCATGAGTACCTTTCAGGAACCGCGCTCGCGGTGATGCTGCTGGATGTACCGGCCGCCCACTACCGCCTGTATTCGGGCCTGGCGCCCCTGCATGCGCCTGGCGGCGAGGCCGGCTTCGCCGCCCATTCGGCCCTGGTCCATGCCGCAGGCGGCCAGCCCGAGCTGGCAGAGCTGCTGTACGAGCTGTCCGAGCGCACCGAGTCCGGCCTGCTGTTCGGCGGCGTGGGCGATGACGGGGAAGATGGCGTGGAGGGCGTGCAGATCGCCTGCCGTACCGAGGATCTGCATGCGCAGCATGCGGACGCGCGCGGCATTTTTCGTGGTGGCTTTTCAGGCGTGGCCTTCGGTGCCGGCGTGCCCTGCATCACGGGCATGGCCCAGGGCTGCGTGCCGCTGGGCGAGGGGCTGGAGATCACCGAGGCGCGCGGCGCCCTGGTCACCGGGCTTGATGGCGATCCGGCCCTGCAGCGCCTGCTGCAACTGCTGGGCGTGGAGCTGGAAGGCAGCGACTGGCAGCCCGCGCTGACCACGGTCCGCACCACGCTGGCGGCCATTGCGCCGCCGGGCCGGGGCCTGGCCCACGGCGTGCTGACCGAAGAGGCCCAGGTGCTGACCCTGGTTGGCCTGGACCCGCTGCGCCAGGGCGTGGCCCTGTCCTCGGCCGTGGAGGCCGGGCATTCGGTGATCTTCTGCCGCCGCCAGGCCCAGGTGGCGCGCCAGGAACTGCTGCAACTGGGCGCTGCGCTGCGCGATGCGGCGGAGCCCGAGGAGGCGGTGCCCGAAGGCGAGGCACAGCCCCGCATCCGTGGCGCCATCTACATCAGTTGCCGGGGCCGCGGCGGCGGCCTGTTCGGCGGCCCCGATGCCGAACTGCGCACCCTGCGCCACGCACTGGGCGATGTGCCATTGATCGGCTTCGTTGCCGAAGCCGAGATCATGGACGCCCGCCTGCACCGCTTCGCCGGGGTGTTGACGGTGTTCACTGCCTAGGCGTCGTACACGCCGTACACACGGTACACACCGTCTGCACCTCAGACCGCGCGCGGGCGCACCGTGCCTGCGCTGCGATCCGGGTCCATGGCTGCGGCTCCCAGAAAATCGAAATCCACGGCCGGCTGCCTGCCGCTGACCAGGTCGGCCAGCGCCATGCCGGAGCCGCAGGCATGGGTCCAGCCCAGCGTGCCGTGGCCGGTGTTCAGGAACAGGTTGGCGATGGGCGAGCGTCCGATCAGCGGCACATTGCTGGGCGTGGCGGGGCGCAGGCCGCTCCAGAACTGGGCGCGCCCGGTATCGCCGGCGCCGGGGAACAGCTGCTGCACGCGCCGCACGATGGCCTCGCAACGCACGGGGTCCAGGTTGCGGTCGTAGCCGTTGAACTCGGCCGTGCCCGCAATGCGCAGGCGGTCGCCTTGCGCGCCCGTGTAGCGCGAGAACACCAGCTTGAACTCGTCGTCCGTGAGGCTGACCTGATAGGCCTTGGCGGGGTCCAGCACCGGCAGGGTCACGGAGTAGCCCTTGGCCGGATAGATGGGCAGGCGCAACCCCAGCGGCTGGGCCAGCAGCGGGCTGAACGAGCCCATGGCCAGCACATAGGCGTCGCCCTGGATGCGTTCATAGCGGCCCTCGGCATTGGTCACCTCCACATGGTCGATATGGCGGCTGGCGCCCGCGCCCGTGGTGCGCAGCGCCGTCACGTGGTGGCTCTGGCGGAACTGCACGCCCGTGGCGGCGGCGATGCGCGCCAGCTCGCGTGTGAAGAGGTTGGCGTCGCCCGATTCATCCTCGGCCGTATAGGTGGCGCCCGCTATCTGCCCGCGCACATGGGCCAGGGCCGGCTCCAGGCGCACGGCCTCGTCGGCATCGATCAGGCGGCGGTCGCAGCCCAGGGCCTGCATCTGCTCGGTGGGCTTGAGCGCGCCCTCGAACTCGCGGGCGTTCGTATAGAAGTGCAGGATGCCCTGCGTGCGCTGCTCGTACTGGATGCCGGTGTCCGACCGCAGCTGCTGCAGGGCCTCGCGGCTGTAGGTGCCCAGGCGCACGATCTGCTGGATGTTGTGGCGCGTGCGCGCGGGCGTGCAGTTGCGCAGGAAGGACAGGCCCCAGAGCCACTGGCGCATGTCGGCGCGCAGGCGGAACAGCAGGGGGGCATCCTGCCGGCCCAGCCAGCCCAGCAGCTTCAGCGGTGCGCCGGGGTTGGCCCAGGGCTCGGCATGGCTGACCGAGATCTGCCCGCCGTTGGCGAAGCTGGTTTCGGCGCCGGGCGCGGCCTGGCGGTCGATGACGGTCACTTCATGACCGAGGGATTGCAGATAGTAGGCCGACGTGGTGCCGATCAGACCGGCTCCGAGAACGATGACGCGCATGACGATGCCCTTTCAAAGGCATGTGCCGGGTCACGCGAAAGCTGGCCGCTATGGTCTGGATAGCAGGCAGCCGGCGTCCGTCGTGACGCAGCTGCCGCTCCCCCTGTCCTTGGTACCTGAGAGATTCACCGCCGTCCATGGGAACGGGGCTTGCTCCTTCGGTGCGCCGCACATTGCGTGCGGCGGCTCTCCAGACGGCATGTTGTGTTTGCAGTACGGAACCTGAGCGTGTATGGGAGTTTGCGCCTTCGGTGAGGCTCGGCACCGTGGCGCCCGCCTGCTCTCCTGCAGGGGCGATTCTATGGGGCTTGCGCAGCCAGCTCCAGTCGTATTGGGGATACCACCAGTTACCTGTATGTGGTGTGGCTGATTCAGGGTATTCCCTAGATCGCTCAAGCGCCTCCCTCGTAGCGCTGGTACGTGTCTCCGGTTTCATGTAAAAAAACTATTGAAATAGAAAAAAACATGATTTAGCCTATCGATATGTGCAGTGGTTTGTCAGTGCTTGTTCTGGTCGATTGGACCTGCATGGGTTAACCATGGGTTGTATATATGTCTGATAGGCGACTTACCGTTGCACAGGTGCGGGTCCATGGAAACTGGTCCATCACTGAAAAAATACAAGCACGGTGAATATGGTTTGTCGAGGGAGGAATGTTTTGCGTCGCAAACCCGACTGAAGGTGTGTCCGCTCAATAGGCAGTGGAGCAGCGCGCAAGCGTTGATGGAAATCCGCCTTTTTTTGATTGACGCGCAGGATCTGCGCGAAAAATTTTGCTTCCAAACTCACCGGCTGCAAGGTGAGTTGTGGGCTCGTGATTCAAATAGAACTATTCGAGGTACGGCGATGCAAATGCGCTGGGTACAACTGATGGCCATTGCCATTGGGAAAATCATTTTCCTGTCATATCTCCTTGAGAAAACGGGGAATATCATGCATGCTCTCAATCGCCTGCCTGGTTCGGCATTTTTTCGCAAGTGGCGTGCAGCGAAGTGCCTTTTCTCTTTGCTGCTGCTTTCATGCGCGGGTATCTCATCCACGGCACTGGCGGCGACCATCGTCTTCACGGTCACCGACAACAGCGATGCTCCCAATGCCAATGCAACGACACCAACCACCTGTGTCAGCACGCTGGGGGGCACCTTTGCTGGCGCATGTACGCTGCGAGCGGCCATTCAGGCAGCCAACTACACGCTGCAAACGCTGGATCCGAGTGCCGATGTTTCCATCGTCTTTGCGCCGACACTGACCACGTCGGTACGGACCATACAGAGCGGGACATCCAAGGATGCGGCGGGAAACCTCCATCCGTATGTCGACAATCAGACGGTTTACGTGCGCTGTGCCAATACATTCATCAGCGGAGCCCAGTCCGGCGCCGTGACGGGAGCCACCAATGCCTGTGGTCAAAGCCAGATGATCAGCGGCGGCGATTCGACGACCACCACTGGTGGCGGCGGTGCCTGGTACTGGCTCAAAGGCACCGTGCCAGCCGGCACGGGCTCGTTGACCATCGATTTCGGGGGAGTCATACAAGTCCAGAACTGGGCGGACTCCCCCTGGGAAACTTTTTATCTTGGTGGGAAGAACATCACGCTCACCAATTCGCCCAACATGACCTGTGGCGAAGCGGTATTCGTCGTTGGCTCCCCGGCGAACAATGTCACCATTGACCGCGTCGGCCTGGTGAATGTGGCGCCAACCCCTGCGGGAGAGGGGACGCCGTTCAACTGCGAGCTGTACGCGGAGATTCATCAAGGCGCACAAAACGTATTCTTTACCAATAGCACGATCAATTCCGCGATATGGAATGGAAATTACGGCAATAACAAGGGCTCGGCTATTTCCGTTGCCGCAAGCAACGGTGCAGGCACAGTTTCCAACATTGTTGTCGATAATTTCACGGTAACGAATCTGCCCAACCCTATCGGGGGAATGCAGCTCGAGCAGTTCTTCCAGGTCATGTCGAACATGACCGTCAACGGATTGACGATCAAAGATTCGAATATCGCACTGAGCCCGACTGGTGGAAATGCGCCCAGGGCCGTGGTGTCGGTTGATGGAACGATCAACCTGGGCAATGGAATTGGTCTTGCCGTGACGGGTAATACCTTCTCGCTGCCTATTGCCGCCTATACCGCTTCATCGCCAATGCATGTGTCGGCACCAACGGTGAATACGGCAGCCTCAGGCACGACGCAGGTAGTGACGGTGACCGATAACAATTTCACTGGCGGCGGGGACGGGTTGAATATTAGTGGGACGGGTACGGCACCAGGGTTGATTGGCAACAACAAGATGACAAGCCAGTCGAGAAGTGCCATTCGTATCACTACGCATGATTTCTTCAAGATTTCTCAGAACACGCTGTTTTCCGTGCCTGTGGCTGCAAACTCAGGTATCAGTTTGCTGACGACGGCCAATGGACAAACCGGATGGACCCCGACCCTTGGCGTTGGCGCCAGTGACACCGCCGCCTGCACCTGGACATTCAATATCACGGCAAATGCCAATGCGAGCGAGCCGGCACCGTATACGGTGGAAGCCTTTTGGTCGCCGACCGGCGCGGGCGTCAACGATGCGCAGGTCTATCTGGGCTCAGGGACCATGGCCGGAGCCTCGGGAACGCTGACCGTTCCTTCGTATCTCAGCGGCCAGGTGCGGGTCACAGTGACGGACAGCAATTCCGGTGGAGCCCAGACCTCGCAGCTTTCAACGGCTGCAAGCGTCACCGGTTTTCCCTGTGCCCTGAAATCCGGCGTTCTGGCGACGACCAACAATCAACCTGTCGGCAGCAGCGACTTGCTGGAGGTCTACATTGTTGACGGCCAAGGCAATGCCTGGACGGGGGGCAGTGACACCGTTACCTTCGCAGCGCCGCCTGCAGGTGTCACGTTCAATGGCAGCTCCGCCGCAGTCAGCTGCACGACCGACTCCAGCGGAAAGTGCGCGTCTCCCATCAATGCCAGCAGCAGTGTCGCCGGAACGTTCGCCACCCCCGTGACCTTGTCGTCGTCAGTCGCTGGTGCCACGTTCTCCAATCTTCCATTGGGTGGAAGTCCGGTATCTGGCGCAGTGACCTATCAGCCTTCGCCGGTTGCTTACAGCTTCACCGCGCTCCCGGCCAGCACGACCGGTTCTGAAATCGCCGCGAGTCCGCCATCGATTGCGGCCAATGGCGTCTCCACCAGCACCTTGGCCGTGCAGTTGAAGGATGCGTTAGGCAACCTTGTCTCCACCTGTACCGATACGGTGGCCTTCACCCTCAATGCGGGGACGCAAGGCGTTCCTGCCGTCAGCGTCACGGGCTGCAGTGCCGGCATGTACACGGGGACGGTGACATCGCCGGTGCTGGTCGGCAGCGGCACCTTCGGGTTCACCATCAACGGGGCTGCGGCTGTTGCCACCGCAACGGTCTCCTATGCGGCCGCAACGCCGAGCACGAGTGCATCGACGATAGTCGCCACTCCGGCATCGATCGTGGCCAACGGCAGCTCCACCAGCGTGCTGCGCGTGCAACTGGTCGATGCCAGCAGCAATCCGATCAACACGTGCACGAACACGGTGGCGTTCACCCTGAACGGCGGAACGCAGGGAACGCCGAGTGTGGGCGCGGCCTCGTGTACCGCCGGCATCTATACGGGCACCGTCACATCGCCCACGGCGGTCGGCAGCGGGATCTTCGGATTCACCATCAACGGCTCTGCCGCAGTTGCTACGGCTTCAGTGAGCTACACGGCGGGTCCGCCAAGTACCAGCGCCTCGACCATCGTTGCGAGTCCGACCTCGATCATTGCCAATGGCACTGCAACCAGCACATTGACGGCGCAGCTCAAGGATGCGTCAGGCAATTCGATTGCGACCTGTGCCAACACGGTGGCCTTCACGCTGAACGGTGGAACACAGGGCTCGCCCGCGGTCGGCGCGGGGGCGTGCAGCGCAGGGGTGTACACGGCCACCGTCACGGCACCTACCGCAGTCGGCAGCGGCACCTTTGGTTTCACCATCAATGGCTCGGCCGCCACGGCTACGGCTGCGGTGAACTACACGGCCGGCTCGCCCAGCAATGGCGCGAATGGAAACCTGATCAGTGCCAGTCCGCTCAGCGTTGTCGCAGACAACACTGCCACGAGCTCGATCAGCGTGACCCTGCGCGATGCCAATGGCAATCCCGCCACGGATACGGTGGCGCACACGATTGTCTTCACCAAAACGGGCGTGGGCACGACCACGCCGGCCGCACCCACGTGCACGATCGCGGCCAACGCCAATCCGGCCACCTGCTCCGTGACGGTGAAATCGGCCACGGTCGGCACCGCAAGCTTCACGGCAACGGACAACGGAGAGGCCGTGAGCAATGGCAGTCCGGTATCGGTCAACTTCATTGCCGGGCCGCCCAGCAATACAGCCAGTGGCAATCTGCTCAGTGCCACACCGCTCTCGGTGATGGCCGACGGTACGAGCACCGGCACGGTGACCGTCGCACTGCAGGACGCCAATGGCAATGCAACCGTCGATACGGTTGCCCACACCATCGGCTTTGTCCATACCGGCGCCGGCACGCCGTCGGCAACTTCCTGCACGATTGCGGCCAATGCGAATCCAGCGCGCTGCTCCATCACGGTGACATCCACCGTCGCGAGTGCGGCGAGCTTCACAGCCACGGACAACAACGGCACCACCACCCAGAGCGTGGCCAATGGCAGTCCGGCCGTGATCAACTTCACGGCCAATGCCGCCGACCCCGCCAGGTCGGGGGTGCGTACCGTCAGCAGTCCGGCCACGGCCAATGGCTCGGCGACGGATGTGCTTGAAGCGTTTGTGGGAGATGTCAACGGCAATCCGGTGGCCGGAAGCGTTGTCACGTTCTCTCCCACCGCAAACATCACCTTCAGCGGTACCTGCACCACCAATGCGGCTGGTACCTGCCAGGTCACCGCCAGGACAACCGTCGCGGGCTCCTACGCTTCCGGCGCAAGCATCGCGGGGGGCGCATTGAGCGGCAGCGGCATCAGCTCCGGCGGCAATACGTACGGCACTACGGCTGCCTATGTCTTTACGGCAGGTGCCGTCGATCCCGCCAATTCGACCATGTCGGTCGATGTGAACAACCAGGCAGCCGGCGGCGGCCAGGACGTCGTTTCCGTGGTCACCAAGGATGCGTTCGGCAATCCGGTCACTGGCGTTGCCGTGAACTTCAGCGTGACGCCTGCCGGAGCCTCTCCTGCCACCGCCAGCTGCACGACTGCCGGTGTGGCGGCGACCTGCTCGGTGTCGTTCACCAGCGTGACCGCATCGACTTACTCGGTTGCCGCCACGGTGGGGGCGGTTGCCATCGGCAACAGCCCGCAATCGATGGCCTTTGTCGCCGGCAATGCCTCGGCAAGCAATTCGGGCCTGCGTGTCGTGAGCGACAACGCGGCGGCAAATGGCACGGCAACCGATGTGGTGGAAGCATATGTGCGCGATGCCGGTGGCAACCCCAAGGGCGGCGAGGTCGTCACCTTCGCCGGTACCCCCGGCGTGAAGCTGAACGGTGGCGCGGACGGCGCGTCAGCCACTTGCACCACTGGAACAAGCGGCACAACTCTGGGCATCTGCTCGATCACTGCCACCAGTACAGCAAGTGGTACCTACAGCATCGCCACCAGCATTCCTGCAGGAACCCTGGGTGGCACGTTCACCGTGGGAGCAAACGCGTATTCGCCAAGCGCCGCACAAATTCATTTTGTGAGCGTGGTGAACCTCAGTGTCACCAAGGCCAACCCGGGCAGCCTGGCCGTAGGTTCGCCCTTCAACTACACCTTTACGGTAGCGAATGCGGCGAGTGCCTTCGGTTCTGCCAGCAGCGTGACCATCAAGGACCTGGTGCCGGCAGGCATCAGCATCACGGGCGTGCCGAGCGGCGCGAACGTGGCCAGTGCGACCTGCACGCCCAACACCTTCCCCTTCGTGGGCAATGGCAGCTCCGTGCTGACTTGTACGGTGAGCTTCACCACGCCGGTGGCGGCCGGTGGCACCACCAGCTTCAATCTGCCGGCTGTGCCGACGGCGGTGGGCTCGAGCACGAACACGGCTTCCTACGATCCGTCCGGCGGCATCAGCCCCGTCAATCCGACAGCCGGTTGCACGACAGACTGCGCTTCCACACCGGTGACTCCAGTCACGCCTGGTACGCCAGCGTTGACGGTCACCAAGGCCAACCCCGGTAGTCTGGCTGTGGGCACGCCCTTCAACTATGCGTTCTCCGTGTCCAACGCCGCTGGAGCGTTTGGTCCTGCCAACAGCGTGACCATCAAGGACCTGGTGCCTGCGGGGATCAGCATCACGGGCGTGCCGAGCGGTGCGAACGTGTCCAGCGCGACCTGCACGCCCAATACCTTCCCCTTCGTGGGCAATGGCACGGCGATCCTGTCTTGCACGGTGAGCTTCACCACGCCGGTGGCGGCCGGTGGCACCACCAGCTTCAATCTGCCGGCTGTGCCGACGGCGGTGGGTTCGAGCACCAACACGGCTTCCTACGATCCGTCGGGTGGCATCAGCCCGGTCAATCCGACGGCGGGTTGCACGACAGACTGCGCTTCCACGCCGGTGACTCCGGTCACGCCTGGCACGCCAGCGCTGACGGTCACCAAGGCCAACCCTGGCAGTCTGGCCGTGGGCACGGCGTTCAACTACGCCTTCACGGTAGCGAATGCGGCCGGTGCCTTCGGCCCTGCCACCAGCGTGACCATCAAGGACCTGGTGCCTGCGGGTATCAGCATCACAGGAGTGCCGACCGGCGCGAACGTGGCCAGCGCGACCTGCACGCCCAACACCTTCCCGTTTGCGGGTAACGGCAGCTCCGTGCTGGCTTGTACGGTGAACTTCACGACCTCGGTCGCAGCCGGTGGCAGCACCAGCTTCAACCTGCCGGCTGTTCCGACGGCGGTGGGCTCGAGTACGAACACGGCTTCCTACGATCCGTCGGGCGGCATCAGCCCCGTCAATCCGACGGCAGGGTGCACGACAGACTGCGCTTCCACACCGGTGACTCCGGTGACGCCAGGCACGCCAGCGTTGACGGTCACCAAGGCCAATCCCGGCAGCCTGGCTGTGGGCACGCCGTTCAACTACGCGTTCTCCGTGTCCAATGCGGCCAGTGCCTTTGGTCCCGCCACCAGCGTGACCATCAAGGACCTGGTGCCTGCGGGCATCAGCATCGCGGGCGTGCCGAGCGGCGCGAACGTGGCCAGTGCGACCTGCACGCCCAATACCTTCCCGTTTGCGGGTAACGGCAGCTCCGTGCTGACGTGTACGGTGAACTTCACGGCGGCAGTGGCAGCCGGTGGCACCACCAGCTTCGATCTGCCGGCTGTGCCGACGGCGGTGGGTTCGAGCACGAACACGGCTTCCTACGATCCGTCGGGTGGCATCAATCCCGTCAATCCAACGGCAGGGTGCACAACAGACTGCGCTTCCACGCCGGTGACTCCGGTCACGCCTGGCACGCCTGCGCTGACGGTCACCAAGGCCAACCCTGGCAGTCTGGCCGTGGGCACGGCGTTCAACTACGCCTTCACGGTAGCGAATGCGGCCGGTGCCTTCGGCCCTGCCACCAGCGTGACCATCAAGGACCTGGTGCCTGCGGGCATCAGCATCGCGGGCGTGCCGAGCGGCGCGAACGTGGCCAGTGCGACCTGCACGCCCAACACCTTCCCGTTTGCGGGTAATGGCAACTCCGTGCTGACGTGCACGGTGAACTTCACTGCGGCAGTGGCGGCCGGTGGCAACACCAGCTTCAACCTGCCGGCTGTGCCCACGGCGGTGGGTTCGAGCACGAACACGGCCTCCTACGATCCGTCGGGCGGCATCAGCCCCGTCAATCCGACGGCGGGGTGTACGACGGATTGCGCATCGACGCCTTCCACGCCGGTGACCCCTGGCACGCCTGCGTTGACGGTCACCAAGGCCAACCCTGGCAGCTTGGCTGTGGGCACGCCGTTCAACTACGCCTTCACGGTAGCGAATGCCGCCAGTGCCTTCGGTCCTGCCACCAGCGTGACCATCAAGGACCTGGTGCCGGCAGGCATCAGCATCACGGGCGTGCCGACTGGTGCAAACGTGGCCAGTGCGACCTGCACGCCCAATACCTTCCCGTTTGCGGGCAATGGCAGCTCCGTGCTGACGTGTACGGTGAACTTCACGGCCTCGGTCGCAGCGGGTGGCAGCACCAGCTTCAACCTGCCGGCTGTTCCGACGGCTGTGGGCTCGAGCACGAACACGGCCTCCTACGATCCGTCGGGCGGCATCAGCCCCGTCAATCCGACGGCCGGTTGCACGACAGACTGCGCTTCCACACCGGTGACTCCGGTGACGCCTGGCACGCCAGCGTTGACGGTCACCAAGGCCAACCCCGGCAGCTTGGCTGTGGGGACTGCGTTCAACTACGCGTTCTCCGTGTCCAACGCTGCCAGTGCCTTCGGTCCCGCCACCAGCGTGACCATCAAGGACCTGGTGCCGGCAGGCATCAGCATCACGGGCGTGCCGACCGGCGCAAATGTGGCCAGCGCGACCTGCACGCCCAATACCTTCCCCTTCGTGGGCAATGGCACGGCGATCCTGTCTTGCACGGTGAGCTTCACCACCCCGGTGGCAGCTGGCAGCAACAGCAGCTTCAACCTGCCGGCTGTGCCGACGGCTGTGGGCTCGAGCACGAATACGGCTTCCTACGATCCGTCGGGTGGCATCAGCCCTGTCAATCCGACGGCCGGTTGCACTGTGAACTGTGCATCGACACCAGCAACGCCGGTCACTCCCAGCACGCAGGTGCCGGTGGCTCCGACGCTGACCGTTTCGCCGACCACGGTGGGAGGCTATCCGCAGATTTCCGGCACCGGCACGCCGGGCTACACGATCACGGTGAAGGATGGCTCGACGACACTGTGTACGGCAATCGTCGCGGCCGATCAGACGTGGAGCTGCACGCCAAGCGGCGGCTTGCCGACGCCGGGTCTGCACACGATCAGCGCGACCCAGACCAATCCAGGCAATGGCAATACCGGACCTGCCACAACGACTTCGCTCAACGTGCTCGGAAAGACCTTCACGGGTCCGACAGCCACCGGGGCAGGCAATGCCACGGCGACCTTGAGCGGTGGTGGCGCGGGCTGCGGGTTCGATGTGTCGCAGTCGTCCTTCGTCGCTGCTGCGGCGGGTGCGCCGGGCCAGTTGAGCTTCCCGTACGGCAATGTGCACTTCGTGGCCCGTGGCTGTACGCCCAGCAGCTCGATCACGGTCAGCGTCACCTGGCCGGGGCCGGTGACCGGCATGGCGTACTGGAAGTTCGGTCCAGCGTCCGCAGGGGCGGCGGACTCCTGGTATCAGCCTGCGGGTGCGGTGGTGTCGGGCAATACGACCTCGGTGGTGGTCACCGATGGCGGCCAGGGTGATGGCGATCGCGCAGCCAATGGCGTGATCGTGGATCCCAGCGGTCCGGCGCGTGTGGGGGCGGCACCGGGTGCCCGGCCGATCCCTGCCCTCGAACCGCGCATGCTCGCCATGGCCATGCTGCTGATGCTGGCTGCAGGCCTGTGGAATCTGCGCCGTAGACGCGGTTGACACACGGTTGAAGAGGCGCTGAACCATCGCCTGCCGAACCTGTTTCGGCAGGCGATTTCCATTGGGTAGAGGCGCTGCATCCCGGCGGCTCAAGCCTGCACGAAACCCCAGGCCGCCTTGCGGGCCTATCGCGCGTGCAACACGCCGTAAATGAGAACAATTTAGAATTTCGCGCTGATGGGTGCCTTGCATCCCTGGGTCCCGGCCGACGCACAGGCGCCTGGCCCCTTCATTCCTGCACGCCTGCCTTCCATGCACCGTTCTGTCCTGATGTTCCGTTGCGCACCGTGATGGACCGCTGAACGCCGCCGCCTGCTCCCCATGACTTTCAAGAAAATCTGGTTCCAGTTGCACTGGTTCGTCGGCATTACGGCCGGCATGGTGCTCATCGTCATCGGGCTGTCGGGCGCGGTGTTCTCGTTCCATGAGGAGATCCTGGGCTGGCTGAATCCCGGCACTGTCTCCGTGCCTGCGCGCGATGACCCACCGCTGGGGCCGCCGCAGATTGCGCAGGCGCTGCGCGAGGCCGGCGAGCAGCGCGTGGTCCAGCGCATCACCGTCTTTGCCGAGCCCGGCCGCTCGGCCCAGGTGGCCTTCAAGCCACCGGCCGGCCAGCGCCGGGGCCAGACGGTCTTTGTCGATCCCTACACGGGCGCGCAGCTGCCCGAGCAACACGGCACGGAGTTCTTCGAATGGGTGGAGCGCCTGCACCGCTGGCTGCTGCTGCCGCGCGATGACGGCAAGCCGATCACGGGCACCCTGGCCGGCCTGTTGCTGATGCTGTCGCTGTCGGGCCTGTACCTGCGCTGGCCGCGCCGGCCGCTGTCCTGGCGCACCTGGCTGACCTTCGACCCGGCGCTCAAGGGCCGCTCCTTTCTCTGGGGCCTGCACTCGGTGGCGGGCACCTGGGCCCTGGTGGCCTATGTGGTGTTCACCTGCACCGGCATGTACTGGGCCTTTGGCGTGGTGCGCAGCACGGTGGATGGCTGGGCCGGCGTGCCGCCGCGTGTGGCCGCTCCCGCGGCGCCGTCCTCGAAACCCGGTGGCGGCCGGCCTGAGCCGGCTGGCGCGCAGCAGCCCATCGACATCGCGCCCGGCTGGGCCGCCTTCGAGCGCATCGCCCATGGCTGGCAGTTCGCCCAGCTGCGCCTGCCCGAGCGCGCGGGCCAGCCCCTGCAGATCAGCTGGCTGGATGCCGATGCCGCCCATGAGCGCGCGCGCAACCAGATGGCGTTGCTGCCCGATGGCACGGTGCAGCGCGACGAGCGCTATGCCGACCTGCCCACGGGCCGCCGCGCCGTGGGCGCCATCTACCCGCTGCACATGGGCACTTATTTCGGCATGCCGGGGCGCATCTTCATGACGCTGGCCTCGCTGATCATGCCCCTGTTCGCCATCACGGGCTGGATGCTCTACCTGGACCGCCGGCGCAAGGCGCGCGCCCTGGCCAAGGAGCGCCAGGCGCTGATGGCGGACCCGCCACCGTCCGCGCCTGCAGGCCAGGACACCGTGCTGGTCGCCTTCGCCAGCCAGGCCGGCCGCGCCGAGCGCCTGGCCGTGGCCACCGTGGCTGCGCTGCGGGGGGCGGGCATGGCGGCCAGCCTGCAATCCGTGGCGGCGCTGGATGCCGAGCAACTGCGCCACCACCGGCGCGTGCTCTTCGTGGCCAGCACCTTTGGCGAAGGCGACCCGCCGGATGCCGCGCGCCGCTTTGCCCGCCTGCTGGGCGCGGCCTCGGGCTCGGCCCTGCCGCACCTGCAATACGGCCTGCTGGCGTTGGGCGATCGGCAGTACGCGGCCTTCTGCGGCTTTGGCCATGCACTGGACCACCAGCTGCGCCGCCTGGGCGCACAGCCCGTGTTTCCGCTGATCGAGATGGATGGCGAGGACACCCAGGCCTGGCATGCCTGGCAGCAGGCGCTGGCAGGGCATTTCGGCGCCGTGCTGCCCGTGTGCGATGCCCTGCCTGCGTCTTCGGCGGAACCGCTTGCCGATGCCACGGCCTTTGCCGCATGGCCGCTGCAGGCGCGCAGCCTGTGCAACGCGGGCAGCCAGGGCGCAGGGCTTTATGTGCTGGACTTGGCACCGCCCGAAGGCGTGGCCCCGCTGTGGCGGGCTGGTGCGCTGGCCGAGGTGCTGCCACGCCATGGCGCAGCCACCGTGCAGGCCTGGCTGGCCGTCCAGGAATGTGATGGTTCGGCCCCCGTGCAATGGCGCCAGCAGACCTGCACGCTGGCCGAGGCGCTGGCCGCCAGCGTGCTGCCGGCCCCGGGCGACATCGCCCCCGGCACCGCGCCCCAGGCCGTGGCCGATGCGCTGCGGCCCCTGCTGCCGCGCAGCTACTCGGTCGCCTCGCTGCCGCAGGACGGCCATGTGCGGCTGCTGGTGCGCCAGGCCCGCCATGACGGCGGCCTGGGCGTGGCGTCGGGCTGGCTGACGGCGCATGCGGCCCGGGGCACCTCCGTGGCCATGAGACTGGTGGAAAACCGCGCCTTCGAGCCGCGTGAAGAGGCAGGTGCCGAGCCCGACGCTCCGGCCATCTTCATCGGCAACGGCTCCGGCTATGCCGGCCTGCGCGGCCACCTGCTGGCGCGCATGCACGCAGGCCGCCACCGCAACTGGCTGCTGTTCGGCGAACGCCAGCGGGCCCATGACGGGTACTGCGAGGCCGAGGTCTCCGGCTGGCTGGCCGCAGGCAAGCTGCAGCGCGCCGACTTCATCTACTCCCGCGACCAGGCCCGGCGCCGCTACGTGCAGGATGCCCTGCGCGAAGCCGCCGAACCCCTGCGCGACTGGATCGCCGACGGCGCCGTGCTCTACGTCTGCGGCAGCGCCGACGGCATGGCCGCAGGCGTCGATGCCGCGCTGGCCGACATCCTGGGCGCTACCGCCGTCGAAGACCTGATCGTCGAAGGCCGTTACAGAAGAGATGTGTACTGAACGTGGTGCGCATGCTGGACGTAGCGGATAAAACCGGCGCGGCCCCAAAGCAGGGGACAGCAAGCAAGGGCCGCCCCGCAGCGAGGCTGTCGTCCCCCTCCCGCGTAGCGAGAGAGGGGGAAGGCGCGTAAGCGCCTCAGGGGGTGATGTACTTTTCCTTCCCGAGATTGAGCATCAACCGGTTCGCCCAGCCGAACAGCGCGGCCGAATGCAGCATGTCCAGGATTTCCTGGTCCGTGAGGCCGGCATCGCGCAGCGGCTGCAGCTGGGCGGAGCCAAAGCTGCCGGGCGCGCGCGTCAGCGCCAGCGAGGACTGGATGATGGCGCGTTCGCGCGCATTGGTGCCGGCCGTGTCCGGGTCGTCGAACATCTGGGCCATGACATCGTTGCGCTTGGCCAGCTGCTCGAAGCGCTGGGCGTGGACCGATGCGCAGTACACGCAGCCGTTGGAGCGGGAGACGGCCGTGGCCGCCACCTCGCGCTCGGCGCGCGACAGGCCGCCGGGCGCGTACATGATGGCGTTGAAGGCCTGCGAGCGCTCCGACAGCACGCGCGGCTGGCGGGCCAGCAGCAGGTAGAAGTCCGACGTGCGCGCCTTGGGGTGGCTCAGGTCCAGCACGGCCTGCTGCTCGGCCGTGGCTGTGGCGGGGTCGAGCACGGGCAGCCAGGACGTCCAGTCCAGCGTCTCGCTGGTGTAGCCGTTGCGGCGCAGCGGCTCGCCCGGTGGCGGCAGGTTGGCGGGGTGCACGAAGGGTGCGGCGGCGGCTTCGGCAGCCGGTGCGCTGGCCTGGCCGCCCAGCGCGTCCATGGCCTGCACGCCCGCGAACAGGCGCAATTGGTAGGCGATGAAACCCACCAGCTGGGCCACCAGCACGGTGTCGTCGATGGACAGGCCGGACTCGGGCATGGCCAGCAGCGCGGTGCGGTCGCTTTCGGCCGGGTGCAGGGCCAGGGTGCGCACAAAGTGCAGGGCCGCATCCAGGCGGGCGTTGCCGGTCTGGGCGCCGGGCTGGGTCAGCACGGTGTGCAGCGCGGGCGTCAGGGCGTCGCCCAGGGATTCGGCACGCTGGCGGTATTCATCGGCCAGGGCCTGCACGCCGCTGACGCGGCATTGCTCGCTGGCCAGCACCAGGCGTTCGGCGCGCGACAGGCTGTCGGCCAGGCCGTCGCCCAGCAGCAGGTCCTCGCAGGCCTGGGTGGCAATGGCCACCTTGTCGCGCTGGCGGCGCGTGGCGAAAACGGGGGACTGGTCGGTCAGGCCGGCCAGGCGGTCGATGGTGTCGTTGGCGGTGGTCATGGGTATCTCAGGTCTTGTCTGCCAGGGCCCGCACGCGGGCTTCGGGGTCGGCGGGCGTCCATTCGCTGCCGTCGAGCTCAGGCTCGGAATAGGACTGCAGCTGGGCGTAGTGGTGTTCCAGGTCCTCGCGGTAGAACAGCGAGGCCAGGCCCTGGGCCAGCTTGCGCGCGCCGTCGCTGATGGCGGGGATATCACCCGACACCGTGCCGTGCGACAGCGCGGCCGGATAGCAAAAGCAGTGCACATGGTCCAGGCCGGGCAGGGCGCCGGGCGTCTTTTCCTGGAACTCGAACAGCGGGCCCAGGTCGGGCGAGTCCGACAGTTCCTGGTCCTCGGCACCCGCCTCGGGCACGAAGCGGTCGCTCCAGATGCGCACATGGGGCGCCAGGTCGGCGAACTCGGGGCGCTGGCGCCAGTCGATGGCAAAGCCGGTGGAGACGATCAGGAAGTCCAGCGTAAACACGCCGCGCGGCGTGCTCACGCGCAGCTTGTCGCCTGCCTGCTCCACCTTCTGCACGGCGCAGCCCAGGTTGAAGTGGGCGTTGGCGTGGCGCGAGACGCGCAGCGTGCTGCCGTGCGGCGGTGGCACCTGCTGCACGTTGATGTAGTGGCGTATGCGCCATTTCCAGGCGTCGGGCAGCAGGAACTGGCCGTGCGTGAGGCCGGGCGTGCCCGAGCCCTTGGATTTGTTGATGCGCGGCAGGTCGCTGCGGCGCACCAGCAGGTCCACGCTGGCGGCGCCGTTCTCCAGCGCGGTGGCCGCGCTGTCCATGGCCGACGAGCCCGCGCCCACCACGCCCACGTGCAGGCCGGCCAGGCGGCCGTAGTCGAGCACGTCGGAGGAGTGCGCCCAGCGGCTGCGGTCCACACCCTGCATGAAGGCGGGGATCTGCGGGCCGCCCAGGCCGTCGCGGCCCGTGGCCAGCACCACGCGGCGCGCCAGCCAAGTGTGCGAGGCGCCATCGGCCGTCACATCGACCTCGACCGTGCCGTCGGCCTGCGGGCGGATGGCGGTGACCTGGTGGCCGTTGCGCACGTCGCAGCGCATCACGCGGCGGTACCAGCGCAGGTAGTCCATCCACTGCAGGCGCGGGATCTTGTCCAGCGCGGCCCAGGCTTCGCGGCCCCATTGGGCGATGAACCAGGCGCGGAAGGTCAGCGAGGGCAGGCCCAGCGCGGGGCCGGTCAGCTCCTTGGGCGAGCGCAGGGTTTCCATGCGCGCCGTCGTGGCCCAGGGGCCTTCGAAGTCCAGCGGGGCCTTGTCCAGCAAAACGGCCGCGATGCCCAGCTGGGACAGCGCGGCCGACAGGGCCAGGCCGGCCTGGCCGGCGCCGATGACCAGGACATCGTGCACGGGCTGGCCGTCGCGGGTGGAGGGAGGAATCCAGGCCTTGGCAGGCCAGCCCAGGGCGACGAGGTCGTCGCGCAGGCGTTCTTCAAGGGCAGCCAGGCCCGCAGGGGCCGCGGCTGCCGGTTCGGTCAGGGACATAGACTCACCAGGAACTCACGAGGAAAGGCGCGCCAGCGGGGCAGGGCCAGCGGGCGCGCGCGGCATCAATCGATGCTGATTTTCGCGTCTTTGACCACCTGTGCCCACTTCAGGCGGTCGTTGTGCACGGTTTTCTTGAACTGCTCGGGCGTTTCGATGCGGATGGCATTGCCCTGGGACTCGAAGCGCGCACGCACCTCGGGCAGCTCCAGCACCTCGCGCACGGCCTGGCCGAGCTTGGCCACGATGGCCGGGTCCGTGCCCTTGGGCGCGAAGATGCCGAACCAGATCGAGCTGTCGAAGCCCTTGGTGCCCGTCAGGCCGCTGGAGGCGATGGTGGGCACTTCCTTGATGACTTCCACGGGCTTGGCCGTGGTCACGCCCAGCAGGCGCACCTTGCCGCTCTTGTAGTGCGGCAGCACGGTCTGGACCTGGTTCATGATGCAGCAGGTCTCACCGCGCAGCACCGAGGTGATGGCCTCGGGGCCACCCTTGTAGGGCACGTGGACCATGTTCAGGCCCAGGCGCGCATTGAACTCGGCAAAGGCCATGTGCGTGCCCGCGCCGTTGCCCGTGGAGGCGTAGTTGTACTTGCCGGGGTTGGCCTTGATCTCGTCCACGAACTCCTTGAGGTTCCTGACGTTGATCACGTTGGGATTGATGGTCAGCACGTTGGACACATCGATCAGCGGCGCCACCGGCACGAAGTCGGTTTCCACGTCAAACGGCAGCTTCTTGTACAGCGCGGCATTGCTGCCGTGCGTGGCCGCCGTGCCGAAGGCCAGCGTGTAGCCGTCCGGCTTGGCGCGCGCCACGATCTCGCTGGCGATGTTGCCGGCCGCACCCGACTTGTAGTCAATGATCAGCGGCTGGCCCAGGCGCTGGGACAGCGGCTCCTGCACGCCGCGCGCGATCACGTCCACGCCCGAGCCTGCCGGGAAGCCCAGGATCATGGTCACGGGCTGGTGCGGCCACGAAGCCGCCGAATCGGCTGCCACCGCTGCGGTGGAGCCGAGGACGGCCAGGGCCGCGGCGGCGGCGGGAATCCAGGAGCGGAAAAGCGAGGGGCGCATGGTGTGCAGGGAAATCCGGTGAATCAATTCCCATATTTTCCTGAGAACTTAATGAGCCACTTTTATATGCATATGTTGGTATGAAGCCAGTGTGGGCATGGCCGCAGCGCTCAGCAAAAAGCCCGCCGATGGGGCGGGCTTCATGCCGGGCGCAGGCGCCTCTCAATGGCGGTAGGGGTTGTTGGGGCGGCGGTCATGGCGGTCCGGCACGCCGTCGCGGTCACGGTCCCAGCGGCCGGGTGCGTAGCCCCAGCGGCCACCGTGCTGCGACCACACGGGCTGGCGGTACACATAGCCGGGGCGCGCCTTGACCCAGTGGCCGGCCACCCAGGCATGGCGGTGGCCTTGCGGGCGCCAGTAGCCCGGCGCCCACACATAGCCGCGGCGCGGTGCCGGAACGGCCTCGTAGCGCATGGGGGGCGGCGCGCCGAACTGCACAGAGATGGCGGCACCCGGCGCCGCGTAGGTCACGTTGGCCTGGGCCTGCGCGGTCCCGGCCCATCCGGCCAGGGCCACGGTCGCGGCGATCAGCGGTGTGCGAAGGGAAATCATGGCGGCTCCTTGTCCTTGGTTCATCGGGCTGGAGTCCCTGTGACGGGAATCCATGACTGCATGGTGCGAGTGCTGCGTCAAGCCCGGGTTGCCGCGACGCGAAGTCTTGCAATCTTGTGTATCGCCTTGGTGAAGCCTTGTTGCCAGGCGCTGCAGCGCAGGCTGCCGTCCTGCAGCCGCCGTCAGACAGTGCCTCTTCTCAGGGCCGTGAACGCCGTGAATTCCCAGCTGCGCATGGCCAGCACCAGGGTGTAGCCCTCGCGCTGGCCGGGCGGCAGGCGCTGGTCCTGCAGGTGCTGCTGGGAAAAATCATGGGCCAGCCGCTGTATGCGTTCCACGAAGCTGGGCGCCAGATGCCGGCCGATGGAGCCGTGCACCATCAGCATGCCCTCGCCCGGCTGGTCGAAGCCGCCGCCGAAATAGTCGAGCACGGCGTTCTCGCGGAAGTACTCCATCACCGGCCCGCGTGCGCGCCAGCGGAAGGTCTTGGCCAGGCGCAGCCGGTAGCGGTTGCCGGGGCGCAGCTCGATGATGCCGATGCGGTCCAGCTGGGCCAGGTAGCGGATGCCTTCGGCCTCGGTCATGCGGTAGGTGGCCACGATCTGCTCCAGCGTCCACTGGCTGAGCACGCAGATGGCCATCAGCAGCAGCTTGCGGTCGGCGACCACGGCGTTCTCCTGCTCGGGCGTCATCTCCTGCAGCAGCGGCTGGCTGTCGGCCACGCGGCGCGCCAGGTCGGCGAAGTCCAGGCTCAGCGCGCGGCAGATGGCATCGATGCGCGACAGCGGCATGTCGCCCTTGGCCAGCATGCGCTTGACGCTGGACTCGGCCATGCCCAGGGCGCGCGCCAGGTCGGCATAGGTCATCTGGGCGGCCTTGAGTTCCTTCTTGAGGGCGATGACGAGGTCGGCAGTGGTGCTCATGGGTAGCGATTATCGATACCCGAGGTGCTGGTTTGCGCGGCGGGTGCAGAAAAACGATGCTGGAAGGGCCGGTGGCTCGCCACACTCCGCGCCACTTTCCACGAGGAGCAACACATGCCATCCACATTGATTTCACCGGCCGCCGCCCTGCGCGCGCTGTACTGGGGCGCCGCCTTGCTGCTGCTGGCCGCCTTGATTGGCCCTGCAGTGCCGCAGCCCCAGGACTTTCACGCCTTTGCCGACCAGCGCGCCTGGGGGCCGCTGCCCCATGCGCTGGATGTGCTCAGCAACCTGGGCTTTGCCTGGGCTGCCGTGACGGGGGCGCGCCTGCTGCTGGACCGGCGTAGCCAGGCGCTGGCGCCGGCCCTGCGCTGGCTGGCCGCGCTGTTCTTCACGGGGCTGGCGTGTTCGGCCATAGGCTCGTCCGTCTACCACTGGGCCCCCCACGATGCCACCCTGGCCGGCGACCGGCTGGGCATGTCCATGGCCTTTGCCGGCATGCTGGGACTGGCGCTGCAATCGCGCATTGCCGACCGCGTGGCCGTGCGCGCCGCGGTGGCCATGCTGGTCGCCGCCGTGGCCTCGGTGCTGGTCTGGCTGCATGGCGGCAACCTGCTGCCCTGGGTGCTGGTGCAGGGCGGCGGCATGCTGGCGGTGCTGGGCCTGGCCTGCGTGGCGCCGCGCCATGGCGCGCTGGCGCTGCGCCTGGGCATGGTGATCGCCTGGTATGGCGCGGCCAAGCTGCTGGAGTGGGGCGATGCGGCCGTCTTCGAGGCCACCGGCGGGCTGGTGTCCGGCCACAGCCTCAAGCATGTGGTGGCGGCGGCCGCCGCCCTGCCCGTGATCACCGCGCTGCGTGCGGCCGGCACGGCGCGCATGGCCAGTACGGGCACAATGTGCGCCGATGCGTGCGGCCACGGCGGCGCCACCAACCGTTGAGGGAAGACAAGATGTTCCAGCAAGAGACCGGCAGCCCGTCTGCCCCCACCGCAACGGCCGGCGCCGTGCCATCGGCCGCGCACGAGCACCCCAACCAGTTCGCCCTGCTGGGCCAGCGGCGCTTTGCGCCGTTCTTCTGGACGCAGTTTTCCGGGGCGGCCAACGACAACCTGTTCAAGTTCGCGCTCACCGTGATGGTGACCTACCAGCTCAGCGTCTCCTGGCTGCCTTCGGCCATGGCGGGGCTGGTGATCGGGGCGCTGTTCATCCTGCCGTTCCTGCTGTTCTCGGCCACCTCGGGCCAGCTGACGGACAAGTGGGACAAGATGCGCATGTTCCGCCTGGTCAAGAACCTGGAGATCGCCATCATGGCGCTGGCCGCCTGGGGCTTCATCCAGGCCAATGTGCCCTTGCTGCTGGGCTGCGTCTTCCTGATGGGCCTGCACTCCACGCTGTTCGGCCCCGTGAAATTCGCCTACCTGCCCCAGGTGCTCAGCGAGCGCGAGCTGACGGGCGGCAACGGCATGGTGGAGATGGGCACCTTCGTGGCCATCTTGCTGGGCAACGTGGCCGGCGGCCTGCTGGTGGCCGTGCCCGAGGTCGGCCATCTGCAGGTGGCCGTGGCCTGCCTGGCGCTGGCGGTGATCGGGCGGATCTTTGCGCAGTTCATCCCCAATGCGCCGGCCACCGACCCGCACCTGGTCATCAACTGGAACCCCTTCACCGAAACCTGGCGCAACCTGCAGCTGGCCCGCGAGCAGCCCGCCGTGTTCCGCTCGCTGCTGGGCATCAGCTGGATGTGGTTCTTCGGCGCCGTGTTCCTCGCCCAGTTCCCCAGCTTTGCCAAGGAGGTGCTGCATGGCGACGAGCATGTGGCCTCGCTGCTGCTGGTGGTGTTCTCGGTGGGCATCGGCACGGGCTCGCTGCTGTGCGAGGTGTTCAGCCGCCGCCATGTGGAGATCGGCCTGGTGCCGCTGGGCGCCATCGGCATGAGCGTGTTCGCCGTGGACCTGTTCTTTGCCTCGCGCGCGCTGCCGGCTTCCGAGCTGATGGGCGTGGGTGCCTTTTTTGCCCAGCCCGCGCACTGGCGCGTGATGGCCGACCTGGGCATGCTGGCCCTGTCGGCCGGCATCTACAGCGTGCCCATGTACGCGCTGATCCAGATGCGCAGCCAGCCCACGCACCGCGCGCGCATCATCGCGGCCAACAACATCCTCAACGCGCTGTTCATGATCGCCTCCAGCGTGCTGGCCGGCGCGCTGCTGGCCGCAGGTTTCAGCATTCCCCAGGTGTTCCTGATCACGGGCATTGCCAATGCCGTGGTGGCTGCCTACATCTTCTTGCTGGTGCCCGAGTACCTGCTGCGCTTCGTGGCCTGGGTGGCCTCGCGCTTCGTGTACCGCTTCAAGGTGCAGGGCGACGAGCACATTCCGGCCACCGGCGCGGCCATCCTGGCCTGCAACCATGTGAGCTTTGTCGATGCCGTGCTGCTCATGGCCGCCAGCCCCCGGCCCATCTACTTCCTGATGGACCACCGCATCTTCCGCGTGCCCGTGCTGGGCTGGCTGTTCCGCCTGGCCAAGGCCATTCCGGTCGCGCCCCAGAAGGAAGATCCCGCCACCTACGAGGCTGCGTTCGAGCGCGCCGCCCAGGTGCTGCGCGAGGGCGACCTGCTGGCCATCTTCCCCGAGGGCGGCATCACGCGCGACGGGCAGCTGCAGGAGTTCCGAGGCGGCATCATGAAGATCATCGAGCGTGCCCAGGCCGATGGCCTGCAGGTGCCCGTGGTCCCCATGGCGCTGACCAATCTCTGGGGCTCGTACTTCAGCCGCATCGAGCAGGGCGGCGCCATGGTGCGTCCCTTCCGCCGTGGCCTGTTCAACCGCGTGGGCCTGAACGTGGGCCAGCCCATGGCCCAGGCCGAGGTGCAGCCCGCGCTGCTGCGCGAGCGCGTGCAGCGGCTGCTGGCGGCCTAAGAGGGGTTCTGTTCCTCCACCGTGAAGCTCAGGCCGGCATTGGCCTTGAGCCTGGCGATGAGCGCGTTGCCCATGGCGGGCGCCGTGGTCCAGATGCCGCCGGGCGTGTCCGGGGCGTCCTGCAGCAGGCAGACGGCTGCCTCGGTGATCATCTTGGACGTGGAGCCGTAGCCCGGATCGCGGTCGCCCTTGACGCCCACGCGCAGGCTGTGGCCGGCCGTGTCGGTGCCGATGAACAGCACGTCGTAGAAGCCCGATTCACGCTCTTTGCGCGATGGCCCCTCGCCAGGCTTGGGGCCGTCGTCCGCGCCCAGCGACTTGTCGGCCGCCACGGCGTTGGCCAGGGCCTCGCCCTTTTCGCCCGCGCCTGTGACCATCATCTCGTCGTAGACAAAGTCGGCGCCATAGGCATGGCCCAGCAGAAAGTTGGAGCGGTGCACGTTGCGCGTGTTGATGGCCGCCATCACGAAGGGCGCCACCCACAGGCCCAGCACCTCGTCCACCATGGGCTTGCTGCCCGAGGGCTGGCGCGGGCCCTCGAAACCCGGCGTGAGCGAGAACGGATTGCGCAGCAGATCCAGCACGCCCGGCTGGGCGGCGGCCGCCGCCATGGTGGCCTTGAGGCTGGCGGCCGTGCCGCCCGAGAAGGTGCCCTTCATCTTGCGCACCCGGCCCCGCACGCGCTGGGCGGGCTGGCCGAAGCGGGCCTGCATCTCTCGCTGCAGCATGAACACGCCCAGGTCGAAGGGAATGGAATCGAAGCCGCAGGAGAACACGATGCGCGCGCCGCTGGCCCGGGCTGCGGCCTCGTGGGCATCGATCATCTGGCGCATCCACGCTGGCTCGCCGCACAGGTCCACATAGTCCACGCCGGCGCGGGCGCAGGCGGCCACTAGTTCGTTGCCGTAGAGCTGGTAGGGGCCCACCGTGGTCAGCACCAGGCGGGCCTGCTCCATCAGCGCCTGCAGGCTTGCGGGATTGCCGGTGTCGGTCACCACCAGCGGGGTATCGGCGGGCGCGCCCAGCTCGTCGCGCACGGCCGCGAGCTTGGCGGCATTGCGCCCGCCCATGGCCCAGCGCAGGCCGCTGCCTGCGGGGTAGCGCCTGAGCAGGTACTCCACCACCAGCCGGCCCGTGAAGCCGGTGGCGCCGTGGACGACGAGGTCAAAGGGTTTGGTCATGGGAGATCTCCATCAATCAGCGTGGCGAACGTGCGATTGCCCGCTGCACTGCAGCCGGGGTGGGCGCATTGTCTGTGGCGCGCCGCAGGGTTCCTGTCGCCCAGGTGCCGTGCCCGATGTCCTGTGTGCTGGTGTCACATGCAGGAACTTTTTGGGGTGTAAACAACAGTCAAAAACTTGAAAAGTACCGTTTGAAGATACTCGATGGCCTGTGTCTGGCCACTGTTACGGTTGAATGCAGACACGCAAGTTACGTCTGGGCACCATGCGTCCCGTGTTCAACCAATGCCCTTGAGGGGCACCTCGGCAAATGTCCTCTTCTCCCATCGTCGTTCAGCGTGATACCCGGGCCTGGCAACTGCAGGTGTGGGTGTCGTTCGGCATTGCGGTCTCGCTGTGCGCCATCGGCCTGGCATGGCTGCCCGGCGAGCAGCTGGAGCAGGCCTTCATGGTGATGGGCTATGTGTTCTGCCTCTCGGCCGCCTTCGTGCTGGCCAAGTTCGTGCGGGACAACGAGGGCGGCCGCAGCGGCGCAGGCGACACGCCCATGTGGAAGCTGGTGGTCTGGGGCGGCTTTGCCGTGTCCATGGCGCTGACCGGCTGGGGGCTGGTGAGCATGGACATCAACGTGACCTACAAGGCCTTCCTGGGCGTGAGCTGGCTCTATCTCATCACCACCGCCTTCACGCTGGCCAAGATGCTGCGTGACCGCCACGAGGCCGACCTGGCGCAGGCCCGCATGCATGGCCGCCGCGAGGCCGCGCAACCGGCCGACGCCGAGTGATGTCCACCCCTTCCCCGCATTTCCAGGAGTCCAAGCAATGATGGTCAACCAATCCGTTTTCACGCGCCTGCCGCGTGCCCTGCTGGCCGCTGGTGCGCTGTGCGCAGCCCTGGCCATGGCGCCTGCCCATGCGCAAAGCGAGGCCTCGGTGGCGCTGTCCATGCTGCCCGTGGCCTCCGTGGTGGGCACGGCTTCGGTGGCTTCGGCGGCCGCTGGCGCCGTGGTGGCCGTGCCTGCCGCTTTGTCGGTGGGCGGCGCGGTGCTGACAGTGAAGGCAGTGCAGGCCTCGGCCACGGGCACGGTCTACCTGCTGGAGCGTGCCTCCGACGGCGCCCAGGCCAGCGTGGAAGTGGTGGGGCGAGGCGCCTCCGCCTCGGCTTACGCCGTGGGCACGGTGCTGACCTGCAGCGTGATCGGCACGGGCGTCATCATCTCGGCGGCCGGCAAGGTGCTGGCCTTCATCCCCAACGAGATGGGCAAGGCCCTGCTGCACAACGAACGCCTGTGATGCCCGCCATGAAACCGCCGCTTTCTCCTTCCCCTGCAGCCCGTGCCGCCTGCCTGGGCCTGCTGCTGGCCGCCGCGCTGGGCACGGCCCATGCAGGGCGCAGCTGCGAGGACAAGCCCCTCACGCCCCAGTCCCTGCAAAAGGGGCTGGACCTTGCCCAGCGCACATCCCAGGCGCTGGATGCCGAGTACGCGAAGAACGGCACCCGTGTCGTGCTGCTGGCGCGCGTGGGCCAGGACCTGAGCAAGTACGACCTGCACTACTCGCACTACGGCTGGGCCTACAGGACCCCCGAAGGCCCCTGGCGCGTGGCGCACAAGCTCAACGAATGCGGCACGGCCGGCGGCCATGTCTACCGCCAGGGCCTGGGCGAGTTCTTCCTGGACGACCTGTGGCGCTACGAGGCCGGCGTTCAGGTGCCCACGCCCGCCGTGCAGCAGGCGCTGTGGACCTTTCTGACCCAGCCCCAGACCGTGCTGCGCCTGCAGCACGAGCCCTACAGCATGGTCAGCTATGCCTGGGGGCAGCGCTACCAGCAGTCCAACCAGTGGGCCACCGAAACCCTGGCCGCCGCCATGGAGCCGGCCACCGTGCAGCGGCGCGAGCAGGCCCAGGCCTGGCTGCAGTTCAAGGGCTACGAGCCGGGCGTGCTTGTCATCCGCGCGCTGTCGCGGCTGGGCGGGCGCGTGACGGCCGCCAACATCGCCTTCGACGACCATCCCAACGACAAGCGCTATGCCAGCCGCATAGAGACCGTGACCGTGGAGTCGGTGACGCAGTGGCTGCAGCGCAGCCAGCTGGCGGGTCCGGTGCGCGTGCTGCCCTGAGCCGGACCGGCTCTTCCTCCGCCTGCGGTCTTCCTCGGCCGCAGGCCACTGAAACAGGAGTTTCCCCATGAGCAAGGCCCTGCGTCTGCCCGAGAAATGGTTCCGCCGAGGCCTGTGGCTGGTGGCGGTGGTGTTCGCGTCCTTCCTCATCGGCCTGGGCGGCCTGGTGGTGGGCGACCTGCCCCAGGTCGAGTCGCCGCGCACGGTGGAGGACTTCATCGCGCCCGAGGCGGCCGAGTCCGTGAAGGCCGAGATCAAGGCCGCCGATGCCGACCACGACAAGGCGGAAACGGCGCTGGAGAACGCACGGCTCAAGTACCAGGCCGCGCAGTCGCGCTACCGCTCGGCGCGCGAGACCTTCGACAACTGGGTGGCCACGCGCCGTGCCACCGCCCGGCCCGAGCAGGACAGCGAGCTGCTGTCGCGCACCCAGGCGCTGGATGCCATCAAGCAGGAAGAGAACACCGCCCGCGCCTCCGTGGAGCGGCTGCAGGATACGAGCCTGCGGGCGCGGCAGCGCCTGGACGCGGCCAACCGCCAATGGGACGATCTGCGCGACGGTGCCATGGAATCCTGGCGCACGGAGATGCGCGCCGTCGAGCTGCGTGTCTTTCTCTACCGCCTGGCGCTGACCCTGCCGCTGCTGCTGGCGGCCGGCTGGCTGTTCGCCAAACAGCGCAAGAGCACCTGGTGGCCCTTCGTCTGGGGATTCATCTTCTTTGCGCTGTTCGCTTTCTTCGTTGAACTTGTGCCGTACCTGCCCGACTACGGCGGCTACGTGCGCTATGTGGTCGGTATCGTGGTGACGGTGCTGCTGGGGCGCGCGGCCATCCTGGGCCTGAACCGCTATCTTGAAAGGCAAAAGCAGCAGGAATCGCTGCCGGAGACGCAGCGGCGCCAGGAACTGGGCTACGACGTGGCCCTGGCCCGCCTGGCCAAGGGCGTGTGCCCGGGCTGCGAGCGCCCCGTGGATCTGAAGGACGGCGCCATCGACTTCTGTCCCCACTGCGGCATCGGCCTGTTCGACCGCTGCGGCAGCTGCAACACCCGCAAGAGCGCCTTTGTACGCTTTTGCCACAGCTGCGGCGCCCAGGCCGATGGCCACGGCAGGAAGGCGGGTGCGGTGCTGCCCCGGGCGCAGGAGCCCGGGCCGGCGCCAGGCTGAGCCGGCCTGGCCGTCAGGGGCTCCAAGCCCCTTGAAGCTGCACGGGGTTGTGGTACACCATGGCTTGCGCGCTCGGCCGGGGCGCAGATGTCTTCAGCGAGGATGCCATGTCACGCCAGCTGCCGTATCCCCCACAACACACGCCAGCGCAACCCGCCCACCCACCGGCCGGCGGGTCCGCCCATGTCCTTCCCCTTGCGGCCTGGGCCGTGGGGGCGGCCCTTCTGGCAGGTCATGTGCTGGCGGGCCCTTCTTCATGGAAAGCATGGGCGGCCTACGCCGCGCTGTCGGCATTGGCCGGCATGGCCTGGATCTGGCGCTGCCATGCAGCCGGCTTGCCGCTGACCCGGACGCTGCGCGGCCATGGCTGGATACAGGCCACGATGGCCTTGCTGCTGGCGGCATGGCAGCCGACCCTGGCCTGGGCTTGTGCCCTGCTGTGGCTGGCGGCCGTCGCCTGGCTGCCCTGGGATGGCGAGCGCGAGCAGGCGCTGCATCTGCCCACGGGCCAGGTGGTGGTGCTGTGCGCCATGCTGGCCATGCTCTGCGCCGTGGTGGTGGCCAGGCCCATGCCGCAGATGGCGCCGGGCCCGGTCGCCGTGCGCATCCTGTGGCTGGCCAGCGTGCTGCTGCCGCTGGCCGTGCATGCGCTGGCGCTGTGGCAGGCGCTGAGCCGCATGCAGCGCCAGTACACCGAGGAGCTGGCGCAGCTGTCGAGCTATTGCGGCCAACTGGCCGACGATGTGCAGCAGTTGCAAAAACGCGTGGGCTCGCTGCAATTGCCCACGGGGCGCGACACACTCACCGGCGTGGCCAATTACGCGCGTTTGATGGATGTGGTCGATGGCCTGCGCGAACGCCATGCCCGCAAGCCCGAGCCGTTTTGCGTGGTTCTGCTGGAGCTGGACCCGTGGGTGGAGCGCGTGGGTGTTCACCAGGCCTACAAGGGCCCCTCGCTGCAGGACCGCGTGCTGCTCATGCTCAGCGGCCTGCTGGTCACGCATCTGCGCACCGTGGACGGCATAGGCCGCTACCGCGACGACACCTTCATGCTGGTGATGCCCGATACCGCCTCGGTCCAGGCCGTCTGGGCCCTGCAGCGCGTGCGCGAGGGTGTGCGCCAGCAGCGCTGGAGCGAAACGCCCATCCCCGATCCCGACAAGGACCCGCTGACCCTGACCCTGGCCGTGGCGGAGTTCCAGGCGGGCGAGACCTCGGAGCGGCTGGTGCAGCGGGCCGAGGCAGCCCTGTTGCATGGCCGCGCCTGCGGGCGCAACCAGATCGTGGTGGCCGAGGATGTGCGGCCGCCGCGCGCGTCCTAGACGCACAGCCTGCGATAGGGCCTGTTCATCCCCTGCGGGGGAGCGCGCTCCTCGGGATTTCCCGGATGCGGTCACAATGGGCGCCCATCGGGGCCGCCGGCCCGCCGCGCTTCATTGCATGCCCGTGCTTTCCTCCATTTCCCGGAATCTTCCCGACCGCCTCCTTTGGGGGCCGAAGCCGGCGTCACCGCTGGTGGACGAGGCGCTGCACCTGGAGCGCTGGAAACGCCGCACCTGGCAGCTGCACATCTCCGTGCTGCTCAGCCATCTCTATGCGCTGCTGCTGTTCCTGGGCCATGCATGGGCCGGCTACGCGCCCTGGCCCGTGGTGCTGGGCTATGGACTGTGGGTGGCGGCCGGCATGGGCTTCATCACCTGGGCCTATGCCAGCGACTGGTGCCACAAGCTGCGCGATCCGGGCATGTTCCTCACGCACCAGCTGGTGTCCATCATCGGCGTGCTGGGCATGGTCATGGCGGCACCCGCGCTGGCGTTCCAGTCGATGGTGATGCTGATCGCCTTCAGCGCCGACGGTTTTCTCGCACGCAGCCGCACCAGCTTCTGGCTGACGTGGATAGGCACCCTCGTTGCCGTGGCCGCCATCATCTGCTGGCGGGGTCCGCTGATGCGCATGACCACGGACACGGCTGCGGGCCAGCTGCTGGCCTTCGGCGTGGTGCTGGGGGCCGTGGTGCGCTGCAGCGTGCAGGCGACCTTCTTTCGCAGCATGCAGTACCGGCTGGGCATCGCCAATGACAAGCTGGCCGCTGCGCTGGCGCAGATCGAGGCCTTGCTGCGCCATGACGACCTGACCGGCGTCAGCAATCGGCGCGGCGTGATGGAGCGGCTGCACGAAGTGCGCACCGCCGCCCAGGAGCGTGGCGAGGTGCTGTGCGTGGCGTTGCTGGACATAGATCACTTCAAGCGCATCAACGACAGCTTTGGCCATGAAGGCGGCGATCGCGTGTTGCGCGCTTTCGGCGCGCTGCTGAAGTCGCAGCTGCGCAGTACAGATGGCGTGGGCCGCTATGGCGGCGAGGAATTCCTGCTGGTGCTGCCGGACACCGGCCTTGCCCAGGCCGGCGAATTGCTGGAGCGCCTGCGCCTGCGCATTGCCGAGGCTCCGTGGACGCACACCCTGGGCGATGGCGCCCGCGTCACCTGCACGCTGGGCGCGGCGCAGTACCGCACGGGCGAATCGGTGGAGGCCACCATCGCGCGCGCCGATGCGGCGCTGTACCGAGGCAAGGCCCAGGGCCGCAACTGCACGGTGCTGGAGCCGCAACAGGCCCCGCAGGCCTTGAGCGGCGCACCGGCTCCCCGGACTGATGCCGGAATGCCTGACCGCTTGTGAGTGCAGCTCACGACGAGTGACAGAAAACATCGTTATTCATGCGCACCGATCGTCCATAGCATCGGCATCCATGCTCGGAATGGACAAGGGTGCAAATATGAACCAATGGTTCGCTGAAATCGCCGGCAACGGGCCCGAGGGCGCTGGCATCGTGGTGTCTGCGCAAGGCTGGGATAGGCATCTGCAGTCCGGCCCCCGCCAGTTGCAGGCCGGCCCGCTCCGCACCGAACTGGCCGACGGCGGCCTGCGCAATGTCCGCTATGGCGGCGTCGACATCCTGCGCTCCATGGCCTTTGTGGCGCGCGACGGACAGGGTGACCGCTGTGTGCATGGCGCGGGCGAACTGAGCCTGCGCGAGCGGGCCGGCCGCTTCGAGGCCTTCTACGAAACGGTGGTGGACTGCGAGGAGCTGAGCCTGGCCTGGCGCGTGCGCATCGTGGGTTCGGCGCGCGGACTGAGCTTCACGTGCTGGGCGCGTGCCCAGGGGGATGTCGACGGCGGCCTGCAGCGGGGCCTGCGCGCCGGGCGGGCGGGCCTGGAACTGGTGTATCCGCTCAAGGTCCTGGCTGGCCGGCCCGTGCATGTCCAGCATGTCGATGGCAGCGCCGAAACCACCGTGCTGCCCGAGCCCGATGCGCTGCAGCGCCTGTCGCAGCTGTCTGGCATCGCCCATGAGCCCGCACCGGGCCTGCAGGTGGATTGCCGCCTGGAAGGCGCCGAGTTCGAGATGCTGGGCCAGCGCTGTGGCGGCAAGGCCTTTTTCCGGCTGCAGCCGCGCGCGTTGTCTCCTTCGCCCTCCTACCCGTTGACCCGGGGCCGGACCCTGGTGCAGATGGCCGGCCTCTCGTTTGTCTCGCCCGGCGCCCTGCAGTAGCACCGCAAGCAGCGCCTGGCCGGGCCTGGCCGGGTCAGCCTGTGCCTTGCAGGCGGGCGGCCTGCACGGTGGCCTCCAGCAGCTTTCTCTCCCTTTGCAGGTGGGCGGTGAACTGGGCTTGCTCCATGACCATGGGCTTGAAGCCGGCCTCGGCCAGCTTGCGCACCAGGTCCGGCTCGGCCAGCACGGCGGCGGTCTCCCGGGCCAGGCGCTCTGCAATGCGGGCATCGGTGCGGGCTGGCAGCAGCAGGCCTTGCCAGGCTTCGACATCGAACGCCTGCCAGACCGCCGTGTCCGACAGGCTGGGTGTCTGCGGCAAGGTGGCGGCCCGCTGGCGCGATGTCACCCCCAGGCCGCGCAGCTTGCCCTCGCGCACGAAGGACTGGACCAGGGCCACGGGCAGCACGGCCAGGTCGATCTGCCCGCCCGCCAGCTCGGTCAGCGCCTGCGGGCCGGATTTGTAGGGCACATGCGTCCATGACAGGCCGGCCTGCTGCTGGAGCATTTCGGCCGTCAGGTGCAGGCTGGTGCCCACGCCGTCGGTGCCCACGGTCAGCCGGCCCGGTTGCTGGCGTGACAGCTGCACCAGCTCGGCCGCCGTGGCGGCCGGCAGGTCGGGGCGGCCTGCCAGCACGAAGGCCGAAGAGGCCACGGGCGCCACGGGCAGCAGCTCCCTGAGGCCGTCATAGCGAAAGCGTTCTGGCGAGACCAGCGGCGCGATCAGCACGCAGCTGGCCACGCCAAACAGCACGGTGTGCCCGTCGGGCCGGGCCTTGATGACACGCTGGGTGGCGATGGTGCCCGAGGCGCCCACCGTGTTCTCTATGACCACGGGCTGGTGCAGCCGCTCGGCCAGCCTCGGAATGACCAGGCGTGCGGCCACGTCCACGCTGCCGCCTGGCGAAAAGGGCACCACCACGGTCAGCGGCTGGCTGGGCCAGGCGTCGGCCCCAGCCGTGGAGGCGCGGGCTGCCGGCGAAAGCCAGGGCGCGCCCAGCATCCAGGCCGCCAGTTGCCTGCGGTTGAGGCTCATGCCAGCCTCCCGGCAGCGCCCAGCCAGGGCAGCTGGTCCGCGTGGTAGCGCCAGGTCTGGAACACGCTGTTGAGCCGGCCGGGGCCGGTGCGGCGCGCTGCGGCATCGGGATACTCGGCGAACCAGGGCAGGATGTATTCCCAGACCACTTCCCCCGCAGGCGTGACCTCGAAGAGCCGGCCCGTGGCCGATTCGGTGATGTGGGTGTTGCCGTTCCACAGGCGCTGGGCATTGCCCATGAAGGCGGTGTAGAAGGCGTTGACCATCTCGTCCTGGTAGCTCCAGACCACGCGGTGGTCGGCAGGATCGATCTCCACCACGCGCGAGAAGGCCACGTGGGCGCCTTCGCGGAAGTTGCCGTTGTCGAAGGCCAGGATGTGGCCGTTGTCCAGCGCCACGGGCGCATGCTGGTGCGAGACCACGGAAGGCGGAATGTGCAGCGTCACCGCGCCGCTGGCCTTGTCCACGGCGATGATGCCGGAGGTGGTGCGCAGGCTCATGAGCACGCTGCCGTCGGCCCTCACGCCCAGCCCGTTGACCAGCGGCCAGTGGTATCGGCCAAAGCCCGGGTGGATGGGGAAATCCTCGGGCTCTAGGTGCTCCCAGGCCTTCCACTCCCAGACCAGGCGGCCGCTGCGGTCCACCTCGCGGATCACGTCGCCGTACATCACCTCGCCGGCTCCGTGCGCGGTGCCGCCGGGCACGCGTTCGGCAAAGCCCTCGGGCACGGGCGCGCAGGCGGCATAGAGCAGGTGGCCGTTGGGCAGCCATTGCGCGTCATGGTGGTGGTCCGGGTCCTCGTGGCGCCAGACGATCTCGCCCTGCGGCGTGACCTCGTAGAAATCGCCGCCGTGCCACATGGACCACGGCGCATAGCGATCGGGCGAGCGGGGGTGGTTGCCGTTGTAGCCCAGGTTGCCGTTGGGCAGGATCACGGCGTGCCGGCCCGCGCGCACCGGCAGCTTCCATTCATGGGCCACGCGGCCTTCGATGTCCACCAGGTAGACATGGCCGTCGGCCGTCTGCGGCGCGATCAGGGTGTAGCCGCCGGCCGAGAGGGCGGGGTCGTGGGCGATGAGTCCGACGCCGCGGCGGCGCTGGGTGACTTGGTCTACGGTGCTTGCCATGGGCTGCTTTCAAAGGAGGGCGGGGAATGAGCGCCACTGTAGGCAGTCGCAAGCGTCAGGAATAGCTGTTTGTTTTGGATGAGGTGTCAGATAAAAATTTACACTCCGCGCCATGCCCGCAATCTCCCAGGCCTTTCGCTGTTTTGACGAGGTGGCGCGCCGTGGCTCGGTGCGCAAGGCCGCCGTCACGCTGCACCTGACGGCGGCCGCCGTGAACCAGCAAATCCTCAACCTGGAGGCCCAGGTCGGCGTGCCGCTGTTCGACCGCCTGCCGCGCGGCATGCAGCTGACAACGGCCGGGGAGCTGATGCTGGCGGCCGTGCGGCGCAGCCAGCGTGACTTCGACAACGCGCTGGCCCAGGTGGAGGACCTGCGCGCCCTGCGCCGGGGCCATGTGCGCGTGGGTGTGTCGCATGCCACGGCCGAGTACCTGCTGCCGCTGGTGATCGCCAGCCTGCACGGGCGCTATCCGGGCATCACCTTCAGCGTGCGTTCGGGCACGGGCGAGGAACTGCTGCGCGGCGTGGCGCAGGGCGAGATCGATGTGGCCTATTGCCTGCGCCGCCCGCCGCCGCCCGGCGTGCAGGAGGTGCGGGCCTGGCCCCAGCCGCTGGGCGCGGTGATGGCCCCCGGCCATCCGCTGGCCACCGAGCCGCGCCTGCTGCGCCTGCGCGATTGCGTGGCCTATCCGCTGATCCTGATGGCGCCGGGCATGGAGCTGCGCAGCATGCTGGAGCAGATGGACAGCGCAGCCCTGCACCAGCAGCGGCCGCTGGTGGAGACCAGCTCCGTGCCCATGGTGCGGCGCCTGGTGGCCGGCAGCACGGCCCTGGGATTCCTGGTGCCCGACAACGTGGCCGAGGATGTGGCGGCCGGCCGCCTGCTCTGGCGGCCCCTGCACGATGCAGGAGCACAGCTGCCAAGCTGTCTGTACCAGCGCATCGGCTACACCAGGGCGGCAGCCATGCGCCTGTTTCTGGACGAGCTGGAGCGCGTGGCCGACGAGATGCGCGCCGGCTTCGAGACCGGCGTGTCCTGGTCGCTCAAGGATATGGCGACCTGAGCGACCCTGGCCACCTGAGTGACCTGAACGATCGGCTGCGGGGCGTCAGACGCCCCGGGCGCGCTCGGCCTTGAAGCGTGCGCGCATTTCAGTGAAGTTGCCCGCCTCCAGCGCATTGCGCACTTCCTGCATCAGGTTCAGGTAGTAGTGCAGGTTGTGGATGGTGGTGAGCATGGGGCCCAGCATCTCGCCGCAGCGGTCCAGATGGTGCAGGTAGGCGCGCGAGAAGCCGTCGCGTCCGCCTTGCTCCCAGCTCACGCCGCTGGCACCGGCGCAGGCGTGGCAGGTGCAGCTGGGGTCCAGCGGCTGGTGGTCGGTCTTGTGGCGTGCATTGCGGATCTTCAGGTCGCCATAGCGCGTGAAGATGGTGCCGTTGCGCGCATTGCGCGTGGGCATGACGCAGTCGAACATGTCCACGCCGTCGGCCACGCCCTGCACCAGGTCCTCGGGCGTGCCCACGCCCATCAGGTAGCGCGGCTTGTGGGCCGGCAGGCGGTGGGGCGTGTGGGCCATGATGGCCAGCATCTCGTCCTTGGGCTCGCCCACCGAGACGCCGCCCACGGCGTAGCCGGGGAAGTCCATCTCGACCAGGGCCTGCAGCGATTCCTCGCGCAGGTTCTCGTACATGCCGCCCTGCACGATGCCGAACAGCGCATTGGGGTTGCCCAGGCGCTGGAATTCGTCGCTGGAGCGCTTGGCCCAGCGGCGGCTCATCTCCATGCTCTTGCGTGCCTCGGCCTCGGTGGTCTTGTGGCCGTTGGTCTCGTAGGGCGTGCATTCGTCCAGCTGCATGACGATGTCCGAGTTCAGGATCGTCTGGATCTGCATGCTGACTTCGGGCGACATGAACAGCTTGTCGCCATTGACGGGGCTGGCGAAGTGCACGCCTTCCTCGGTGATCTTGCGCATGGCGCCCAGGCTCCAGACCTGAAAGCCCCCCGAGTCGGTGAGGATGGGCTTGTCCCACTTCTCGAAGCCGTGCAGGCCGCCGAAGCTCTGCATGATGTCCAGCCCCGGGCGCATCCACAGGTGGAAGGTGTTGCCCAGGATGATCTGCGCGCCCATCTCCTGCAGGCTGCGCGGCATCACGCCCTTGACGGTGCCATAGGTGCCCACGGGCATGAAGATGGGTGTCTGCACCACGCCGTGGTTGAGCGTGAGCTGGCCGCGGCGCGCGTGGCTGGAGGGATCGGTCTTGAGCAGGTCGAATTGCAGCATAGCCCTCCATTGTCCCAGATGGCCGCATGCGCGTGTCGGACGCGCCGCGACTGTCCCCGGAGCCCGTCCGGCTTAGCCGGCCCGCGTCTACACTGGGGTGGTTGCGATTCGCCAGCTACAAAAAAGGAGGTCTGCATGCTGAAGATCATGATTGCCGTCGACGGGTCCGAGCCCTCGCTGGATGCCGTGCACCACGCCATCTCCCTGGTGCGCCAGGGCCTTCAGGCGCATTTCGTGCTGGCCCATGTGCAGCAGGAGGCCTCGCTGTTCGAGCTGGCCACGCAGGACTCGGACATGATCGCCGCCGCCAGCGTGGACGCCGGCATGCACCTGGTGGCGCCGGCCGTGGCCCTGGTGCGGGCGGCCGGCATTTCCTACGAGGTGGAGATCGGCCTGGGCGAGCCCGCCGCCGCGCTGGCCGACATTGCCGAGAGCACGGGCTGCGAGCAGATCATCATCGGCGCGCTGGGCCAGGGCGGCCTGCGGCGCGTGCTGATCGGCTCGGTCTCGCGCGAGGTGGCGCGCAACAGCCGGCTGCCGGTGACCATCGTCAAGCATGCCGAGCCGCGCGATGAAGATGAGGAGCAGGACCTGAGTCCCGAGTGAGGCCGCGCCGGGCAGGCGCGCGGGCCTTCAGGCAGCCCGCCGCTGCTGGCCCTGATGGCTCTGGTGCCGGCCTGCATGGGCGCCGTAAGCTCCGTAGGCGCCGTGGGCACCATGAGCGTGCGCATGCGCGTGGGGCTGCAGCTTGCCGTGCGGCAGGCTGGCCAGGCGCTGGAACATGCGGCGGCAATAGCCGCGTATGCCCAGGCATTTGTTGATCTCGTCCACCGGCAGGGGGCCCGAGACCACGACGATGCTGTCGGCCTGGTCCCAGTCGCCGGCCGCGCGCAGGCGCCGGCGCATGCACAGCGCCCAGGCATGGATGCGCGTGGGCGAGCCATGCTCATGGACCTGGCCCGTGACCAGGTCGAAGGCAATGGCCACCAGCTCGGTCCTGAGCCGGCAGCGGCGCTCGCCCGTGATGGCACTGGGCGTCTCGCGCATGTCGTACAGGCAGTAGCTGCCGGCCTTGAGCTGGTATTGCAAATCCATGGCGGACCTCCGCGGTTCGTTCTGGGGCGGGTTCCGGGCCTGCCTGCAAAGGCCCGGGGCATCGGCGCATTCTGACGCATGGCCCCGGCCGCTGGCAATGCAGCCAGCGGGGCGGGGCTTCCCCGCGAAGGGCAAGCGGCAAAGCGTGCCCGCGAGGGCCGGCCTTCTAGAAGTCCAGAAGGCTGAAGCCCACGCTGAGCACGGTGCGCTTGTAGTTGTAATCGATCAGGCTGTCACCGTATCCGCTGAAAAGCTGGACATGCAGGCGCAAATTGCTCTTGCCACCGTTCCATCCTTCGCCTAGGGTGCGCAGCCATTCGACGCGGCCGGAGCCGCGGCCCTGGCCCAGCGAGCCGCGCGCAGTGAAGCCCAGATAGTTCTGTGCATTGACGTTCCAGCCCAGTTTCACCTCGCCCCGGCCTATGTAGTCCTGGATGCGCGGGTTGTCGTCGTGCTCGGCGCTTTCGCGGATGCGCTGCCAGGCCTTGGCGTGCAGCTGCCAGCGGTTGTCCAGCTCGAAGCCGGTCATCAGATACCAGCGGTTCCAGCTGCGCGACAGCGGATCGCTCTGGCCGTTGGACTGGTGCACCAGTCCCACGCCGCTGTAGCGCCAGCGCCAGCCGAAGGGCAGCCGGGCATCGGTGGGGTAGACGTAGAAGATCTCGGGCTCGTGGTCCGTGTTGCGGAAGGGCCGCGAGATGGCGGGGCTGAACAGCTGCCAGTACGACTGCTGGGTGTAGCCGACCCACAGCGAGTCCTTGCCCGCCGAGGTGCTGCCGGTCAGCAGGCCCTGGGCGACCTTGGTGCGCACGGACAGCTGCACGCGCATTTCCTCGGTCTTGTAGGGCTGCGATTGCGCAGGGTCCTTGCCGGGCGTGGTGGGCTGCCGGTTGACATGGTCGGCCGTCACCACGGATACGGACATGGGCCGGTAGCCGCGGAAGCTGAAGGTGCCGCAGTCGCTGCCCGGTTCCAGCTCGAAGTAGCGCGACAGCTCGCTGTAGCGCGGGTCGCGGCAGCCGCCGTTGGTGGGGGTGGTGGGCAGCGCCAGGCCCTGGCCGCTGTCGGCCGTCACCACGGGGGCGGGCGTGGGCAGGGCGCCAGGATCGGCTGCGGCGCTGGCGGCCGGAGCACTCCAGCCGGTGGCCGGCGGCGCGGTCAGCGGTTGCTGCTGCTGTGCCCAGGTGTCGAAGCAGGCCAGGCGAGACTGGTTGTCCGTGGTGGCGGCGCACTGGCGCCAGGCGTCCTCGGACAGGGGGCGGGGCGCTGCCTGCGCCTGGGCGCCGAGCCAGGGCGTGGCGCCCAGGCCCATGGCCAGGGCCCACTGCAGGGGTGTCGGCGTGCGGCTTGGGCGCTTGCGGCGATCCAGGTGTGGAGGATTCGTCATGGCAGGGGTCCGGTGATGGAAGGAGCGAAGAGTAAGGGGTAATGAGTGAAGAGGCAGCAGGGGGCTCGTGTGCAGGCTCGGGGGCCGGTCAGGGCGTGAGCTTGCGCAGCACGAAGGGCCGGGGCGCGGCATCCTCGCCTTCGAGGTAGTTGCCGCGGATCTCGCGGGCGCAGCTGCCTTCGACGACATCGCCCAGCCAGGTGGCGGTGATGCGCTTGCCGTCGGCGCTTTCTTCCAGCGTGATGTGGTCATCGGCCACGTCGCCGACCATGGGCCGGGTGTCTGCGCCGCGCGCGATCGTGCCCTTGACGTTGCCCTTCCACTGGGGGTGCGGCCCCAGCTGCAGGCGCACGGGCTGGGCCTGGCCTTCGACCGTGCCGGTCCATTCGCCCTGCAGCTGGCTGTCCTTCATTTCCTCGCCCTCGGGGCATGAGAGAGGGGGCTGTGCGGAGGCTGTGCGGGCGGCCTTGGGTGCGGCCTTGGCCTGGGCGGTGGACTGTGGGGTGGCCTGGGCAGTGGGCTGCAAGGCGGTGCTGGAGCAGGCGGCGGTCACGGCCACCAGCGCCAGGCTGAGAACGGGGCGGTAAAAACGCATGCGGTGTCTTTCGGGGAATCAGGAGTCGGCGGGCGTGGACTGCTGTGCCTTGAGCGCGAACTCGGCGCGCAGCTGGCGCAGCTTCTCGCGCGGGTCTTCGCGCGAGGTGGCGGCGTCCAGGCCCATTTCCTTGATGAAGCGGCTGGGCAGGGTGGAGACCATCTCGCGGCCCTTCTTGCGGCGCTTGGTCCAGCTCACGGCCAGCGATCGCCGGGCGCGCGTGATGCCCACGTACATGAGGCGGCGCTCTTCCTGCAGGCGCTGGGCCGTCTCGTCGCTGACCTTTTGCTGGCGGCCATCGTCGTCGTCGAGCTTGAAGGGCAGCATGCCCTCGGTCACGCCGACCAGCATCACATGCGGCCACTCCAGGCCCTTGGAGGCGTGCAGCGTGGACAGGATGACCATGTCCTGCTCCTTCTCGCGCTCGCTGATGGTGGACAGCAGGGCGATGTTGCGCGCCACCTCCAGCAGGCTCTTGACCTCGGTGTGCGTGGTCGTTCCCGCCGCATCCTCGATCTGGCCGCCGGCGCGCTGGGCCATCCAGTCGCAGAACTCCAGCACGTTGCTCCATCGCGCGGCGGCCACCGATTCGCTGTCCTCGCTGTCGTAGAGGTACTGCTCGTAGCCGATCTCCTTGAGCCAGTCGAGCATGAAGCCGCGCGACTGCTCGGCGCCCAGCGTGTGGCGGGCGCGGTATTCGAGGTCGTTGATGTAGCGGCCGAACTCCAGCAGGCTGTCATGCGCCTTCTTGGGCAGGGCCGCTTCCAGCATGTGCGCGAACAGGGCGCCGAACATGCTGAGCTTGTGCTGCGAGGAAAACTCGCCCAGCTTGCCCAGCGTGGTGTGGCCTATGCCGCGCTTGGGCGTGCCGATGGCGCGCAGGAAGGCGGGGTCGTCGTCGTTGTTGATCCACAGCCGGAACCAGGCGCACAGGTCCTTGATCTCGGCGCGGTCGAAGAAGCTGGTGCCGCCCGAGACCTTGTAGGGAATGTTGGCCTTGCGCAAGGCCTTCTCGAAGGGCTTGGCCTGGTGGTTGGCGCGGTAGAGGATGGCGAAATCCTTCCAGTCCGGCGGCGGGTTGCTGGCCGCGCGCAGGCTCTGGATGCGGGCCACGGCGCGCTCGGCCTCGTGCTCCTCGGTGTCGCAGTCCACGATGCGCACGGGCTCGCCTTCGCCCAGCTCCGAGAACAGCGTCTTCGGATAGAGCTTGGGGTTGGGCTGGATCACGTTGTTGGCCGCACGCAGGATGGCCGAGGTGGAGCGGTAGTTCTGCTCCAGCTTGATCACCTTGAGCTGCGGGAACTCCACCGGCAGCTTCTTGAGGTTGTCCAGCGTGGCGCCGCGCCAGCCGTAGATGCTCTGGTCGTCGTCGCCCACGGCCGTGAAGTGGGCCCGGCTGCCCACCAGCAGCTTGAGCAGCTCGTACTGCGTGGCGTTGGTGTCCTGGTATTCGTCCACCAGCACATGGCCCAGCAGGCGCTGCCATTTCTCGCGCACCTCGGCGTGGTTCTTGAGCAGGCGCATGGGCATGCCGATCAGGTCGTCGAAGTCCACGCTCTGGTAGGCGGTCAGGCGCTCTTCGTAGCGCTGCATGATCAGCGCCGTGCTGCGTTCGTTGTCGTCCTGGGCCATGGCCAGGGCCTTGCGGCTGTCCCAGCCGGCGTTCTTCCAGTTGCTGATGGTCCATTGCCACTGGCGCGCCGTGGCCAGGTCGGTGGTGCCGCCCGAGCAGTCCTTGAGGATGCCCGTCACGTCGTCGGCATCCAGGATGCTGAACTGGGGCTTGAGGCCCAGCACATGGCCGTCCTCGCGCACCATGCGCACGCCCAGGGCGTGGAAGGTGCAGACCAGCACATCCTTGGCCTGTCGGCCGATGAGGCCGGCTGCGCGCTCGCGCATTTCGGCCGCTGCCTTGTTGGTGAAGGTGATGGCTGCGATGCGCCGTGGCGCCATGCCCGTCTCGATCAGGCGTCCGATCTTGTGCGTGATCACGCGTGTCTTGCCCGAGCCCGCGCCGGCCAGGACCAGGCAGGGGCCTTCGGTGTAGTGGACGGCCTGGAGCTGGGCCAGATTGAGTCCTGCGGACATGGGTGCGTTGCGCGGGGAAAGGCGTGAAAGTGAGGGAAGCGGGAGCATACCGCTTCGGGGGTCGGGGCCGTCCGGGCAGGTGTAAGCACCCTTGGAATTCGGCGACAAATCTCGCGACCCGCGGGGAGCTGTCTGTGGCTGTACAGCCACCGATAGAAAAGTTCACATTGATGGGTGTGATCGTTGAGCGAAAACTATCGAAAATATCAGCGCTCGCCTATATTTGCTCCAGGCGACCTCGATCTGTTCATTTCCCGCTGCTATCCGGGGAGGCGTTAAAGTTGGCTCGCACTACCGATGAGATTGGCCTGGCTGCCGAGCTGTGGTCGCCGCTGCTCAAGCAGCGTTTTGAGACATTGTTTGCCGTGGCGTCCCGCAAGTCGCTGCGCGGCTGGCGGCAGGTGCCCCTGGTCAGCGCCCAGGTGCTGGTGGTGGACGGCAGCCTGCCCGTGCCCGAGGCGGCCGGATGGCTGCCTTGCGTGGTCTATGTGGGCGGTGTGCCCCAGGGGCAGCACCTGGAACGCACGCCCCAGCGCCTGGCCACCTATCTGGATCTGGATTTCACGCTCTCCGACCTGATCGACATGCTGGACCGGGCCGCCGTCTTTCTCATGGACTGGACGGTGCGCCAGCAGGTGGCGTCCTCGCAGACCCTGGTGCGCGCCCTGGATGACCTTCAGCAGCAGGCTGAGGGCTGCCGCTATCAATTCCGGCTCAAGGCCTGGGTGGCGCTGCCCGCGCCCTGGAACAGTGCCGAATCCCTGCGGGCCCTGGCCATGCTGTGCCGTGGCCCGATGGATGTGGCCACACTGTGCGAGCACAGCGGCATGGCGCCTGCCGCCGTGGCCGAGCTGCTGCGCCACCCCCGGCTGCGCGGCATGCTCGATTGCAGCCTGAGGCCGGCCCGTGCGGACGATCCAATGCCGCTGGGCGGCCACCGCGCGCAGGCGCACGGGGCTGCCACTGCCGTGGCGCCAGGCCTGTCGCGCCAGTGGGTGCAGCGGCTGACCGGCTGGATACGCCGCGGAGGGCAGGCATGAGCATGTGGATGAGCGACCAGCCCGGTGCGGGACTGGTGCGGGTGAGCCTGATCGGCCCCATGGGCATCGGCAAGACCACGGCGCTGCGCAGCCTGTGCGGAGCGCTGATGGCCGCAACGGATGTGCCCAATCTCGACCGGGCCGCCCATTCCAAGGAGTTCACCACCGTGGGCGCGGAGTTCGGCGAGATCGATCTGGGCGAGGGAATGCGGCTGCAGCTGGTGGGCAGCCCGGGCCAGGACCGCTTCGACTTCGTGCGCCGCTGGGTGCTCAATGCTTCGGTGGGCGTGCTGCTGATGGTGGATGTGGGCGATGCCTCGGCGCCGGACTATGCCGCGCAGCTCCTGTCCGAGATCGCCACCTTGGAGGTCGAACCCCAGGTGCTGCTGCTCAGTTGCCGTGACGCCAGCGAACAACAGCAGGAGGCGTTCAGCACCGCCTTGGCCGATCGAGGTCGCGGTATAGTGCCTGTCATCCAGGCGGACCCCCGTGACCGGCAGCAGTTGCTGGATGCGCTGGGGGTGCTCGTTTCCTTGCTTTCCTTGCAAAGTCAGGCATGAAGACACCAACGCATCCCCAGATTTCCTCCACCGTGATCGAAGCTGGCCAAGTTGCACTCAATCGCGTGGTGGCGCCTCTCGAGGGCGTGCATATCGCCTTGCTGTGCACGCCCGATGGTTTCGAGATCACGGCCCTGCGGGTCAAGAGCGAGCTGCCGACGGAGCGCCTGTCTGCCATGGCGGGCTCGCTGATGGCCATGGCAAAGGCCGTGGCCGCCGAGATAGGCCACAAGTCCTGCCACCGCCTGACCTTCGAGACCGAACTGGGTACCGTCCTTTTCCAGGCCGTGGGCGGCAGCCACCCGGCCATCCTGTGCATGGTGGTCGATCAAAGCGCCCTGCTGGGACGTGCGCTGTGGGCCGCGGGCGAAGTGGCCGGCGATCTGTCCCGTCTCTGACCCCCGTATCCGATTCAAGAGTTTTCTCCCCCGAGGAGCGGGCGCGATGAGTCCATCGCATCGCCTGCCCTTGCTATTTGAAAGAGGTGGCATATGGCTTCGATACATGATTCTCTGAACGGCCTGCTGGGCATCGATGGCGCCCTGTGCGCAGCCCTGGTGGACAGCACCAGCGGCATGCTGATGGGCAGCGCGGGCTCCGGCCTCGACATGGAGCTGGCGGCCGCCGGCAACACGGAGGTGGTGCGCGCCAAGCTCAAGACCATGCGCATGCTCAAGCTGGACGATGCCATCGACGACATCCTGATCACCCTGACCCACCAGTACCACGTCATCCGGCCCGTGGCCGCCCATGAAGGCGTGTTCTTCTACCTGGTGCTGGACAAGAGCCGCTCCAACCTGGCGCTGGCCCGCCGCAAGGTGCAGGAGATCGAAAAGGACCTGGCACTCTGAGAGCGCCCGCGCTCTTGCCGCCAGACCTGCCGGAGACGGATTCCGGCAGGTTTTTTTCGCCCGCCGTCACCGGTGCGCCACGGGCGCGCAGCGTACGCGCCGGCTTGCTGCCAGAATCGCCGCGTGCTGTCCGTCCTGCTGATCACCTTCCCCTTCTTCGCTCTCGTGGCCTGCGGCTTCGCAGCCACCTGGCGTGGCGTGCTGCCGCAGGCGGCGATACCGGGGCTCAACGCCTTCGTGCTGTATTTCGCGCTGCCCTGCATGCTGTTTCGCTTTGGCGCGCAGACGCCGATCGCGCAACTGCTGGATGTGGGCGTCTCCGTGGTCTACCTGCTGTGCGCGCTGCTGATGGTGGGCGCCACCGTGGCGCTCACGCTGCGGCGCGTGGGCTGGAACGATGCGGCCTTCGGCGCGCTGGTGGCCGCCTTCCCCAATACCGGCTTCATGGGCGTGCCCATGCTGGTGGCGCTGCTGGGTGAGCGTGCGGCGGGCCCGGTCATCGTCACCATGGCCATCGACATGGTGGTGACCACCTCGCTGTGCATTGCGCTGTCGCGCCTTGGAATGCCGGGCGGGCACGGTGTGACGGTGGCATTGCGCCGCGCGCTGGCGGGCATGGCCTCCAACCCCATGCCCTGGTCCATCGTGCTGGGCGCAGTGGCGTCGGCGGCGGGCTGGACGCTGCCAGGCCCCATCGACCGCACCGTGGCCATGCTGGCGGGCGCGGCCTCGCCCGTGGCGCTGTTCACCATAGGCGCCGTGCTGGCGCGCTCGCAGATGAACAGCCATGAGCGCGTGGCCGCGCGCGACTACGTGCCCATCGCGCTGGCCAAGCTGCTGGTCCATCCGTTGCTGGTCTGGGCCGTGGCCCGCGCGGCCATGGCGCTGGGCCTGCCGCTGGGTGAGGAGGCCTTCGTGGCCCTGGTGCTGCTGGCCGCACTGCCCAGCGCCAGCAATGTCTCGCTGCTGACCGAGCGCTTCGGTGCGCATGGCGGGCGGGTGGCCCGCATCATCCTGGTGTCCACGGTGCTGGCCTTCCTGAGCTTCTCGGGCGCCGTGGCGTTGATGACCTGAGCAGGTCCGAGCGGCAGGCCTGGCAGGCCCGGACAGTCCAGGCCTGTCGGCAGGCTGGCGCTCTCTACAATCGCGCCCATGTTTTTTCACCACCTCGACGGGATTGCATGAAACCCTCCCCCTCTGCCCCGGCCGGCGCCCCCACGGGCGCGGGCCTGCTCTGGATGGTGACGCTGGCCTGCCTGCTCTGGGCCCTGGTGTCCTGGCTGGCCAATGGCAACCTGGACGGCTACCACGACATGCTGGAGAACTATGCCTGGTCCCAGCCGCTGCAGCTGGGCACGCACAAGCACCCGCCGTTCTTCGCCTGGGTGGTCGGCCTGTGGTTCATGGTGTTTCCGCAGAACGACGCCTTCTACCGCCTGCTGTCCTATGCCAATGTGGGCGTGGGCCTGTGGGGTGTCTATGTGCTGGGCCGGCGCCTGGGGCTGGCGCGCCTGGCGCCGCTGGGGGCGCTGCTGCTGCTGTGGTGCTTCCCGTATACGACGCTGGCCGGCAAGTTCAACGCCAACAGCCAGCTGCTGTCCCTGTGGCCCTGGGCGGCGGCCCTGCTGCTGGCCAGCTGGCAGGAAAAGGGTGTGCGGGGCCTGGCCTTCAGCGTGGCCCTGGGCGTGGTCTCGGCCGCCTGCATGCTCAGCAAGTACTACAGCGGCGTGTTCCTGGCCGGTTTTCTGCTGCCCATCCTCCTGGTGCGCGAAGGTCGCCAGTGGCTGCTCACTCCCAGGCCCTATGTGGCGCTGGCAGCCTTTGGCCTGGCGCTGGCGCCGCATGTGGCCTGGATTGCCCACCACCAGTGGGTGACGCTGGGCTATGCCATGGACCAGGGCGGCGGGCAGGTGGTGTGGGGCTATGTGCTGCGCTTTGCGCTGGCGCCCATCTTCTACTGGCTGCCGGCCTGGCTGGCCGTGTGCCTGGTGTATGGCTTCATGCAGGCCCGCCAGCAAGGCGGTGGCTGGCTGCGCTGGAGCGCGCGCTTTCTGCGCCGCAGCTGGGCCTGGCAGGGGCGGGGCGACACCTTGTTCTGGCTGGCCCTCATGCCCTGGCTGACGACGCTGGGCTTTGGCGCCACCGGCGTGGTGGAGCTGTCCACGCCCTGGGCCATTCCCATCGGCTATGCCTTCGTGCTGCTGTGGCTGCGCAACCTGGACGCCGAGGCGCCTGCCGCGACGCAGGCCGCCCTGGCCGCGCTGCGCCGCGCCTGGTGGCCGAGCCTGGCCGTGGTGCTGGTGATTGGCGTGGCCGCGGGTTGGGGCAATGCGCGCAAGAGCAGTTCCGACTACTACCGGCCCGCGGCCGATGCGGCCCAGGCCATCGTGCTGTCCTGGAACCAGCGCCACCCGGAGCAGCCGCTGCAGTGGGTGGGCGGCGACTGGGCGGAAAACGCCATGCTCTCCTTCTATGCACAGCCGCATCTGCGCACCATCCCCGGCCTGCCCGACAGCGAATATGCGCGTGTGCTGGCGCTGCCGGACTGGCGCCGCCAGCCCGGCCTGCTGCTGTGCCCGCGCGGCCCCGTGGCCGGCGAGCCCGGGCCGACCGCGAAATCGCGCGATTGCGAGCGGCAGGCGCAGGCCTGGCTGGCGAAGCTGGGCCTGCCGCAGGAGCCGCGTGTGCTCACGCTGCAACGCTCGGGCTGGCGTTTTCCTGTGCCCACACCTTATGCGTATGCGGTTTTTGATGTGTTGCCGCGCGCGGGCAGCCAGCCCGCTGACAATGCTGGCCTATGACCGAATTGCATGCTGACATTGCTCCGGCCGCTCCCAAGGGAATGCTGCCGCGCGCGCCGCTGCGGCTGAGCTGCGTGGTGCCGGCCCACAATGAAGAGGGCAACCTGGAGGCGTTCCTGCGCGCCCTGGACGCGACCGTGCGCACGCTGACGCCCGACTACGAGCTGATCGTCGTCAACGATGGCAGCCGCGACGCCACGCACGAGATCGCGCTGCGCATGGCGCAGGAGCTGCCCGTGCGCTACCTGGCGCTGTCTCGCAACTTCGGCAAGGAGGCGGCCCTGTCGGCCGGCATAGACCATGCGCGCGGCAATGCCGTGGTGCTGATCGACGCCGACTTCCAGCATCCGCTGCAGATGCTGCCCCAGATGTGCGAGCTGTGGCAGTCCGGCTACGACATGGTCTATGGCGTGATCGCCGACCGGGGCGCCGAAAGCGGCGCCAAGCGCGTGGGCACCAACCTGTTCTACCGGCTCATGAATGCCGGCAACCTGGTGAAGATCCCGCCCAATGCCGGCGACTTCCGCTGGCTGGACCGCTGCGTGGCCGACGCGCTCAAGGCACTGCCCGAGAGCCACCGGTTCATGAAGGGCCTGTACGCCTGGGTGGGCTTCAAGGCGGCGGCACTGCCGTTCGTGCCGGCCGACCGCACGGCCGGGGCGTCCAGCTTCAATTTCCGGCGCCTGGGCTCGCTGGCCCTGCTGGGGCTGACCTCGTTCACCACCTTGCCGCTGCGCGTGTGGAGCATCGTGGGCGGGATGATCTCGCTGGCGGCCCTGCTCTACGGGCTGTGGATCACCATGGAGACGCTGATCTTCGGCAACCCGCTGGACGGCTGGCCTACGCTGGCGGCCAGCATCATGCTGTTCTCGGGCGTGCAGCTGATGTCCATCGGCATCCTGGGCGAGTACATCGGCCGGATCTATGACGAGGTCAAGCGCCGTCCCACCTATCTGCTGGCGCGCGACGAGGACCGCAGCCCGCTGGCGCCGCGGGAGTAGCCATGCACGATGTGATCGCGCAGCTGCGCCGCCTGCCGCAGGCGCTGCAGTTCGTGCTGGTGGGCGGCTGCGCGGCCGCCACGCACCTGGCCGTGGTCGCCCTGCTGGTGCAGCTGGCGGGCATGGCGCCGCTGCATGCGAATGTGCTGGCCTTTCTCGTGGCCTTCGTGGTCAGCTACAACGGCCATGCGCTGTTCACCTTCGTGCAGACCCAGGCGCGTGGCCGGGCCGTGGTGGCCAAATACTTCGCCGTGGCCTGCGTCTCCTTCGTGGCCAACGAGCTGCTGTACTGGGCGGCCCTGCACTGGCTGCACTGGCACTATTTCTGGAGCCTGGCCCTGGTGCTGGTGCTGGTGGCGGTGGGCACCTTCGTCCTGGCCAAGTTCTGGGCCTTTGCGGCCCCCGGACGCAAGGAATCCCCATGAACACCATGCCTGCCATAAACGGGGAGAAGTCCCCGGCCAGAACCGTCGTCCTGTGCGCCGACGACTATGCGCTGCACCCCCTGGTCGACGAGGCCGTGGAGCAGCTCACGCTGCAGGGCCGGCTGTCGGCCACCAGCTGCATGACCACCTCGCCGCACTGGAGGCAGGCGGCCAGGCGCCTGCCCGCGCTGCGCCCGCGCCTGTCGCTGGGCCTGCACTTCAACCTGACCGAGGGCCACGGCCTGCAGCCTGCCGCCGGCATCGGTGCCGTGATCGCGCGCGCCTATGCCGGTGCACTCGGCGGCGCCGCCATGCGCGACGCCTGGCGCCGCCAGCTCGACGCCTTCGAGGACGCGCTGGGCATGGCCCCCGACTTCATCGACGGCCACCAGCACGTGCACCAGCTCCCCGGCGTGCGCGCCGCGCTGGTGCAGGAACTGCGCCAGCGCTATGGCGACAACGCCGACGACCTGCCCTGGGTCCGCTCCACCGCTCCCGCCGGCCAGCTCTGGCGCGACCCCAAGGCCGCCATCATCGCCCTGCTGGGCGGCTGGACCACCACCCGCCGCCTGCGCCGCCAGGGCGTGCCGCTCAACCACGGCTTCGGCGGCGTCTACGCCTTCGACCAGCCCACGCCCGAAGGCTATGGCCGCCACATGGCCCAATGGCTGGCCCAGCTGCAGCCCGGCAGCCTCATGATGTGCCACCCCGCCACCGCCCCCGTCCAGGGCGACGCCATAGGCGCCCAGCGCGCCGTCGAATACGCCTACCTGCGCTCCGACGCCTTCGCCCAGGCCCTGGAACAAGCGCACTGCCACATCGCCCAAGGCCCCCTCACCCCGCTGTTCACATCGAACTAGCAAGCGGCAATAGAAAAAGCCCGGCCAAAAATGACCGGGCTTTCAGGGCGCAACGCAAAAAAACCGACGCACCCCAAGGCGAGAGACACCGAGGAAGGGCCGCCCCGCACCGAGGGTGTCGTCCCCCTCCCCCGCGAAGCGGGTAGAGAGGGGGAAGGCGCGCCAGCGCCTCAGGGGGTGCTATCAGTACTCCCAGAAGATGCGCTGCAGCTGCTTCGTGTCCTGCGTCTTGGTCAGGGCCACGGCGGCCAGCAGGCGGGCCTTCTGCGGGTTCAGGTCATGGGCGACGACCCAGTCGTACTTGTCGTCGGGCTGCTCGGCGTTGCGCAGCACGAAGCCGGCCGGCACGCGCGAGCTGCGCACCACGATCACGCCCTTTTGGCGCAGTTCATTGAGCTTGGGCACGATGCGGTCGGCCACCGAGCCGTTGCCCGTGCCGGCGTGCACGATGGCCTTGACGCCGGCCTTGCCCAGCGCGTCGATGGCCGTGGCCGGCACGTTGCCGTAGCCGTAGACGATGTCCACGGCGGGCAGGTCGGTGATCTGCTCGATGTTGAACTCGCTGCCCCTGGTGTGGCGCTTGACGGGGGCGCGGAACCAGTAGGTCTTGCCCTCGACCACCATGCCCAGCGGGCCCCACTGGCTGGAGAAGGCATTGGTCTTGATGTTGGTGAGCTTGGCCACATCGCGCGCGGAGTCGATGTTGTCGTTCATGCTGACCAGCACGCCCTTGCCCGCCGAGTCCTTGGAGGCGGCCGTGGCCACGGCGCCCAGCAGGTTCAGCGCGCCGTCGGCCGAGATGGCCGTGCCGGGGCGCATGGAGCCGACCATGACGATGGGCTTGTCGGTGGGCACCACCAGGTTCAGGAAGTAGCCGGTCTCCTCCAGCGTGTCCGTGCCGTGGGTGACGACGATGCCGTCCACGCCGGGCTGCTTGGCCAGCTCGTTGACGCGGCGTGCCAGCGTCAGCAGTTCCTTGTTGGTGAAGCTTTCGGAGGCGATCTGGAAGACCTGTTCGCCAGAGACGTTGGCGATGTTGCTCAGCTCGGGCAGGCCGGCCAGCAGCTTGTCCACGGGGACCTTGGCGGCCGTGTAGGTGGCGCTGTTGACGGCGCTGGCGCCCGCGCCGGCAATGGTGCCGCCCGTGGCCAGGACGACCACGTTGGGCTTGCCGGCCTGTGCGGCGGGAGCGGGTGCAGGGGCGGTCGCCGCGGCGGGCGCTGCGGCTGCGGGGGCCTGGCTGGCGCCGGGCTGGGACGCGCAGCCTGCCAGCGCAAGCGCGACGGCCATCAAGGTCATACGGAAGGGGGTGAACGGCATGTATCGCTCCTGGAAAGGCATTGAATGATCCAGCCTTGTGGGCTGAATGCGGCACGATGCAATAAACATGCCCCGCCTGCATCAGCGCAAATCCCGATGGGAGCCGTGCGGCGGATGCGCTAAAAGCGCTTCCGAAAAAGGAGCGGTGAACGCTTTGTGGGATTGCACCAAAGGCCTGAAAGGCTTGAGGTTTTTTGGGGCCGTTCCAGAGGCTGTGCCACGTTCAGATGGCCAGCGGGTCCACGTCCACCAGCCAGCGCACCAGGGCGCGGTGCTCGGGCTGTGCCCTGATCCAGTGCAGATGCGCCTGCCAGGCCCAGAGAAAGCGCAGCAGGGCGGGCCGCTGGGCCGACTCGATCAGCATCTGCGCCCGCTCCACATTGGCCACGCGCTGGACGGACATGGGAATGGGCGGGTAGAGAAACACATCGTCCACATGGGGCAGGCCGGCCTGGCGCGCGGCTTGGGCGGCGGCGGCCAGAAAGGCCTGGGCGGCCTCCTGGCTGCGCGCATCGGCCCGCACGATGGCCTGGAAGGCAAACGGCGGCATGCCCGCATCGCGCCGCTCGCGCAGCTGGCGCGCCGCAAAGGCAGGGTAGTCGTGCGAGCGCAGCGCGGTGTAGACGGGATGGGACGGGTCGTGCGTCTGTATCCACATCTCCGGATGGCTGCCCTGGGCGGCCACGTAGTGCGCGTCGCGCCCTGCGCGGCCGGCCGCCTGCATCAGCAGGCTGAACAGGCGTTCGGGCGCGCGGTAGTCGCTGGAAAACAGCGCGCTGTCGGGCTGGACGGCGGCCACCAGGGTGATACGCCGGAAGTCATGGCCCTTGGCCACCATCTGGGTGCCGACCAGCACATCGATGTCGCCGGCATGCACCTGGGCCAGCTGCTCCTCCAGCGCGCCCTTGGCGCGCGTGGTGTCGGCGTCGATGCGCGCCACGCGGGCGGGCTCGCGGTCGGGACGCTGCACGTTGCGCAGCAGGCGGGCCAGTTCTTCCTCCAGCTGCTCCGTGCCCTTGCCCAGCGGCAGGATGTCGGGATTGCCGCAGCCGGGGCAGGCCATGGGCACGCGCTGGGTGTAGCCGCAGTGGTGGCAGCGCAGGGTGCGGTCGGCCTTGTGGAAGACCTGGTGGGCGCTGCAGTGCGGGCAGTCGCTTTTCCAGCCGCAGTCGGCGCAGAACAGCACGGGCGCGAAGCCGCGGCGGTTGAGCAGCACCAGGCTTTGCTCGCCGCGCTGCACACGCTCGGTGATGGCATCGATCAGCGGCGGCGAGAACACGGCCTTGCGCGGCTGCTGGCCCATGTCCACCAGGCGCACGCGCGGCAGGGCGGCCGCACCGATGCGGCTGGGCATGTGCAGGCGCAGGTAGCGGCCGCCCTGCGGCTCGTCGGCATTGGGCGGGCGGCTGGCGTACCAGCTCTCCAGCGAGGGCGTGGCGCTGCCCAGGATGACCTTGGCGCCGGTATCGCGCCCGCGCCAGATGGCCAGGTCGCGCGCCGAGTAGCGCGCGCCTTCCTGCTGCTTGTAGCTGGCGTCGTGCTCCTCGTCCACCACGATCAGCGACAGCCCCGGCAGGCTGGCGAACACCGACATGCGCGTGCCCAGCACGATGCGCGCCGTGCCCGTGTGTGCCGCCAGCCAGCTCTTGAGCCGCTGCGGGTTGGTCATGCCGCTGTGCATGCTGACCACGCAGGCCGCGCCGTACTGCGGCGCAAAGCGCGCCAGGAAGCGCTGCTCCAGCTGGGGCGTGAGGTTGATCTCGGGCACCATCACCAGCACCTGGGCGCCGGGGTCGGCATCCAGCGCGGCCTGGGTGGTCCTCAGGTAGACCTCGGTCTTGCCGCTGCCCGTGCTGCCGTAGAGCAGGAAGGGGCCGGGGTGGGCGGCCACCTGCGCGAACACATCGGCCTGCTCTGCGCTGAGCACGATGGGGGGAATGTCTGCCGCCGCCGCTGCAGTCGCAGCCGCGGGGGGCTGCACTACCTGCACTGCCTGCATCGCCTGTGCGGCCTTGGACGCTTTCTTGGATGCGGTCCTGGGCGGCCTGAGCCGGCGCGCCAGTTGCTCGGCCGTCATGTCGCGCAGCTGCGGCGGCAGGGCCGTCACGGCGATCTCGCCCACGCTGCGCTGGTAGTAGTAGGCGGCGAAGGCCACCAGCCGCCGCCAGGCCGCCGGCAGCGGCGCGATGCCCTCCAGCACGGCGCAGATGGCGCGCAGCTCCACGCCTTCGGGCATGGCGGGCGGCTGGGCCGGCGCGTCCCAGACCACGCCCAGCAGTTCCCGGCGTCCCAGCGGCACGCGCACCAGGGTGCCCGGCTCCAGCGGCTGCTCGCAGGTGTAGCTCAGCAGATCACCCACGGCGCTGTGCGCCGGCGTCTGGACGGCGACATGGACGGTATGGGCGGGAAGGGGCATGGGAAGAAACCGGGGCCTGAAAACGCTGGCGCCGCAGGGCACGAGCAGCGGCAACAAAGCCGCCAAGCATAAGCCTTGGGCAGCGTCCGAGGCGTGGGAAGCGGCGTTCTACACCAGACATCCCGGGCGGTGGCTACGGGTTTCTGGGTATATCGTCAATTTCTGTGGATAACTTTGTGGGGATTATTCGGATCTATGGCCATCCCCCCATTTGTCTGACCTTTCCGAGTGGTGCATTCTGAAAACGGTGCTATCAAAAAAAATATTCAAAAACAACGGCTTATATCGATATGTCGCCCGCGTGCAGGCGCGGGTGACAACTGTGAGTCCTAAGACCTCGCTCAGATTTTTCTGTGCATAAGATGGTCTGTGGCCATCTTGTGCAGCAAGCGCCGGCCGGGCGCGCGGACTGTGGACAGCGCGGCCCAGCCGGGCCGGTGGCTGTCACGGCAGGGGGCCGGCGCTGCGCTGGCATCCGGCCCGGCGTGTGATGAGGAACAGGGCGGGCGCTCAGCGCTGGCGCATGGCGCGCGAATGGCCGTGGACGGCCTCGACCAGGGCGGCCACATGCTCGGGCGGCGTGAACTGGCTGATGCCGTGGCCCAGGTTGAAGATGTGCGTGGGGCCCGTGGTGGTCCTGTCGGTGTGCGGGGCGCCGAAGCTGTCGAGCACGGCGCGCGCCTGCTCGGCCACGCGCTCGGGCGGCGCGAACAGCACATTGGGGTCGATGTTGCCCTGCAGCGCCTTGCCGGGTCCGCCCACCTCGCCGCCGACGATGGCGCGGGCGCGGGCCAGGTTGGCCGTCCAGTCCAGGCCCAGCACCTCGCAGTCCAAGTCCTTCATGTCGGGCAGCCAGATGCCGCCGCCCTTGGTGAAGACGATGCGCGGCACGTCCTGCCCATCGACGCCCGTGCGCTTGAGTCCGGCCAGCACGCGCTTCGTGTAGGCCAGGCTGAATTCCTGGAAGGCGCCATCGGCCAGCACGCCGCCCCAGCTGTCGAACACCATCACGGCCTGGGCGCCTGCATCGATCTGGGCGTTGAGGTAGGCGGCCACGCTGTCGGCGTTGACGGACAGGATGCGGTGCATCAGGTCGGGGCGCGCATACATCAGGCTCTTGACCAGGCGGTAGTCGTCGCTGCCCTTGCCCTCGACCATGTAGCAGGCCAGGGTCCAGGGACTGCCCGAGAAACCGATCAGCGGCACGCGGCCATCGAGCGCGCGGCGGATGCTGGTCACGGCGTCGAACACATAGCGCAGCTTGTCCATGTCGGGCACGGCCAGCTCGGCCACGGCGGCCTCGTCGCGCACCACCTTGGCAAAGCGCGGGCCTTCGCCTTCGGCAAAGGACAGGCCCAGGCCCATGGCGTCGGGCACGGTCAGGATGTCGGAGAACAGGATGGCCGCGTCCAGCGGGAAGCGCTCCAGAGGCTGCAGCGTGACCTCGGTGGCGTAGTCCACGTTGGTGGCCAGGCCCATGAAGCTGCCGGCCCGGGCGCGCGTGGCCTTGTATTCGGGAAGGTAGCGGCCCGCCTGGCGCATCAGCCACAGCGGCGTGTAGTCGGTGGCCTGGCGCCGGCAGGCGCGCAGGAAGGTGTCGTTGGTCAGGGGGGCGAAGCTCATGGTGGGCGATTGTCGCCGAGTCGGCTTCGCCAGGTTGCCGCGATGCCCGAGCAGCGCAGGGCGTCTTGCCCCGGGTTAACCCTGGTCAATATCGGCGGCAACGGGCTTTTTGAGGCCGCTACATTGTGCGGCGTGCGTTCCGCACAGGAATCCGTCCATGCAAGGAGAGAGTTTGCGATGCAGCGAAGAACCCTGACCCAGATCCTGGCCCTGGCACCGGCCTCGGCCGTTTGGGCTGCCAGCGGGCTGGCTGGAAGTGCCACGGCGGCCGAGCCGCTGTTTCCGGGCAAGGCGCCGCTGCGCATCGTCGTGGGCTACCCGCCCGGTGGCGCCACCGACCGCGTGGCGCGCATCGTGGCCGACAAGCTGCAGGCGCGCGTGGGCTCGCCCGTAGTGGTGGAGAACAAGCCCGGCGCGGGCGGCCGCCTGTCGGCCCAGTATGTGAAGAACGCGCCGGCCTCCCAGCCCGCGCTGCTGCTGGCCAACCCGGCCGTGATGCTGGTGGCGCCCCTGGTGTTCCCCGACTCGGGCTACGACCCCGACAAGGACTTCCGCCCGGTCAGCGAGGTTAATCGCTACGAATTCGGCGTGGCCGTGGCCAGTGCCGTGCCCGTCAGGCAGCTGTCGCACCTGCTGGCCTGGCTGCGTGCCAATCCGCAGCAGGCCAACGTGGGCGTGCCGGCCACGGGCAGCCTGCCGCACTTCTTCTCGCTGATGCTGGGCGAGGCCGCCAAGGTCCGGACCGAAACCGTGGGCTACAAGGGCTCGGCCCCGCTGCTGACCGACCTGGTGGGCGGCCAGGTACCGCTGGCCATCGACACCTTCGACGTGCTGCTGCCCCAGCACGAGGCCGGCAAGATCCGCGTGCTGGCCGTGTCGGGCGAGCGCCGCAGCACGATGGCGCCGGACATCCCCACGCTCAAGGAATCGGGCCTGAACCTGTCGGGCATGGGCTGGAACACCTTGTTCGCGCCCCAGAGCATGGCGCCCGACATTGCCGAGCGCCTGTCGCGCATGGTGCAGGAGATCATGAAGGAGCCCGACACGCGCCAGAAATTCGAGGCCAGCCGGCTGACCCCGGTCTCCAGCAGCAGCGCGCAGACGGCCGAGATGCTCAAGGCCTACCGCGCGCAGTGGACGCCGGTGGTGCAGCGCTCGGGCTTCAAGCCCTGAACCTTCGACAAATCGGCCCGTGAGGGCCTTTTTTCATGGGGCCTAGGGTTTCCTCGGTGCCTGGGCGCTTGTGGTGGAAAGGGTCTGGCGACTAACATTTACCGACCATTCGGTAAATTATGTTTGATCTGCCGCATAAAGACGGCAGACAGGCCACGGAGACTTCCATGCCCCCATCGCTGGTTCTGGTTGAGCAGCACGACGCCGTCCGCACCCTGGTGCTCAATCGCCCCGACGCGCTCAACAGCTTCAACGCGCAGCTGCACGAGCAGCTGCTTTCGGCCCTGGAACAGGCTGCCGGCGATGCCTCGGTGCGCTGCGTGGTGCTCACGGGCGCGGGGCGCGGCTTTTGCGCGGGCCAGGATCTGTCCGACCCCGAGGCCGCGCCCGACCAGAACCTGGGCGACCTGATCGAGCGCCGCTACCAGCCGCTGTGCCTGCGTCTCAAGTCCATGCCCGTGCCCGTGGTGGCCGCGGTCAACGGCGTGGCTGCCGGCGCGGGCGCCAATATCGCGCTGGCCTGCGACCTGGTGCTGGCCGCACGCTCGGCCAGCTTCATCCAGGCCTTTGCCAAGATCGGCCTGGTGCCCGACTGCGGCGGCACCTGGCTGCTGCCGCGCCTGGTGGGCCGTGCGCGCGCCCTGGGGCTGGCCCTGCTGGGCGACAAGCTGCCTGCGGCCGAGGCCGAACGCATCGGCCTGATCTGGCGCTGCGTGGAAGATGCCGATTTGCGCAGCGAGGCCCAGGCCCTGGCGCAGCGCCTGGCCGCCATGCCGGTGCGGGCCCTGGCGCGCACGCGGGAGGCCATGGACTCGGCCCAGCTGCTGGACTACGAACATGCGCTCACGCGCGAGGCGCGCCAGCAGGGCCAGCTGGGCGCAGCCCACGACTACCAGGAGGGCGTGGCCGCCTTCCTGGGCAAGCGGGCTGCCGTGTTCTCGGACCGCTGAGGAGCCCGCCATGCAAGACAACCACACCCCGGGCGAGGCCGCCCAGCGACTGGCCGAGCAGGTGCGCGACGGCATGCTGGCGCGCGACCGCGCCGCGCAAGGCCTGGGCCTGCGCATCACCGAGATCGCGCCCGGCACGGCGCGCATGGAGATGGCCGTGCGCGACGACATGCTCAATGGCTTCGACATCTGCCACGGCGGCTTCATCACGGCGCTGGCCGACACGGCCTTTGCCTATGCCTGCAATGCGCGCAACGAGATGACGGTGGCCTCGGGCCTGAGCGTGGACTTCGTCGCGCCCGGGCGGCCCGGCGACGTGCTCACCGCGCAGGCACGCGAAGTCTCGCGTGCAGGCCGCACCGGCGTCTATGACGTGCAGGTCACCAACCAGCGCCAGGAAGTGATCGCGCTGTTCCGTGGCCGCTCGCACAGCTTCAAGGGCCGGCCCACCGTGCCCGGCCTGAACCAGCCCGTCTGAAAAGGCCCAGCCATGCCTGTCCAGCGCCCCGCCCCCGGCGAACTCGATCCCATCGAAACCGCCAGCCGCGACGAGATCGCCTCGTTGCAGCTGCAGCGCCTGCGCTGGTCGCTGCAGCATGCCTACGACCATGTGCCGCATTACCGCCGCGCCTTCGATGAGAAGGGCGTTCATCCGTCCGACCTGCGCACGCTGTCCGACCTGGCCCGCTTTCCCTTCACCACCAAGAAGGACCTGCGCGAGAACTACCCGTTCGGCATGTTCGCCGTGCCGCGCCAGAAGGTGGCGCGCGTGCATGCCTCCTCGGGCACCACGGGCAAGCCCACGGTCGTGGGCTACACGTTGAATGACATCGACAACTGGGCCAACCTGGTGGCGCGCTCCATCCGCGCGGCGGGCGGGCGGCCCGGCGACATGGTGCATGTGGCCTACGGCTACGGCCTGTTCACGGGCGGCCTGGGCGCCCACTACGGAGCCGAGCGCGCGGGCTGCACCGTGGTGCCCATGTC
>NZ_JBICKN010000051.1:0-35801 GCF_043104185.1 Delftia sp. WSY_22
TAATTCTTAGAAAACTAGGAATACACAATGTCCAAGCAAAAAATCCGCATCCGCCTGAAGGCGTTTGACTACAAGCTGATCGACCAGTCGGCTGCTGAAATCGTTGACACTGCCAAGCGCACCGGCGCCATCGTCAAGGGTCCCGTGCCCCTGCCGACACGCATGAAGCGCTTCGACATCCTGCGCTCGCCGCACGTCAACAAGACCAGTCGCGACCAGTTCGAAATCCGCACTCACCAGCGCCTGATGGACATCGTTGACCCGACTGACAAGACGGTTGACGCTCTGATGAAGCTGGACCTGCCCGCAGGTGTGGACGTCGAGATCAAGCTGCAATAAGTACTTCACAGGCCCCTTGCGGGGCCGTTGAAGGGCTTTGATTTAACGCGAACTTGCTTGAAAAGGCAGTTCGCGTTAAAATTTGGGGCTTCGCCTTTCTTGAGCGAAGTTTTATCAACCTTCTTTCGTGCGCAAGGCCTTGGACATCTGGGGCGGGAGCGCAACGCTGGGCCAATTGCAGTTTCAGCGGCGGAAGTTTTGGAGCAAACAAATGAGTCTGAGCAACTCCCTCGGGTTGCTGGGTCGCAAGGTGGGCATGATGCGTCTGTTCACTGATGATGGGGACGCAGTGCCTGTCACAGTGGTGGATGTGTCGAACAACCGCGTGACTCAGGTCAAAACCCAAGAGAACGATGGCTACGTGGCCCTGCAGGTCACTTTCGGTTCGCGCAAGGCATCTCGCGTGACCAAGCCAGAAGCCGGCCACCTTGCCAAGGCAGGTGTCGAAGCCGGTGAAGTGATGGGTGAATTCCGCGTGACCGAAGAAACCGCTGGCAAGTACGCCGCAGGCTCCGTCCTGCCCGTCGCCGAGCTGTTCTCGGTGGGCCAGAAGGTGGACGTGCAAGGCACTTCCATCGGTAAGGGCTTCGCCGGCACCATCAAGCGTCACAACTTCCGCTCGCAGCGCGCCTCGCACGGCAACAGCCGTTCGCACAATGTTCCCGGCTCCATCTCGATGGCCCAGGATCCAGGTCGCGTGTTCCCGGGCAAGAAGATGACCGGCCACATGGGCGATGAAACCATCACCACCCAAAATCTCGACGTGGTTCGCATTGACGAAGCACGCCAACTGCTCTTGATCAAGGGCGCTGTTCCGGGCTCCAAGGGTGGCTTCGTGACGGTGCGCCCCGCCATCAAGGCCAAAGCTTCCAAGGGAGCGAACTAATGCAGCTCGAACTCCTGAATGAACAAGGCCAGGCCGCATCCAAGTTTGATGCGCCCGAGACTGTTTTCGGCCGTGAATTCAACGAAGACCTCGTCCACCAGATCGTGATCGCCTACCGTGCCAACGCACGCCAGGGCACTCGCGCTCAGAAGGACCGCGAGCAGGTTCGTCACACGACCGCCAAGCCGTTCAAGCAAAAGGGCACCGGCCGTGCTCGTGCCGGTATGTCCTCCTCGCCTCTGTGGCGTGGCGGCGGCCGCATCTTCCCGAATCTGCCTGAAGAAAACTTCACGCAGAAGATCAACAAGAAGATGTACCGCGCCGGCATGGTTGCCATCCTGTCGCAGCTGGCCCGCGAAGGCCGTCTGGCCGTGGTGGACTCGCTCAAGCTCGAAAGCCCCAAGACCAAGGTGCTGGCCGACAAGTTCAAGGCCATGAACCTGGAATCGGTCATGGTGATCGCTGAAGAAGTCGACGAGAACCTGTACCTGGCTTCCCGCAATCTGAAGAACGTGTTCGTGGTCGAGCCGCGCTACGCCGACCCCGTGTCGCTGGTGCACTACAAGAAAGTGCTCGTCACCAAGGGTGCGATCGACAAACTCAAGGAGATGTTCGAATGAGCACGCTCAAGTTTGACGAAGGTCGTCTGATGCAGGTGTTGGTTGCTCCCATCGTGTCCGAAAAGGCCACCATGGTTGCAGAGAAGTCCAACGCCGTGACGTTCAAGGTGCTGCAGAGCGCCACCAAGCATGAAATCAAGGCCGCCGTGGAACTGATGTTCAAGGTGGAAGTTGCTGGTGTCTCCGTGGTGAACATCAAGGGCAAGACCAAGCGCTTTGGCAAGACCACCGGCCGCCGCGACCACGTTCGCAAGGCCTACGTGATGCTCAAGCCCGGTCAAGAGCTGAACCTGTCCGGGGAGGCTGCGTAATCATGGCTGTTATCAAGCTCAAACCGACGACCCCCGGCCAACGCGGCACGGTCAAGGTCACGCGTGACCATCTGCACAAGGGTGCAGGTTTCGCCCCCCTGCTGGAGCCTCAGCACCAGAAGTCGGGCCGTAACAACAACGGTCACATCACCACCCGTCACAAGGGCGGTGGCCACAAGCACCACTATCGCGTGGTGGACTTCAAGCGCACCAAGGACGGCATCCCCGCCAAGGTCGAGCGCATTGAGTACGACCCCAACCGTACGGCCCACATCGCTCTGGTGTGCTATGCCGACGGCGAGCGTCGCTACATCATTGCTCCGCGCAACCTGGAAGTCGGCGCAACGATCGTCAGCGGTTCGGAAGCCCCGATCCGCGTGGGCAACACCCTGCCGATCCGCAACATCCCCGTGGGTTCGACCATCCACTGCATCGAACTGAAGATCGGCGCTGGCGCGCAGATCGCCCGTTCGGCAGGTACGTCGGCTACGCTGCTGGCCCGTGAAGGCATCTACGCCCAAGTGCGTATGCGTTCCGGCGAAGTGCGCAAGGTGCACATCGAATGCCGCGCGACCATCGGTGAAGTCGCCAACGAAGAGCACAGCCTGCGCCGTCTGGGCAAGGCCGGTGTGAAGCGCTGGATGGGTATCCGCCCGACCGTTCGCGGCGTGGTGATGAACCCTGTCGATCACCCGCACGGTGGTGGTGAAGGCAAGACCGGTGAAGGTCGTCACGCTGTTGACCCATGGGGCAACCTGACGAAGGGCTACCGTACCCGTAACAACAAGCGCACGCAGTCGATGATTGTGTCGCGTCGTAAGAAGTAAAGGGTAGCAAATGACTCGTTCTCTTAAAAAGGGTCCGTTTGTTGACCATCACTTGCTGGCAAAGGCCGAGAAGGCCGTCGCCACCAAGGACAAGAAGCCCGTCAAGACCTGGTCGCGTCGCTCCATGGTTCTGCCCGAGTTCATCGGTCTGACCATTGCCGTGCACAACGGCAAGCAGCACGTGCCCGTGTATGTGACTGACCAGATGGTCGGCCACAAGCTCGGCGAATTCGCGCTGACCCGTACCTTCAAGGGTCACCCGGCGGACAAAAAAGCCAAGAAGTAAGGAATAGAACATGTCTGAAACACGTGCTGTTCTCCGTGGCGTCCGCCTGTCTGTGGACAAGGGTCGCCTGGTCGCGGACCTGATCCGCGGCAAGAAAGTGGACCAAGCCCTGAACATCCTGACGTTCACGCAGAAAAAAGCTGCCGTGATCATCAAGAAGGTGCTCGAGTCCGCCATCGCCAACGCCGAGCACAACGACGGCGCCGACATCGACGAACTGAAGGTCAAGACCATCTTCGTCGAACAAGGCACCACGCTCAAGCGCTTCACCGCGCGTGCAAAGGGCCGCGGCAATCGCATCAGCAAGCCCACGTGCCACGTGTACGTGACGGTTGGCAACTGAAAGGCCTGGGAAGAATATGGGACAGAAAATCCATCCTACCGGCTTCCGCCTGGCTGTTAGCCGCAACTGGGCCAGCCGTTGGTACGCAAGCAACCGCGACTTCGCCGGCATGCTGGCCGAAGACATCAAGGTGCGCGAGTTCCTGAAGGCCAAGCTGAAGAACGCCGCCGTGTCGCGCATCCTGATCGAGCGTCCTGCAAAGAACGCCCGCATCACGATCTTCTCGGCACGTCCTGGTGTCGTGATCGGCAAGAAGGGCGAGGACATCGAGAACCTGAAGAAGGAACTCGCAACCCGTCTGGGCGTGCCCGTGGCTGTGAACATCGAAGAAGTGCGCAAGCCTGAAATCGATGCCAAGCTGATCGCCGACTCGATCTGCCAGCAGCTCGAAAAGCGCATCATGTTCCGCCGCGCCATGAAGCGTGCGATGCAAAACGCCATGCGTCTGGGTGCCCAAGGCATCAAGATCATGTCTTCGGGCCGTCTGAACGGTATCGAAATTGCACGCTGCGAGTGGTACCGCGAAGGCCGTGTGCCACTTCACACGCTGCGCGCCGACATCGACTATGGCTTCTCCGAAGCCAAGACGACCTACGGTGTGATCGGTGTGAAGGTCTGGGTCTACAAGGGTGACACGCTGGGTCGTAACGACCTGCCGGCAGCCGAGACCCCCCGCCCCGAAGAAGAGCGTCGTCCTCGCGGCCCCCGCCGCGATGGTCGCGGCGATGGTCGTCGTGACGGTGCTGGCCGTGGTGCCCGCCGCCCCGCAGGCGCTAACGCAGCACCTGCAGACGGCAGCGACAAGCCCGCCGGCGCTGGCGCTGATTCCGTTAAGCGCGTTCGCAAGACTGACGCGCCCGCTACAGCAGCGGACGGTAAAGGAGAATAAAGATGCTGCAACCTGCTCGCCGCAAATACCGCAAGGAGCAAAAGGGTCGCAACACCGGTATTGCAACGCGTGGTAACTCCGTTGCTTTCGGTGACTTCGGCCTGAAGTCCACTGACCGTGGTCGCCTGACGGCACGTCAGATCGAAGCGGCTCGCCGCGCGATCTCGCGTCACGTCAAGCGCGGCGGTCGTATCTGGATCCGCGTGTTCCCGGACAAGCCAATCTCTACCAAGCCCGCAGAAGTTCGTATGGGTAACGGTAAGGGCAACCCCGAGTACTACGTGGCCGAAATCCAGCCCGGCAAGGTGCTCTACGAAATCGTGGGCGTCCCTGAAGAGCTGGCTCGTGAAGCGTTCCGCCTGGCCGCTGCAAAGCTGCCGCTGCGTACGACCTTCGTGTCCCGTCAAATTGGTGCCTAAGGAGAACAACATGACGAAAGCTGCTGAACTCCGCCAAAAAGACGTTGCCGGCCTGGAAGCCGAAGTGAAGTCCCTGCAAAAGGCTCACTTTGGTCTGCGTATGCAGAAGGCCACGCAACAGCTGGGTAACACGAACACGCTGCGTACCACGCGCCGTGACATCGCCCGCGCCAAGACCATCCTTGCTGAAAAGCAAGCCGCCAAGTAATCAGGAAGCCGACATGACGGAAGCTAAAAAATCCCTCAAGCGCACCTTGATTGGCAAGGTGGTCAGCGACAAGCGTGCCAAGACCGTGACGGTCATGGTTGAACGCCGCGTCAAGCACCCGATCTATGACAAGATCATGATCAAGTCCAGCAAGTACCACGCTCACGACGAGCAAGGTGAGTACAAGCTGGGCGACGTGATCGAAATCACGGAAAGCCGCCCGCTGTCCAAGACCAAGAACTGGGTTGCTACCCGCTTGGTGCAAAAGGCTGCTCTGGTGTAAGCCTACCTAGGCCCACCGGCTGCAAAGCCACAGGAAACGACCCACAATGTGGGTCGTTTTTTCGTTTGGGGACCGCCATTTCGGCGGCCCCCGGTTTTGCACCACAAAGGAGATAGAGATGATCAAAGTCGGAGATGCCCTGCCCGCTGCCACCCTGATGGAATACGTGGAAGTCGAAGGCAATGGCTGCAGCATCGGCCCCAACCCCGTGAAGCTGCCCGAAGCCGCTGCAGGCAAGACCATCGCGGTCTTCGCCGTGCCCGGTGCATTCACTCCCACCTGCTCGGCCAAGCATGTGCCCGGCTTCGTGGAGCAGGCCGAAGCCTTCAAGGCGGCCGGCGTGGACGAGATCTGGTGCCTGTCGGTCAACGACGCCTTCGTGATGGGCGCATGGGCCCGCGACCAGAAGACCGATGGCAAGGTGCGCATGCTGGCCGACGGCGACGCCGCATTCGCCAAGGCCACCGGCCTGACGCTGGATCTGAACGGCAAGGGCCTGGGCCTGCGCAGCAACCGCTATTCCATGCTGGTCAAGGACGGCAAGGTCGTCACGCTGAACGTGGAAGGCCCTGGCAAGTTCGAGGTCAGCGACGCGGCCACTTTGCTGGGCCAGGCCAAGGCCTGATCGCGCTGCAGGCCTTCTGGCCTGCGCACCGCGCTATTGCGAAAAAAGGCATTGCACCCGGGTGCAATGCCTTTTTTGTATTGGGGGCGTTGGTTCAGCCAGGCCGGCCTAGAAAATATCGGCCTTGAGGTAGTGCGCCCCCGCGATGGGGTTGTGATAGTAGGGCGGGATTTCCTCGAAGCCCAGGTCGACGTAGAGGGCGCGGGCCGATTCCATGTCGTCCAGCGTGTCCAGCAGCACATGGTCATAGCCGGCCTGGCGCGCCACATCAAGCATGGCTTCGGCCAGCTGCCGACCCAGTCCGAAACCGCGAAAGGCCTTGCGCACGAACAGGCGCCTCATCTCGGCGGCATTGGCGTAGTCGCAGTTGTCCAGGGGGCGCAGGGCGCAGCAGCCGGCCACTGCGCCATCGACCCTGGCCAGCAGGATGTGGCCGCGCGGCGCAGCGTAGTCGCCGGGCAGATCGGCGATCTCGGCCTCGAAATCTTGAAATTGCAGATCGACATCCAGGCTTGCAGCGTACTCCCGGAAGATCTGGCGGACTTCGTCCCAGTCTTCCGCGGGATTCGGCGCCAGCAAGGCGACAGCAGGCTTGTCCACGGGCACTCAGCTAAAACGACGGAAAGCGCAGTGTAGCGGCAAGCGGCCCACCTCTGGCTGCGCCGTCAGAAAGCGCCACCAAGCTGCTGTACCCACCATGCCGCGGCGCCTGCCCCGAAGGCCAGGGCCAAGGCCAGCCAACGGCTGCCTGCCGTGTCGCGTGAGGCGGGGACTGGCGCGGACAACTGTTTGTCCCCGGTCACCATGGCTCGCACCAGGCCGCGCCCTCGCCAGGCATAGAACACGATGGCCAGAAGATGCAGGGCCACCAGTGCGTACAGCAAATACTGTCCCCAATGCGCGTGATAGGCCGTGGCCTGCGCCACCGTGTCGCCCGATGCGAAGCGGCTCAGCGGCCCGGAGAACGCAATCTCGTCATCGCTGAGCAATCCGCTGCCTACCTGGGCGATCAGCACCGCCAGCATGGCCAGCACGGACAGAGCGCCCAACGGGCTGTGGCCTGCGCTGTCGCTCTCCGCTCCTTGCCCGCGCAGATGGCGCAGCAGGGCGGAAGGTGCATGGATGAAGCTGGCAAAGCGCGACCAGCGGCCACCCACCAGGCCCCACAACAGGCGAAACAGCAGCAAGGCCAGCATGGCATGGCCCAGCAGCAGATGCCAGTTCATGGCATTGCCGCCCAGTTTGGCCGTCACGACCAGGGCAATCACGGTTGCGGCCAGCAGCCAGTGAAACAGCCGGGTGGGCAGGTCCCAGATGCGGACCTTGTGCTTGGCGGCGCCTTGTGCGGTCGGTTCTTGTGCCATGGCATGAGCGTGTGGGTGGGAATGAGTGCATTGTGCCGACCTGCATTCCGGAGCCGGCAGTCAATGCACCCTGGCTGCGGTCAATCAAAGCTGCGCCCGCAAGGCGTCACTGCCATACTGGCCCGGCAGATTTCCCCACACTCGAAAAGGAAAACCACGATGAAGAAAGTTTCTGCATTGGCGCTGGCCGCCCTGGTGGCCGCTACCGCGCTGCCGGCTTCCGCCCAGTTTGCCAAGTCCGAGGACGCCATCAAGTACCGCCAGGGCGCGCTCGCCGTGCTGGGCCAGCATTTCGGGCGCCTGGGCGCCATGGCGAACGGAAAGATCCCCTTCGATGCCAAGGCGGCCCAGGAAAACGCCGAGGTGGTGGCCTTCATGGCCAAGCTGCCCTGGGCAGGTTTCGGCGCAGGCACGGAGGGTGGAAAGGCCAAGCCTGAAATCTGGAAGGAGCAGGCCAAGTTCCAGGATCTGTCGGAGAAGATGCAGGCCGAGACGGTCAAGCTCGCGGCTGCGGCCAAGTCCGGCAACCTGGACCAGCTCAAGGCGGCCTTCGGCCCGGCCGCTGCCAGCTGCAAGGCCTGCCACGACAGCTTCCGCAGCCGCTGATCGGCATGCAGATGCAAAAAAACCGGCGTGATGCCGGTTTTTTCTGGGCTTGCCTGCGCCGTATCAGGCTTCGGCCAGCAGTTTCTCGATCAGCCGGTGCAACTCGGCGAAGTCAGGCGCTCCCACATAGCGCTTCACGATGTCGCCGCGCTTGTTGACGATGTAGGTGGTGGGCGTCAGCTGCACATCACCCCAGGCGCGGGCCACGGCGCCGGTGTTGTCCAGCGCCACCTTGAACGGCAGCTTGCGCGAATCGGCGAAGTTCACCACATAGCTGGGCGGGTCGTAGCTCATGGCCACGGCCAGGGTCTCGAAGCCCTGGCCCTGGAATTTCTGGTGGGTGGCGACGATCTCCGGCATCTCGGCCACGCAGGTGGTGCAGCTGGTGGCCCAGAAATTGACCAGCGTCACCTTGCCCTTGAAATCGGCCGTGGTCTGCTTGCTGCCATCCAGCAGCACGAAGGTCGATTGCGGCGCCGCCGTCTGGCCTGCGCCCGAATACACCCATGCGCCCATTCCGGCGGCTGCGGCGATCACCACGCCTACGATCCAATGTTTGCTTGCCATAGCGACGATTGTGCCCAAAGTTGTGCCCGTAGGCCTGCACGCATGCCGTGCACCGCGTTTCGATGCGCGGCAAGGGCAAAAGTTCGGGTCTCGGTCAAGCGGGCCGTGTCGATAATGCCGGCATGACATTGATGGAAAGCTTTTTGATCCCCATGGCAAGGCTCCGCGCTCCTGCCATGCGGCTTGCTGCCGCTGTGCTGGTGTTGACGCCCTTGGCCGCATGCAGTCCCCGGCTGGATTGGCGGCAGGTTGCGGTCGAGGGCACGCCACTGCGTGTGCTTTTGCCTTGCGATCCGCAATCGGCCACCCGGCCGGTGGAACTGGGCCAGGGCATGGGCACGGTGCAGATGTCCATGATGGGATGCGACGCCGATGCGTCCACCTACGCGGTTTCCCACTTCCTGGTCAGCGAGCCCTCCAGGGCCGCCGAGATGCTGTCGTACTGGCAGGCGGCCGTGCTCGGTCAGATGAATCCGGGTGCGCCGGGACAGGCGCCGGCCGGCGCCAAGCAATTGCGCTCCAAGGAAGATGGCTCCTTCGTGCCTGCAGGCGCCTTCAATCTGCCGCAGTCGCTGCGCACCACGTTTGAAGGCGTGGGCCCCCAGGGCTGGAAGCTCACGGCCCATGGCGTGTGGTTTGCACGAATGGAGCCGGCGGGCGCGCGCCTCTACCATGCCGTGATCTACAGCGACAAGCCGCGCACAGACGAGGCCAACAACTTCTTCGCCAGCCTGCAACTGCAGTAGCAACAGGTTTGGAGCCACGGATGCGGGAGGCAACTGTGGCATGGAGCGCAGCGCAGGCGCGCCGTTTGCCCTGCATGCGCCTTCGCACGCCATAATCGACTCCGAACCCTGTGACTTCATGACCACGCGCATCCTTTTGTTCACCCACGCACCTTTGGCCCAGGCACTGCGCGAATGCGCCCTGCATGTGTTCGCCGACAGTGCCGAGGACGTCCTTGCCCTGGATGTGCCCGCTCAGGAGCCGCCCGAGGCCACCCTGATGCGTGCCGAGCAGTTGCTTGAAGACCATGGCGGCCTGCTGGGGCTGCCCACGCTGGTGCTGACCGACCTCTTTGGTGCGACGCCCTGCAACGTGGCGCAGCGCCTTGTGGCGCAACTGCCTGCCGGGCGGCTGGTGGCCGGAGTGAACTTGCCCATGCTGCTGCGCTCCATAGGCTATCGCCACGAGGCGCTGGAAGCCGTGGCCGAGCGTGCCTTGGCGGGAGGCAGCCATGGGGTGATGCAGGTGGGCGTGAACACGCCTCAGAACCAGAGTCCGCGACCATCCAATGATCAAGACCCCTATCACCATCAGCAATAAACTGGGCCTGCACGCCCGCGCCTCTGCCAAGCTCACCAAGCTTGCAGGCAGCTTTCCCTGCGAAGTCTGGATGAGCAAGGGCGAGCGGCGCATCAATGCCAAGAGCATCATGGGCGTGATGATGCTGGCTGCCGGCATGGGCTCCGAGGTGCTGCTGGAGACCGACGGAGCACAGGAGCAGGAAGCCATGGATGCGCTGACCGCCCTGATCAACGACAAGTTTGGCGAAGGCCAGTAATGTGCCTTTGCGGCGCTGGCAGACGGTGAGCGCAACAGAGCAACACGCGCTGGAACTGGACGATGCCGCATTGCGACGGTCCGGGGCCTGCGCAGCAGCAGGCAAAGGACAGGCGCAATGACGTTTGCAATCCACGGACTGGCCGTGTCACGGGGTATCGCCATAGGGCGTGCGGTGGTGGTGGCCTCCAGCCGCATGGAGGTGGTGCACTACTTCATCCGGCCCGACCAGGTGGACGCGGAAATCGACCGCGCCCGCAGTGCGCGCAATGCCGTCATCGACGAGCTGCGCCGCCTGCAGGATGAAATGCCCAAGGATGCGCCGGGCGAGCTGGATGCCTTGCTCGACGTCCACCTGCTGCTTTTGCAGGACGAGGCCCTGGCCGCCGCCATCAAGCACTGGATATCCGATCGCCTCTACAACGCCGAATGGGCGCTGACCACGCAACTGGAGGTCGTCTCGCGCCAGTTCGACGAGATGGAGGACGAATACCTGCGCGAGCGCAAGGCGGACCTCGAGCAGGTGGTCGAGCGCATCCTGCGCCATATGAAGGGCATGGCCAGCCCCGTGCCCGCACCGGCCGAGCTGTTGGCAGTCGAGGCAACGGGGGAGGGCACGCCGCCGCAGCAGCCGCTGCTGCTCGATGGCGCCACCGAGGCGCCGCTGGTTCTGGTGGCGCAGGACCTGTCGCCAGTGGACATGCTGCAGTTCAAGAGCCGGTTGTTTGCCGGCTTCATCACGGCCGTGGGCGGCCGCACTTCGCACACGGCCATCGTGGCGCGCAGCATGGACATTCCTGCCGTGGTCGGCGCCCGGGCTGCGGGGCAACTGATCCGCCAGGACGACTGGATCATCATCGACGGCAATGCAGGGGTCGTCATCGTCGATCCCTCACCCATCATCCTGGCCGAATATGGCTTTCGCCAGCGCCAGAACGAGCTCGAGCGCGAGCGCCTCTCGCGCCTGCGCCACACGCCTGCGCTGACGCTGGACGGAGAGCGTATCGAGCTGCTGGCCAACATCGAGCAGCCCGGCGACGGGCCTGCGGCCGTGCATGCGGGCGCGGTGGGCGTGGGGCTATTCCGCACGGAATTCCTGTTCATGGGGCGTGGCGGCAACCTGCCCGGCGAGGAAGAGCAATACCGGGCCTACCGCGAAGCCGTGGATGGAATGCAGGGCATGCCCGTGACCATTCGCACGCTGGACGTGGGCGCCGACAAGCCGCTGGACAAGGCCCAGCCCAAGGACTACTACCTGAACCCCGCGCTGGGTCTGCGCGCCATCCGCTGGAGCCTGGCCGATCCGGCCATGTTCCGCACCCAGCTGCGCGCCATCCTGCGTGCTGCCGCGCATGGGCAGATCCATCTGCTGTTCCCCATGCTGGCCCACCAAAGCGAGATCGAGCAGACCCTGGCCCAGGTGAGGTTGGCGCAAAGCGAGCTTGACGCGCGCGGCGTGGCGCACGGCCCGGTCAAGCTGGGCGCCATGATCGAGGTGCCTGCGGCAGCGCTGATCGTGCGCACCTTCCTGCGCTATTTCGACTTCCTGTCCATCGGCACCAACGACCTGATCCAGTACACGCTGGCCATCGACCGCGCCGACGAGACCGTGGCCCATCTCTACGATCCCCTGCATCCCGCCGTGCTCAAGCTGGTGGCGGATGTGATCGCCGAAGGAAGGGCGCAAGGCAAGAGCGTCTGTGTCTGCGGGGAGACCGCCGGCGATGTGGCCATGACGCGCCTGCTGCTGGGCCTGGGCCTGCGCAGCTTTTCCATGCATCCGGCGCAGATCCTGGTCGTCAAGCAGGAAATCTTGCGTGCCGACACACGCAAGCTGGCCGCCTGGGCGCAGGAAGTCCTTCGTTCGGACAGCCCGGCAGCGCTGCTGAGCCCATGACTTCGGTCAAGTGAAGGCGCGAGGCAAAAAAATCACAACTTCAGTTGCGATTGATTCTCATTCGATGTTATGATCCGCTCCAATGCAGCAAGAAGCTCTCTGGTGGGGAATTCGAGCTGCAAGCTTTTTCAGTTTCATCGTGGGGCGACTCGCCAGGCCTGTTCAGCCTGCAGCAAGTCGGTTTGCCAGCCAGCGGTCTGCCGGTTAGCCAGGCTTTTTTTCTACGTGGAACGGGAAAGCACGATTGCATTCAATTCAAGCAGGGCATGCACGTTGGCCCTGCTTTTTTATTGCCTTCAACTGCGTCGGCATCAGTTGTTTTCCGGCTCAGGATGGCCTCGCACGACAAAGCGCCGCGAAAACCCCAGGGGGCGCGTGACGGCGCGCGGATCGCCAAGAAATGGCAGCCGGAATCCAGGTTCCTGCAGGATTTCGACACTCCAGTCCGTATTTCCCATGAATCGAAATCGCACCAGCGATCGTTCGTCCGATGGCAGCAACGAGAAGCTGCCCGTGGAATACATGCTGCCTATCACGGCCTTGTCGAGTGCCTGCAAATTCTCGTCGAGCAGCGTGATCCGCAGCATCTCCTCCATGGGCGTGTCATCGGTGGTGAACAGAAGGTAGAGGTCGTTCCATTGAAAGGCTGCCTCGAGAATGGTGCCGTCCACCAGAATGGGCGTTGCATTCCCGTTGAGCACCAGGCGGCTTTGCGGTACCTGCCCTGCAGGATGGGATGCGGCGGGCTGCAGTGACAACTGCCGGTCGGAGAGGATGCGCATCTGTTGTCCTGAAGTGTCACCAGAGGAATTCGACGCCTATGGCAGCCAGTGCCCCGCCGACAAAAGCGCCGACCACCACGCAGGCAGGTGCCCCGGGCCCGCAGGCCAGCCCGGCCAGGGCACCACCTGCCATGCCTCCACCGATCCCGGCACCTGTGACGGCCAATTCCTTGCCGGCGGCCTCCACCTTGTTGTCTGCGTTGGCGATGGTGTAGACCGATACCGCAATAGAGAAGACCAGGAGGCCGCGTCCTGCCCGGGAGAGCGTGCGCATTCTCTGGGTGATGGCGGCATTGGACTTGCCGGCGGATTTGACGATTTCGCCATACACGGCGTTTTGCTGGACCGCCGTGAGGCGATCGAACCGCACGTTGGGGCCGTGCAATTGCTGGGCCTTGCGGGCAATCAGCTCATTGAGCGTCTTGCCCTCGCTCTTGATGCGTTGCGCCATGGCTCTGCCCACGGGGGTGCTGCGGCCTCGGATGATCTCCATGATGACATTGCGCGCCTCCTGGGCCTGTTGTGCAGCCTGTCCCCAGGTGATGCGACCGCTCGTGGCCTGCAACTGAAGCTCGTTGGCCATGGCCTGAATCTGTCGGGCATAGGCCAGGCGTGCAGATGAGTCCAGCGAGAGATGCACCCCGGCATTGGCAACCTCTGCTTTCAGTGCCTGTATGGCGGCATCGAATGCTGCACGGTCCTTTTGCTCGTCATTGGCCATATGCATTTATCCCTTTGTCAATGGATCGGCGCCCGAACGCCCGAAGTCCTGGATTTCATGTCGTTGAGCCGCATTCCGGGGTCGTTCGGATTTTTTTGAATGCAGAAAGCATTCGGAAAATCGGCATCATAAAGAGATCGGGAAATTCATCAACCGAGATGCCGGTGACACATGGCATCGATTGTTTGTTGCTGAATGTGTATTCAGGTCAAAACCGGCGCCTGAATGCCATGCCTCCAGACATGAAAAAGGGGATGGCCTGCAAAGGCCATCCCCGAAGTGCGTGAAGAAGGCCGCCCTGCAAGCAGGCGGCCATCGCCGGCTCAGACGCCGGCGGCGTGTGCCTGCTGGTCCGCGTGGTAGCTCGAGCGCACCATGGCGCCCACGGCTGCATGCGTGAAACCCATCTTGTACGCCTCTTCCTCGAACATCTTGAAGGTGTCGGGGTGCACGTAGCGACGCACCGGCAGGTGGCTGTTGCTGGGTGCCAGGTATTGGCCGATGGTCAGCATGTCGATGTCATGCGCACGCATGTCGCGCATGACCTGCAGGATTTCCTCATCGGTCTCGCCCAGGCCGACCATGATGCCGCTCTTGGTCGGAACCTTGGGGTGCAAGGCCTTGAACTTCTTGAGCAGGTTCAGCGAGAACTGGTAGTCCGAGCCGGGACGCGCTTCCTTGTACAGGCGCGGTGCGGTCTCCAGGTTGTGGTTCATCACATCGGGAGGCGCGGCCTTGAGGATTTCCAGCGCACGGTCGTCGCGGCCACGGAAGTCGGGCACCAGGATCTCGATCTGGGTCAGCGGCGAGAGCTCGCGGATGTTCTTGATGCACTCGACGAAGTGGCCCGAGCCACCATCGCGCAGGTCGTCGCGATCCACGCTGGTGATGACCACGTATTTCAGGCGCAGCTCGGCAATCGTCTTGGCGAGGTTGAGCGGCTCGTTGGTGTCCAGCGGGTCGGGGCGGCCGTGGCCCACGTCGCAGAACGGGCAGCGGCGCGTGCACTTGTCTCCCATGATCATGAAGGTGGCCGTGCCCTTGCCAAAGCACTCGCCGATGTTGGGGCAGGAGGCTTCCTCGCAGACCGTGTGCAGCTTGTTGGCGCGCAGGATGTCCTTGATCTCGTAGAAGCGCGTGGTGGGGCTGCCCGCCTTGACGCGAATCCACTCGGGCTTCTTGAGTGCTTCGCCATGCTCGACCTTGATCGGGATGCGCGAAAGCTTCGCTGCCGCCTTCTGCTTGGCCAGCGGGTTGTACTCGGCTTGTGACTGCGCTTCGCGCACGACGGTGTTGGTGGTCATGGTTCTGGATTCAGGGGGCTAGGCGGCGCTGCAACTGTCGTCCCAGCACGCGCGCGGCTTCGTCCCAGGTTGTCTGAACGCCGATTGTAGAAAGGTCCACCGTTTGCAGCCCTGCGTAGCCGCAAGGGTTGATCCGGCCGTAGGGTTCCAGGTCCATGGCGGCGTTCAATGCAACGCCGTGATAGGTGCAATGCCGGCTGACCTTGATGCCCAGGGCTGCAATCTTGCCCAGCCCCGAAAAATCGGGTTGGGGCGCGGGCGAGCCGGGTGCGCGCAGTTGCGGGCGCTGGGGCAGCATGGCATGGCTGCGAGGGTCGTCGAGGCGCACGTAGATGCCGGGGGCGCCTTCCACGCGGTGGCCGGTGATGCCGAAATGCTCCAGCGTGCGGATGACCGCATCCTCGATGCGGAACACGTATTCCTTGACGAAGTAGCCCAGGCGCTGCAGATCCAGCAAGGGATAGGCGACCACCTGGCCCGGGCCGTGGTAGGTGACCTGTCCGCCGCGGTTGGTGGCCACCACGGGAATGTCGCCAGGGCTCAGCAAGTGGTCACTTTTGCCGGCGAGGCCTTGTGTGAAATGCGGGGCGTGCTCGCAGATCCAGAGCTCGTCGCGCGTGCCGGCATCGCGTTGGCTGGTGAAGGCCTGCATGGCCTGCACCGTGGCCTCGTAGTCCGTGCGGCCCAGCAGGCGCAGGTCCAATGACTGCGACTGCTGCGCGTCAAGGGTGCTCACAGCACCACTTTCACCAGCGGATGCGAGGTGAAGGCGCGGTACAGATCGTCGAGTTGTTCGCGGCTGGTCGCCGTCACCGTGACGGTGACGCCCAGGTATTTGCCGCTGCTGCTGGGGCGCAATTCAATGGTGCTGGCGTCAAAGGCAGGGTCGAAGCGTTGGGCGATCTGGGTGATCTCGTGCACCAGATGCTCGGCCTTGACGCCCATGACCTTGATGGGGAACTGCGACGGGTACTCGATCAGCGAATCCTTGCGCGGGTCCGCGCCCGGCTCGGTGGCTGGGGTGGGGGTAGGGGTGGAGGCGTCGGTCATAGGTGAATCAAGGTTAATCGCTTGGCGTTGGAGGCGATTGTGCGCTATCGTTCGCGGCCATGTCGCAGCCCGGGGCTGCCGCGTCGTCCGCCACGAGAACTCCACACACAACAAACAAGTGGCCTGCGGCGCGAGGCTGGCGCTGTTGGCCGGCTGCCACACAGCCCGGTCGCCGCCTCCGTTTTGGGCATGCCCGTAACAACCCCTATCGTTCGGCAGGGGTTTTTACTTATAATCAGAGGCTTTGTGAAAAAGTCTTGTCTGGTCTGCGGCCTTAGAGAATTCAATGAAAAACTACGCCGCCGACACAGACGCTGACAGGGAACTTGAGGGCGAGGATTCCGACTTCAAGCCCCTGACCTCCGAGGAGGCTCAGGAGTGGCGCACGCGAAACCCGCAGATGTCTGTGTGGCGTTTCGTGGTGGTCCAGGCGGTGGTGGGCGTGCTGGTGGCACTGGTCGCATGGCTGGTGACGGGGCGCGCCGAGGTCGGATGGTCGGCTGCCTACGGTGCCTTGTCGGTGGTGTTGCCGGCAGCGCTGTTTGCGCGTGCCGTCGTACGAAAGAGGCCGGGCGGCGCTGCAGCCGCCATGGTGGGAATTTTTGGCTGGGAACTGGTGAAGCTGGTGCTGTGCATTGCCATGCTGGCGGCTGCACCCAAGCTGGTCCCGGGGCTGAGTTGGCTGGCGCTGCTGGCGGGCTTGGTAGTCGTCATGAAAACGTATTGGGTCGCGCTGATAGTGCGATCCAGTGTCCGAAAAACCGATTGATATTTGAAGAGAAGTTGACCGATGGCCGCAGACGCGCACGCACCTACTGCAAGTGAATACATCGTTCACCACCTGCAGCACCTCCAGAACATCAAGCAAAAGTCGATCATCGACTTTTCGGTCATCAACCTGGACTCGATCGTCGTCAGCGCCACGCTGGGCGTGCTGAGCCTGTTCGTGCTGTGGCTTGCCGCGCGCAAGGCCACATCGGGCGTTCCGGGGCGCTTCCAGGCGGCTGTAGAGCTGCTGGTCGAGATGGTGGACAACCAGGCCAAGGCCAACATCCACAACGCGCAAAGCCGCAAGTTCATCGCTCCCCTGGCACTGACCGTGTTCGTGTGGATCTTCATGATGAACGCCATGGACATGCTGCCGGTGGACCTGCTGCCGGTGCTGTGGCAGGGCTTCCAGGGTGACTCGCACGCCTACCTGCGCGTCGTTCCCACGGCTGACCTCTCGACCACGCTGGGCCTGTCCTCGGCCGTGCTGATCCTGTGCTTCTTCTACAGCATCAAGATCAAGGGCATGGGCGGCTGGGCCCACGAACTGGTGACTGCCCCGTTCGGCACCAGCAAGAATCCCGTGTTTGCACTGATCCTGGGTGTCGTGAACCTGGCCATGCAAATCATTGAATATGTCGCCAAGACGGTTTCGCATGGCATGCGACTGTTCGGCAACATGTACGCTGGTGAGTTGGTGTTCTGTCTGATCGCTCTGATGGGCGGTGCGGCTGCCATGTCGCTTTCCGGTGTGTTGCTCCCCTTGGGGCACATCATTGCAGGCTCTATCTGGGCGATCTTCCACATTCTGATCATCACCCTGCAGGCCTTCATTTTCATGATGCTGACGCTGATCTATCTCGGCCAGGCGCATGAAGCCCACTGACCATTTCCTTTCCCTCTCAACCTTTCTCTTTCTTTAATCTCAGGAGTCATCATGGAAAACATTCTCGGTCTCGTCGCTCTGGCTTGTGGTCTGATCGTTGGTCTGGGCGCTATCGGCGCTTCGATCGGTATCGCCCTGATGGGTGGCAAGTTCCTGGAATCGTCGGCACGTCAGCCTGAGCTGATCAACGAACTGCAAACCAAGATGTTCATCTTGGCCGGTCTGATCGACGCTGCCTTCCTGATCGGTGTGGCCATCGCTCTGCTGTTCGCTTTCGCCAACCCCTTCGTCCTGGCCTAAGCTCCGATCAACGCCCTAGATAGAAAGGTGTTGCCGTGAGTATCAACGCGACCCTGTTCGTCCAGGCCATCGTTTTCCTGATCCTGGTGCTGTTCACGATGAAGTTCGTGTGGCCCCCGATCGCGAAGGCGCTGGATGAACGAGCTCTGAAAATCGCCGATGGCCTCGCTGCTGCCGACAAGGCCAAGACCGACCTGGCCGCTGCCAACAAGCGCGTCGAGCAGGAACTGGCCCAGACGCGCAACGAAACGGCATCGCGGCTTGCGGACGCCGAACGCCGTGCCCAGGCCATCATCGAAGAAGCCAAGGCCCGTGCCTCCGAAGAAGGCAACAAGATTGTTGCTGCTGCCCGCGCCGAGGCCGAGCAGCAGACAATCCAGGCCCGTGAAGCCCTGCGCGAGCAAGTGGCTGCGCTGGCCGTCAAGGGCGCCGAGCAGATCCTGCGCAAGGAAGTGGATGCCGGCGTCCATGCCGACCTGCTGAACCGCCTGAAGACCGAGCTGTAAGGAAGAGCAAACATGGCAGAACTCGCCACCATTGCCCGTCCTTACGCAGATGCCCTGTTCAAGGCCAGCACCCAGCAGGGTGCTGACCTGTCCGGCACTGTTGCCTGGGCGGAGGAATTGGCGGCGATTGCCGCCAATCCGCAATTGCGCCAGCTGGCCGACGACCCCAAGGTGACCGACGAACAACTGTTCGACGTCATCAGCGGCGTGGCCGGCTCGGCATTGCCCGATGCCGCACGCAACTTTCTGCGCGTCATCATTGAAAACGGCCGACTGCAAGCCCTGCCAGAAGTGGCGGCCCAGTTTCGCAGCCTCGTGAACCGCGCCGGTGGCTCGTCCGACGCCGTGGTTCAAAGCGCATTCCCCATAGATGCTGCCGCACTGGCCGCACTCGGGACTTCGCTGGAGAAGCGTTTCGGCCGAAAGCTGAACCTGTCGGTGCAGCAAGATCAGTCCCTGATCGGTGGCATCCGCGTCGTGGTGGGTGATGAAGTTCTTGACACCTCCGTCAAGGCCCGCCTGGAACAAATGAAAGCGGCCCTCATTGCGTAACAACGCGACTGAGGTCTCGGCTAACCAAAGCTAAAGAAGGAAAGAGTCATGCAACTCAATCCCGCAGAAATTTCTGAACTGATCAAGAGCCGCATCGAGGGTCTGGCTGGCAGCAGCGACATCCGTAACGAAGGCACCGTGGTTTCGGTGACCGACGGTATCGTGCGCGTGCACGGCCTGTCGGACGTGATGCAAGGCGAAATGCTGGAATTCCCCGCAGGCAAGGACGGCCAGCCCTCCTTCGGCCTGGCGCTGAACCTCGAGCGCGACTCCGTCGGCGCCGTGATTCTGGGCGAGTACGAGCACATCTCCGAAGGCGACACCGTCAAGTGCACGGGCCGCATTCTGGAAGTGCCCGTCGGCCCCGAACTCATCGGCCGCGTGGTCAACGCCCTGGGTCAGCCCATCGACGGCAAGGGCCCGATCAACGCCAAGATGACGGACGTGATCGAGAAGGTCGCTCCCGGCGTGATCGCACGCCAGTCCGTGGACCAGCCCCTGCAGACCGGCATCAAGTCCATCGACTCGATGGTGCCCGTCGGCCGTGGCCAGCGCGAACTGATCATCGGCGACCGCCAGACCGGCAAGACCGCCGTGGCCATCGACGCCATCATCAACCAGAAGGGTCAGGGCGTTACCTGCATCTACGTTGCGATCGGCCAGAAGGCTTCCTCGATCAAGAACGTGGTGCGTGCCCTGGAGCAGGCCGGCGCGATGGAATACACCATCGTTGTGGCTGCCACCGCTTCCGAATCCGCTGCCATGCAGTACGTGTCGGCCTACTCGGGCTGCACGATGGGCGAGTACTTCCGCGACCGCGGCGAAGACGCGCTGATCGTCTATGACGATCTGTCCAAGCAGGCCGTGGCCTACCGCCAGGTTTCGCTGCTGCTGCGCCGTCCCCCGGGCCGCGAAGCCTTCCCCGGCGACGTGTTCTATCTCCACAGCCGTCTGCTCGAGCGCGCAGCCCGCGTGAATGCCGACTATGTCGAAGCCTTCACCAAGGGCGAAGTCAAGGGCAAGACGGGTTCGCTGACGGCTCTGCCCATCATCGAAACCCAGGCGGGTGACGTGTCGGCCTTCGTGCCCACCAACGTGATCTCGATCACGGACGGCCAGATCTTCCTGGAAACCAGCCTGTTCAACGCCGGTATCCGCCCCGCCATCAACGCCGGTATCTCGGTGTCGCGCGTCGGTGGTGCTGCACAGACCAAGCTGGTCAAGGGCCAGTCCGGCGGTATCCGTACCGACCTGGCGCAATACCGTGAGCTGGCTGCCTTCGCGCAGTTTGCCTCCGACCTGGACGAAGCCACCCGCAAGCAGCTCGACCGCGGTGCCCGCGTGACCGAACTGCTCAAGCAGGCCCAGTACAGCCCCCTGTCCACCGCCCTGATGGGCGCTTCGCTGTTCGCAGTGAACAAGGGCTACATGGACGACATCCAGGTCAAGCAAGTGCTGGCTTTCGAGTCTGGTCTGCACCAGTTCCTGAAGACCAGCCACGGCGCCCTGATCGACAAGCTGAACGCTTCCAAGGCCATGGACAAGGATTCCGAAGCCGAATTGAACGCCGCCATCGTTGCGTTCAAGAAGTCGTTCGCTTAAACCGGACGAGGAGCCATCATGGCAGCAGGTAAGGAAATTCGCGGCAAGATCAAATCGGTGGAAAACACCAAGAAGATCACCAAAGCCATGGAAATGGTGGCCGCATCCAAGATGCGCAAGGCGCAGGAACGGATGCTGGCTGCACGCCCGTACAGCGAAAAGATCCGCAACATTGCAGTCCATCTTGGCCAAGCCAACCCCGAGTACGTGCACCCGTTCATGCAAGTGAACGGTGATGCCAAGACTGCCGGCGTCATCGTTGTGACGACGGACAAGGGGTTGTGCGGCGGCATGAACACCAACGTGTTGCGTGCTGTCACGGCCAAGCTGCGGGAGCTGCAGGATCAAGGCGTGTCGGCAGAAGCGGTGGCCATTGGCAACAAGGGTCTGGGCTTTCTGAACCGTGTCGGCGCCAAGGTGGTTTCGCACGCGACGGGTCTGGGCGATACGCCCCATCTGGAAAAGCTGATCGGCCCTGTGAAGGTGCTGCTCGATGCGTACGCAGCGGGCAAGCTGAGCGCGGTGTACCTGAGCTACACCAAGTTCATCAACACCATGAAGCAGGAATCGGTGGTGGAGCAGTTGCTGCCCCTGTCGTCCGAGAGCATGCAGGCCGAGAAGACGTCTGGCCATAGCTGGGACTACATCTACGAACCCGATGCGCAGTCCGTGATCGACGAGCTGCTCGTGCGTTACGCAGAGTCCCTGGTCTACCAAGCGGTTGCAGAAAACATGGCGTCCGAGCAATCGGCGCGCATGGTGGCCATGAAGGCCGCGACCGACAACGCCGGCAACGTCATCAGCGAGTTGAAGCTCGTCTACAACAAGACGCGTCAGGCAGCCATCACGACCGAACTGTCGGAAATCGTGGCTGGCGCCGCTGCGGTGTAAACGGCTTTAACAGACAAACTAATTGGAGCAAAAAATGGCTCAAGTGCAAGGCAAGATTGTTCAATGTATTGGCGCTGTGGTGGACGTCGAGTTCCCCCGCAACGCAATGCCCAAGGTGTTCGATGCCCTGAAGCTCGACGGCTCGGCCCTGACGCTGGAAGTGCAGCAACTGCTGGGTGACGGCGTTGTGCGTACCATCGCCCTGGGCTCGTCCGACGGTCTGCGTCGTGGCCTGATGGTGTCCAACACCGGCAACCCCATCACCGTGCCCGTGGGCAAGGCGACGCTGGGTCGCATCATGGACGTGCTGGGCAACCCCATCGACGAACGCGGTCCCGTGGATCAGGCCCTGACGGCCCCCATCCACCGCAAGGCACCGGCTTATGACGAGCTGTCGCCTTCGCAGGAACTGCTGGAAACCGGCATCAAGGTGATCGACCTGATCTCTCCCTTCGCCAAGGGCGGCAAGGTGGGTCTGTTCGGTGGCGCCGGCGTGGGCAAGACCGTGAACATGATGGAACTCATCAACAACATCGCCAAGGGCCACGGTGGTCTGTCGGTGTTTGCCGGTGTGGGTGAACGTACCCGTGAAGGCAATGACTTCTATCACGAAATGTCGGACGCCGGCGTGGTCAACCAGGAGTCGCTGAACGACTCCAAGGTCGCCATGGTCTACGGCCAGATGAACGAACCCCCGGGCAACCGTCTGCGCGTGGCGCTGACCGGCCTGACCATGGCCGAAGCCTTCCGTGACGAAGGCAAGGACGTGCTGTTCTTCGTGGACAACATCTACCGCTACACGCTGGCCGGTACCGAAGTGTCCGCTCTGCTGGGCCGCATGCCTTCCGCCGTGGGCTACCAGCCCACGCTGGCCGAGGAAATGGGCCGCCTGCAAGAGCGCATCACCTCGACCAAGGTCGGTTCGATCACTTCCATCCAGGCCGTTTACGTGCCTGCCGATGACTTGACCGACCCCTCGCCTGCCACGACGTTCGCCCACTTGGACTCCACCGTGGTGCTGTCGCGTGACATCGCTTCGCTGGGCATCTACCCCGCTGTCGACCCGCTGGACTCCACCAGCCGCCAGCTGGACCCCCAGGTCGTGGGTGAAGAGCACTACAAGGTGGCCCGCGAAGTGCAGGGCACGCTGCAGCGCTACAAGGAACTGCGCGACATCATCGCCATTCTGGGCATGGACGAGCTGGCTCCCGAAGACAAGCTGACCGTGGCCCGCGCCCGCAAGATCCAGCGTTTCCTGTCGCAGCCTTTCCACGTGGCCGAAGTGTTCACTGGCGCTCCCGGCAAGTACGTGTCGCTGGCTGAAACCATCCGTGGTTTCAAGATGATCTGCGCCGGCGAGTGCGATCACCTGCCCGAGCAGGCCTTCTACATGGTTGGCACCATCGACGAAGCCTTCGAGAAGGCCAAGAAGCTGGCGGCTTGAGCCTGCGGCACCCCCTGAGCGACTGCGTCGCTTCCCCCTCTCTACCCGCTTTGCGGGGGAGGGGGACGACACCCTCGCCGAGGGGCGGCCCTTGCTCGGTGTCCCCGATCTGGGCCCTGCCGGTTCCAAGTTCCAGTCCTACCTTTTCTGAGGAGCAAAGATGAACACCATCCACGTTGATGTGGTCAGTGCCGAAGAGTCCATCTTCTCCGGTGAAGCGCGCTTTGTCGCCCTGCCCGGTGAATCCGGCGAACTGGGCATTTTTCCCCGCCACACTCCGCTGATCACGCGCATCAAGCCCGGCTCGGTGCGTATCGAGATGGCTGACGGCAGCGAAGAGTTCGTCTTCGTGGCCGGCGGCATCCTGGAAGTGCAGCCCAACTGCGTGACCGTGCTGTCCGACACCGCCATCCGCGGTGCCGACCTGGACGCCGAGAAGGCCGAGAAGGCCAAGCTCGAAGCCGAGGAAGCGCTGAAGAACGCTAAGAGCGAAGTCGATCTGGCGCGTGCCCAGTCCGAGCTGGCCGTCATGGCCGCCCAGATCGCGGCCCTGCGCAAGTTCCGCCAAAAGCGCTGAGCCCTCCCGGGACCAGCCGCAATAAAGCCGCCCTCGGGCGGCTTTTTTCATGGTGCGAAGGCGTCTCAGTCGCCGCAGCGGGCCTGGTAGACGTAGGTCACGGCGTTGTCCTTGGGGTCGACCGTGCGCGACTTGTGCGTCACGGCCTTGGCTGGCACGGGGCACAGCGCGCGGATCTGCTGCTCGCATCGCTTGGGGTCGTCCTCGCGCAGCTTGCAGCTGAGCACATAGTCGTACTCTTGCGAGTCATCGAGGACGGGGCTTGCGCAGGCGCTCAGGGCCAGCACGGCGGCCAGCAGGCCCAGGCGGGCCAGGGTGTTCTTCATGGTGTGGATGCTCCTTGATGAAATGGCGTGACGCTATCACAGCCTCCGTGCCCGCGATAGCTCGATGAAGGGGGGCGCTCGGCCTGAGGGCCGTTTTGCCTCAGTGCCGCTGTATCACGACGGTATCGGGAAGATTGTCGCCACCTTCGTGCATAGGCTGCAACGGGTCACGCGGGAAGTTGGTTTCCAGCAGCAGGCTCACGCGCTCCAGGGCTGCTGTCATGCCCATGGCATAGTGGCCGCCCTGGAAAGCGGCCTGCATGTCACTGATCAGCGTCTGCCACTGCTGCGCAGGCAGGGTGCGCGCCAGGGCGCGGTCGGCGACGATCTCGATGGCGTGGTCGGCCAGCAGCAGATAGATCAGGGCGCCGTTGTTGTGCTCGGTATCCCAGACGCGCAGCTTGCCGAACAGCGTGATGGCGCGCTCGCGCGGCGTGGCATCGCGCCAGATGTAGCTGGGCGGCAGGTCGGGCTCGACGCAGATACGGATCTGTCCTGTATGGCGCTGCTCGCTCATGGTGATCAGGCGCTCCAGCTCTGCCAGGGTCTCGGGTGGGAGCGCACGCCGCAGCTGCCCTTCGGCCCAATGGTGGCGCAGCAGCCGGACCAGACGCTGAACAAAGCCTGTGATTGCAGCCGCCATCTCACCAACTCCCCGAGGCGCCGCCGCCCCCAAAACTGCCGCCTCCCCCGGAGCTGAAGCCTCCGCCGCCACTGCTTCGTCCGCCGCCTCCGCCAAAACCACCGCCGTAGCCACCCCCTCCGCCCCATCCACCGCCACCCCTGCCGGAGCGGCCGCTGCCCAGCAAGGTGAACAGCAGAGCGATGATGCCCGCTCCGCCTGCCACCAGCAGACTGGCGGTCACCACATAGGCGGCAATGCCGGCGCCTGTGCCTGCCAGCACCGAGGCCAGGGGCCGGCCCAGCATCGAGCGCAGGATGGGGCCCGCGATGACTACACCGAAAAAGAAGAACAGCATCAGGTCTTCAATGTCGAAGCCACGGTCCGGGCTTTTGGAGGAAGGGGCATTGGGGGAGGGGGCCGGCAGCTGCTCGCCCGCAATGCGTGCCGCCACCTGGTCCAGCGCAGCGGCAATGCCGCCTGCATAGTCGCCCTGGCGAAAGCGCGGGGTCATCTGCTGGTCGATGATGCGAGCGGCAGCCAGGTCGGGGATGGCGCCTTCCAGCGCGCGGGCCACTTCCAGCCGCATGCGCCTGTCGTTCTTGGCAATCACCATCAACAGCCCGTCGCCCACGTCGCGGCGGCCTATCTTCCAGTCGCTGGCCACGCGCCAGGCATAGGCGGCGATGTCCTCGGGCGCCGTGGTGGCCACCATCAGCACAACGACCTGCGAGCCCGACTTCTGTTCAATGCTGCGCAGCCTGTCTTCAATGGCCCGTGCCTCGTCGGGCGACAGCGTGCCCGTCTGGTCGATGAGCCGGGCCGTCAGCGGGGGGACGGGTTGCGGAGCCTGCGCCAGCGCGCTTCCTGGCAGCAACAACGCTGCCAGGAGCAGGGCGCAAAGCATGCGCCAGAGCGGCGCCAGGGATGTGGTCACGGTTTACTTGTTGCCGAAGTCCACCGTGGGCGGGCGAGAGATTTCGGCCTCGTTCTGCACGCTGAAGGTGGGCTTGGGCTCATAGCTGAAGACCTTGGCCGTCAGATTGGTCGGAAAGCTGCGCGCCAGCACGTTGTAGGACTGCACGGCCTGGATGTACTGGTTGCGCGCCACGGTGATGCGGTTCTCCGTGCCCTCCAGCGTGACGCGCAGGTCACGGAAGCCCTGATTGGCCTGCAACTGGGGGTAGCGCTCGGCCACCACCATCAGCCGGGACAGCGCACTGGACAGCTCACCCTGCGCCTGCTGGAACTTGTTGAAAGCCTCGGGGTTGTTGACCAGCTCGGGCGTGGCCTGGATGGAGGTGGCCTTGGCGCGTGCCTCCACCACCTTGGTCAGGGTCTCCTGCTCGAAATTGGCCTCGCCCTTGACCGAGGCCACGATGTTGGGCACCAGGTCGGCACGGCGCTGGTACTGGTTGAGCACCTCGCTCCAGGCCGACTTGGTCTGTTCGTCAAGGCGCTGGAAATCGTTGTAGCCGCAGCCGGTCAGTACCAGAACGGTGGCAAGTGTGGCGATTAGACGTTTCATGAGATGACAACCTGAAAGCGACAATGGAAGACAGTATCGTGCACGATGCTGCGCATCGCTGGCGATTGTGCTGCGCACCCGGCCCGCTGCCCTGTAGGGCAAAGGCCATTCGCAGCGACTGGGACAAGGACTGCAAACGGGCTCTATGCATCAATTCAACGCGGCGCGCTGGCTGCCCGGTGGCCACGCACAGACCATCTGGCCGGCGCTGTTCGCGCACCGTCGGCCGGCCGGCCATGCGGCACCCCGGTGGCGGTGGGAGCGCTGGGATACCCCGGATGGCGACTTCATCGATGTCGCCTTCGGCAGTGCTCCCACCCTGCCTGCCGATGCGCCATGGCTGGTGCTTTTCCATGGCCTTGAAGGCTCGGCGAACAGCCACTATGCCCAGGCCATGGCCTGTGTGGCCGAACAGCGTGGCTGGCACATGGCCGTGCCGCACTTTCGCGGCTGCAGCGGCGAGGTCAACCGGGCGCCGCGCGCCTATCACTCGGGCGATGTGCAGGAGGTGGACTGGATACTGCGCCGCCTGCGCGAGCGGTCTTCTCGCCCGCTGCATGCGGTCGGTGTCTCCCTGGGCGGCAATGCGCTGGCACGCTGGGCGGGCGTGCAGGCGGACAAGGCTGCCGAGGTGGTGCAGGCCCTGGCGGCGGTGAGTGCGCCGCTGGACCTGGCCGCCGGGGGAACGGCGCTGGGGAAAGGGCTGAACCGCTGGATCTACACGCGCATGTTCCTGCGCACCCTGGTGCCCAAGGCGCTGCTCAAGTGGGCGCAGTTTCCCGGTCTCTTCGATCGTGATGCCGTGCTGCGTGCACGTGATCTGAGAGAGTTTGACGATGCGTTCACGGCGCCGGTCCACGGCTTTCGTGATGCGCAGGACTATTGGCATCGGGCGGCGGCCAAACCGCTGCTGGGCAGCATTGCCGTGCCTGCACTGCTGCTCAATGCGCTGGACGATCCCTTTGTCCCTTCGTACAGCCTGCCGGCGCCAGGCGAAGTCGGCCCGCGGGTTACGCTGTGGCATCCGCCGCACGGCGGTCATGTGGGTTTTGCACAGGGGCGTTGGCCGGGACATGTACTGGCCATGCCGCAGGCCGTCACGCAGTGGCTGGCGCACAGCGAAAAAGGATGAATGCAATGGACGATATCGTGAAGCAGGCCATGGCCAAATGGCCCCATGTGCCTGCCTGCAGCGGCTGGCTGGGGCTGGACGAGCGCGGGCGCTGGTATCTGCGCGATGAACAGGCCCAGGCCAGCGGCGCTTTCGACAGCGCAATCCCGGGAGCCAAGGGCGCGGAGGTGCGCAACGAAAAGCTGGCGGACTTCATCGCCCGCAACTACCTGGCCGAGCCCGATGGTCGATGGTTCTTCCAGAACGGTCCCCAGCGCGTGTATGTGGAGCTGGAGAATGCTCCCTGGATATGGCGGTTGCGCTGGGATGGCGAGGGCCTGCAGATGCACAGCCATACAGGAGCCGAACTGGATGCCGGGGCCATCACCGAAGCGCTGATGGACGAGACGGGGCGCCTGTACCTGGCGACGCCTTCCGGCCTGGGCCTGGTCCATACGCAGGACATGATCGATGCCGCGGCTGCGCTGGAGGCGGGCGCGTTGCCGGCCTGTGAAGAGGTGCGGGCCGAGGCGTTGCCGCAGCGCTACGGTTTCGTGCGCAGTCCTGCGCGGGCATGAAAAAACCGGCCGAAGCCGGTTGGTTCCAGAAGTCCCGCGTGTTGCTCAATTGGCGGGGGCTGCTGCGCCTTCTGCCGCGGCGCCTTCTGCGGCAGGGGCCTTGGGTTCTTCGAACTTGCCGCCCGCTGCGTTGGCCATGTAGACCACGCCGCGTGCAATTTCGGTGTCGTTGAAGTCGCCGCCACCCTGAGGGGCCATGGCGCCCTTGCCCTTGAGTGCCGAGTGCACCAGGCCTTCCAGTCCCTGTGCTAGGCGAGGGCCCCAGGCCGCAGCATCCTCGAACTTGGGTGCTCCTGCAGCGCCCGTGGCGTGGCAAGCGGCGCACTGGCCCTTGTAGACCTCTTCGCCCGCGCGCAGGGGGCGATTGGCATCACGGATCTCCACAAGGCCGATCTTCTGCAGGCGCTGAGCCTTGGCCATTTCGGTCTGGGAAGCGCCGGCACCGGACTTGTCGGCCGAACTCACGTACTGCACGAGGCCGATGATCACGAACACCGGAACCACGAACGAGAAAAACACCGCTATCAGCAGTTGCCTGGGATTCTTGATCGGGCCCGTATGGGCTTCTTCGGTGTGGGCTGCGCTCATGAAGTCCTCTTGTGTTGTGGGGGCGTGAGTCAACAACAAATTATATCGACGGCCCTCTTGCAGACACTGCGCGCAGACCCGGGTTGACCTGGGACGCACATATGCCATGAGATGGATCAAGCAATTGGCAAATGCTTGCCGCACTGAATGACAAAGAGGCGTTCACCTTGCGGTGAACGCCTCTTTGCGGTTGGCGCGGCAGATGCGGTTATTGCTGCGCGGGAGTTTGCGTGGTTGCAGCCGCTGTCGCCGTCCTGTCGGTCCAGCCGCCGCCCAGAGCCTTGTACAGCTCGATCTGATTGAGCAGTTGCGCCAGGCGCACGCTCACGGTGGATTGCTCCAGCGCGAACAGGGTGCGCTGTGCGTCCAGCAGGTCCAGGTAGCTGGCCACGCCGTTGCTGTAGCGCAGGTCGGACAGCTTCAGGCGTGCCTGCTCGGCTTCGAGCTGGGCGCGCTGGGCCATGATCTGGTCACGCAGCGTGCCTTGGCTGTCCAGTGCGTCGGAGACTTCGCGGAAGGCGCTCTGGATGGACTTCTCGTACTGCGCAATGGCCACTTCGCGATCGACCTTGGCCGCAGCCAGATTGGCCGAGTTGCGGCCCGCATCGAAGATGGGCAGCAGGGCCGAGGGTGCCAGGGTGAAACCCCAGCTGCCGCTCTTGAACAGGCCCGACAGCTCGTTGCTGGCCGTGCCGAACTGCCCGGTCAGCGTGATGCGCGGGAAGAAGGCCGCACGCGCCGCGCCGATGTTGGCATTGGCGCTGATCAGTTGCTGCTCGGCCTGGCGGATGTCGGGGCGCTGCGTGAGCAGGTCAGACGGCAGGCCGGCCGGCACGGCAGGCAGGTCGGCCGTGTCGCGCAGGCCCTGGCTGGAGCCCAGGCTGGCGACCACGTCCGCAGGCAGCGCCTGGCCCAGCAGCAGCACCAGGGCGTTCTCGTCCAGGGCACGCTGGCGCTGCTGCTGCGCCAGGGTGGCGCGCGCAGCTTCGGTCAGCGAGACGGCCTGGCGGTAGTCCAGCTCGGAGGCCACGCCCGTGTCGAAGCGCAGCTTGGTCAGCTTGATCGACTCTTCGCGGGTCTGCAGCGTGTCGCGCGAGATCTTCAGCAACTGCTCGTCGGCCAGCAGCGTGTACCAGCCGCTGGCCACGGCGGCCACCAGGCTGGTCTGCGCGGCGCGGCGCGCTTCCTCGGTGGCCAGGTACTGGGCCAGGGCCGCTTCCTTCAGGCTGCCGATGCGCCCGAAGAAGTCCAGCTCCCAGGAGGTCACGGCCAGGCCGACCTGGTAGCTGTTGACGTACTTGGTGCCGGAGCCCGTGGTATTCGGGGCGCGGCTGGCGTTGACGCCTGCACCGACCGTCGGGAACTGGTCGGCGCGCGTGATCCGGTACTGCGCCTGGGCGCGCTCGATATTGAGCGCGGCCACGCGCAGGTCGCGGTTGTTGTCCAGCGCGGTGCGCACCAGTTGCTGCAGGCGTGCGTCCTGGAAGAAATCCTGCCAGGGCAGCTGTGCGGCAGCCGTTCCGCCTTCTGCCGCAGCAGTGGCGTTCGCACGGGTGTATTGGGCCGCGACCGGAGCGGCAGGGCGCTCGTAGGTGGGGATGAGCGAGCATCCCGCCAGGAGCACGGCGGTGGCGATGGCCACCGGGGTACTGCGATTAATCATGGCTCAAGGCCTCCTTGCCGGCCGGTGTGGACGGCGGGTTGTGCGTTTTGATCTTGCCCTTGAACAGCTTGCGCACCACGACGAAGAAGGTGGGCACGAACAGCACGGCCAGCACGGTGCCGGTGATCATGCCGCCGAGCACGCCGGTGCCGATGGCACGCTGGCTGGCGGAGCTGGCGCCGGAGGCGATCACCAGAGGCACCACGCCCAGGCCGAAGGCCAGCGAGGTCATGATGATGGGCCGGAACCGCAGGTGCGCGGCTTCCAGCGCGGCCTCGATCAGGCCCTTGCCTTCGGCCTGCAGGTCCTTGGCGAACTCCACGATCAGGATGGCGTTCTTTGCCGACAGGCCGATCACCGTCACCAGTCCGATCTGGAAGTACACGTCGTTGGAATAGTTGCGCAGCAAGGTGGCAAGCACCACGCCCAGCAGACCCAGCGGCACGACCAGAATCACCGACAGCGGAATCGACCAGCTCTCGTACAGAGCGGCCAGGCACAGGAACACGGCCAGGATGGCGAAGGCGTACAGGAAGATGGCTTGCGAGCCCGCCAGCTTTTCCTCACGCGACTGGCCGGTCCACTCGAAGCCGAAGCCTTCGGGCAGCTTGGCAGCCAGCTTTTCCATCTCGTCCATGGCATCGCCCGAGCTGAAGCCCGGAGCAGCCGAGCCTTCGATGCGCACGGCCGGGTAGCCGTTGTAGCGCACCGTCTGCTGCGCGCCCTTGACCCACTTGGTGGTCGCGAACGTGGACAGCGGCACCGGATCGCCCTTGGCATTGCGCGCGTTCAGGCGCAGCAGATCGTCGGGCTGCATGCGGGCCGGAGCGTCGGCCTGCACGATCACGCGCTGCAGACGACCCTGGTTGGGGAAGTCATTGACGTAGGACGAGCCCAGTGCCGTGGACAGCGCCGCATTGATCGAGGTGAAGTCCACGCCCAGTGCGTTGGCCTTGTCGCGGTCGATCTCGATGCGCAGCTGCGGCGCGTCTTCCAGGCCGTCGGGACGCACGCCGGCCAGCACCTTGCTCTGCCCGGCCATGCCCAGCAGCATGTTGCGCGCATTGATCAGCGCATCGTGGCCGTGGCCGGCACGATCCTGCAGGCGGAACGAGAAGCCCACGGCATTGCCCAGTTCGGGAATGGGCGGCGGGTTCACGGCGAACACGAAGGCGTCGCGTATGCCCGCCGTCATGCCCATGATGCGGCCCGTCATGGCATCCACCGTGGAGTCCGCTCCCTTGCGTTCGGACCAGTCCTTGAGCGGCACGAAGGCGAGTGCGGCGTTCTGGCCCTGGCCGGAGAAGCTGAAGCCCAGCACGCTGACCATGTTGGCCACTTCGGGCTGCGGCAGCACGGCCTCCTCGACCTGCTTCATGACTTCCAGCGTGCGCTCCTTGGCGGCGCCAGGAGGCAGTTGCACGTTGACGATGAAGTAGCCCTGGTCCTCGGTCGGCAGGAACGAGGTCGGCAGGCCACGGAACACCACCACGGCACCGGCGATCACGGCCAGGTACACGCCGATCATCAGCACCGAGCGCTTGAGCAGGCGGGCCACCCAGCCTTCATAGGACTTGGCCGAGCGTGCGAACGTGCGGTTGAACCAGCCGAAGAAGCCTTTCTTCTCGTGGTTGTGGCCGGCCTCCACGGGCTTGAGCAGCGTTGCGCACAGAGCCGGTGTCAGCGTCAGCGCCATGAAGGCCGAGAAGCTGATGGAGGCGACCATCACGATGGAGAACTGCCGGTAGATATTGCCGGTGGACCCCGCGAAGAAAGCCAGCGGTATGAACACCGCGATCAGCACCAGCGTAATGCCCACGATGGCGCCCGAGATCTGGCCCATGGCCTTGATCGCGGCCTCGCGCGGCGGCAGGCCTTCCTCGCTCATGATGCGCTCGACGTTCTCCACCACCACGATGGCGTCGTCCACCACGATGCCGATGACCAGCACCATGCCGAACATGGCCAGCACGTTGATCGAGAAGCCCACGGCCTGCATGACCGCGAAGGTGCCCAGCAGTGCAATGGGCACCACGATGGTCGGGATCAGCGTGTAGCGCCAGTTCTGCAGGAACAGGTACATCACCAGGAACACCAGCACGATGGCTTCCAGCAGCGTGTGGGCCACCTTCTCGATGGAGATGCTCACGAATTTGGAGCTGTCGTAGGGAATGGAGTAATTCACGCCCTTGGGGAAGAACTTCTTCAGTTCCTCCATGCGTGCATGCACGGCCTTGGCCGTGGCCAGCGCATTGCCGCTGGGCGTCAGCTGCACGCCGATACCCACGGCATCCTTGCCGTTCAGGCGGGCGGAGGTCGCGTAGGCCTGGCCGCCGATCTCGATGGTGGCCACGTCCTTGAGTCGCACGGTGGAGCCATCGGCATTGGCGCGCAGCACGATGTTCTCGAACTGGCTGATCGAAGACAGCTGGCCCATCACCGTCACCGTGGCGGCGATCTTCTGGCCCGTGATGTTGGGCAGGTCGCCGATGGCGCCGCTGGCCACCTGGGCGTTCTGGCTGCGGATGGCGGCTGTCACGTCCTCGGCCGAGAGCTTGTAGCCCTGCAGCTTGGCGGGATCGAACCAGATGCGCATCGCCTTTTCCGTGCCGAACAGCTGTGCCTGGCCCACGCCTGCCACACGCTGGATTTCGGGAACGATGTTGCGCGAGGCATAGTCGCCCAGGGCCACCGTGTCATAGGCCTTGGCGTCCTCGGACGACAGCATGATGAACAGCAGGAAGTTGGACGACGCCTTGTCCACGCGAACGCCCTGCTGCGTCACCGACGCAGGCAGGCGCGGCGTGGCGCGCGAGAGGCGGTTTTGCACGTCCACCTGCGCCAGGTCCACGTTGGTGCCGGCCTCGAAGCTGATGGTGATGCTGCCCGTGCCGTCGGCCTGGGCCACAGACTCCATGTAGACCAGGCCGGGCGAGCCGTTCATCTCGCGCTCGATCACGGACAGCACGCTGTCTTCGAGCACCTTCGCGGACGCGCCTGGATAGGCCGTGTTGATGACGATGGCCGGAGGGGCCACCTTGGGGTATTGAGCGATCGGGAGCTTGGTCAGCGCGATACCACCGAGGACGATGATGAACAGCGCGACGACCCATGCAAAGATCGGTCTGTCGATAAAGAACTTGGCCATTGCTGAGCCCCTTGATTACTTCTTGTCTGCCTGGTCCGCAGGCTTGGCATCGGCTGCGGCTTGCGGGGCTGGCGCTGCCGTGCCGGCCGGCTTCTGGGCGCCTGCGGCCTCGGGCTGCCACGGTACGGGCTTGACCGGCGTGCCGGGTGGCAGCATCTGCAGCTTCTGGAAGCCGTCGACCATCACCTTCTCGCCCGCCTGCAGGCCTTCGCTGACCAGCCATTGGTTGTTCTGGGCCGTGGTCACCTTCACTTGGCGCTTGGTGATCTTGCCGTCGTCGCTGACCACGCTCACGGTGTCGCCGGTCTCGGTGCGCGTCACCGCCTGCTGGGGCACGGCAATGGCGTTGGACGCCTGGGCCTGCTCCATGCGCACGCGCACATACATGCCGGGCAGCAGCAATCCCTTGGGATTGGGCACCTCGGCACGCAGCGTGACCTGGCCGGTGGAGCTGTCCACGGTCAGGTCGGTGAACAGCAGCTTGCCCTTGAGTTCGTAGGCCGTGCCATCGTCCAGGCGCACCTCGACGCTGGCGGCTTCGGCGCCATCGGCCTTCTTGAGCTTGCCCTGCTCCATCGCGCGGCGCAGCCGGAAGGCTTCGCTGGACGACTGGGTGAAATTCACATAGACCGGATTGATCTGCTGGACCACGGCCAGCGGGGTCGCCTCGCCCTGGCCGACCAGCGCGCCTTCGGTCACCAGAGACTGGCCGATGCGGCCAGAAATGGGGGCGGTGACGCTGGTATAGCCAAGATTGATCTCGGCGGTCCGCACGGAGGCCTTGCCGGCCGCGACGTCAGCCTGGGCTTGCTTGTAGGCAGCCTCTGCATTGACGAAGTCCTGCTTGCTGATCGCGTTGGCGGCAACCAGCGGGCGGTAGCGTTCCAGTTGCGCCAGTGCCTGGGCCTGGTTGGCCTCGGCACGGGCCTGCGTGGCCTTGGCACTTTGCAGCGTCGCCTGGTAGGGCGCCGGATCGATGCGGTACAGCACCTGGCCGGCCTTCACGTCGCTGCCTTCCTTGAACAGGCGCTCCTGCACGATGCCGGCGCTGCGGGCCCGGATCTGGGCCACGCGGCGCGCGTCCACGCGGCCGGGCAACTCGGTCACAAGTCCCACATCGGCGGGGGTGGCCACCACCACACCTACAGGGACGGCGGGCATCTGCTGCTGTGCGGCAGCTTGTTCTTCGGGCTTTTTCCCGCAGGCGGCCATGGCCATTGCGGCGGTGACGGCCAGGGCCACGGTGGTGAGGCGCAGACTGTTGTAAGGGGACGGAGCGGCTGACACATTGCTGCGTGTGCTGGGCATGATGGGTCCTTGTGCTGAATCAAATAACGATGTTGACGTTCCGGTCAGCGCTATCCGGAACGCCCGTGTCCACGGGCAAGTCGCGGATTATACATACATACATGAATGTATAATGACCGCAGTTGCTGCAAGGCGGCGCGAAGCATGGCGTAGCGTGGCATGGCCGGGCTCAACGATGGAAGGAAATACATCTTGGCACGACGAACGAAAGAAGATGCGTTTGCAACGCGCAACAGTCTGCTGGACGCTGCGGAGCAAGTGTTCTACGAGCAGGGTGTCGCCCGGGCCTCGCTCAACGAGATTGCCCAGCGAGCCGGCGCCACGCGCGGTGCGGTCTACTGGCATTTCAAGGACAAGCTGGATCTCTTCTATGCCATGCTGGATCGCGTCACGCTCCCGCTGGAGCAGGCCGCTCAGGGCGACTGCGAAGATGACTCCGAATGCGATGCGCTGGAATATGTGCGGCGCCTGATGGCGGTGGTCTTCGGGCGCATTGCGGATGACGACAGCACGCGGCGCGTCTTCGAGATCCTGTTGCTCAAGGTGGAGTACGTGGGCGAACTCATGCCGGTGCAGGAGCGCAATCGTGCGGCACTGGACTCCTTTTCGTCCCGGCTGGAGTTGGCGCTGTGTGCCGCCGCCGAAAGCCATGCAGTCACCATGCCCATGTCGGCGCACCAGGCATCGATCGCACTGTGCGCCATGTTTGACGGGCTGCTGCAGAGCTGGCTGCTGGGGCGGGCTTTCGATCTCAAGCAAGTGGGTGCCCAGGCGGTGGATGTCTGCCTGCGCGGGCTGGGCTTCACGGTTTCGGAGGCTCCTGCCCAATGAGCGGGCGGGGCCGCGGGGCTTGTACGCGGTAGTGCAAAGTCATGCGACAATCATCGGCTTGTGCAGGGCAGCGATGCCTTGAGCGGCTGTAGCTCAGTGGATAGAGTATTGGCCTCCGAAGCCAAGGGTCGTGGGTTCGATCCCCGCCAGCCGCGCCACATTTTTCTTGGATCGCCTCGGTGGCCTGAGAAAAAAATGCACTGAATTTTTTCAGACGAAAAAAACGGTGCTAGAATTCAAATCTCTTCGGAGGGGTGCCCGAGTGGCTAAAGGGGGCAGACTGTAAATCTGTTGGCTTACGCCTACACTGGTTCGAATCCAGTCCCCTCCACCAGTAATGGTGAAGAAGAGAAGTCATCTGAAAAGGTGGCAGCGTGCAGTCAATCTGTGCGGGAGTAGTTCAATGGTAGAACCCTAGCCTTCCAAGCTAATGACGCGGGTTCGATTCCCGTCTCCCGCTCCAGTTTGCAAGCAAAGTTTTTTGAGGTTGCTTCGGCGGCTTCAAGGCCCATGTGGCTCAGTGGTAGAGCACTCCCTTGGTAAGGGAGAGGTCGGCAGTTCGATCCTGCCCATGGGCACCATTCTCTCTGGTGCGCTCGCTAGATGGGGTTGCGCCAAATCCTGTTGTAGTGATTTAGATTTTTTTCGGAGTCGGAAAAATGGCTAAAGAAAAATTCGAGCG
>NZ_JBICKN010000052.1:0-34297 GCF_043104185.1 Delftia sp. WSY_22
TACACCTACGACGCCCTGGGCAGGCGCCTGAAGCAGCAGGTCGAAAGCGCGGACTCCACAGAATCCACCCGCACCCACTACTACGGCTGGGACGGCGACCGCCTCATCCACACCGAGCGCCTGCAGGGCGGCGATGACACGCGCCACATAGAACACACCATCTACGAACCCGGCAGCTTCACGCCCCTGGTGCGCCTGAGCACCACGGCCAGCGGCGACCCCCAAGACGAGCCCCACCTGCTGGTGCAAGCCATCGCCGCAGGCCTGCCTGACCCGGAAGACCCCAACCACGCGCCGGCCCTGGCCCTGATGCAAACCATGCTCGACGCCATGCCGCGCGACATGCAGCAAGACGCGGCCCACCACCTGCGCCACACACTGGAGCACGGCCTGCCGCCCAGCGCCCAGGCCATGCTGGGCGAACAGGCCGAAAGCACCACCCGCCTGCTCAGCGGCATGCAGGCCAAACTGCAGGACCAGGAAAAAGAACAGCACGCCCGCATCGCCATCCACCACTACCACTGCGACCATCTGGGCACGCCCATGGCCCTGACCGACCAACGGGGGCTAGTCACCTGGGCGGCCAAGCTGGACCCTTGGGGCAATGTGCTGCAGGAGTACAACCCGCAAGGCATCCACCAAGCGATCCGGCTGCCAGGGCAGCACCATGACAGGGAAACGGGGCTGTATTACAACCGGCATCGGTATTACGATCCGGTGGTGGGGAGTTATGTGAATCAGGATCCGATTGGGTTGGCCGGAGGGGTTAACAAAAGTATATATGCGATAAATCCCATGATTTCCATGGATCCTTTGGGCTTGGCCCCCGTAAAAACGTGTGCAGAGAGAATTTTGAAAGCAGCGGAGAAATTAAATAATCAAGAAAGATACTCATACGCCTCGAATTATGGCTTTGGGTCAAAGAGAAATAAATGTAATCTCTTTGTTCATGAAGTGCTAGAAAATGCAGATGTCGAATCTCCCTCGCGCTACAGATTTGGAATTATCCCAAGAGGACCAGCAACTGCTGGAGATTGGGCAAATCCACAAAAAGCGATTCCCGGATTCGAAATTGTTACGTCTCCAAAGCCTGGTGATATTGTTGCGGTGGCATATCCATATGGGGACGCTACTGGGCATGTGGCAGTCGTGACAGGGAGTAGTACAACCATTGGCGCAGGCTCAGAAGACGGATCACATTCAACAGGTTGGCCATGGAATGGGGCATCGCCTAAAGGCAATCCAATATATAGAAGATGCAAAGATTGAGAAAGATGATGAAGACAGTAATTTACATAATAGCCGCAACGCTTGGTTTTCAAATAATATCTTTGCTAACTTTCTTGATGGCACCAATGAAAATTGATTTATCGGATATAGAGGGATTTAATTTATCTTATATTTTTAATAAACTGGGAAATCCAGACTATGATTTGAGTGTCAAAGATATACTGGGATGGCAAAGCCATCGTTATCTAATTCGTCAAAATGTCGAACTTAGGATAAAAGAATCGAACATTAAACCAACTGCTTTCCCTGCATCAATAAGTATTTCAAATACATTGGGGGAAGAAACTCATTATTTCAAGTTATCAAAACACTCAAGATCTGACGGAAATAACAATTTTATTAGAACGACCACCATAACCGTATGGCCATACGGTGATTTTCTAATAAGTAAAGAGATTGTTGAAAATAAAGATCACCAGTCACAGTGAGTCTCGATATGCGTGGATTGTTCAGCCCCATGGGTTATAACAAGATGGGGCCAAAACGCGTGCAGATCGCTTGGTCATGTTGGGTATCCACGACGAGCACACCATAAAAATGCTGCAGGAGATGCGCAAGTAACTGCAAAAGCAGGAGCGAGCGCGACAGGGCTCCGTAGCCATCCATCATTACAACTGCGACCATCTGGGCACGCCCATGGCCCTGACGGACCAGACCGGCCAAGTGGCCTGGGCCGCAAAGCTGGACCCCTGGGGCAATGTGCTGCAGGAGTACAACCCGCAAGGCATCCACCAGGCAATCCGGCTGCCGGGGCAGCACCATGAGGGGCTGTATTACAACCGGCATCGGTATTACGATCCGGTGGTGGGGAGTTATGTGAATCAGGATCCGATTGGGTTGGCAGGTGGGGTCAATAAGAATATTTATGTCAAAAATCCAAACAAAGGCATAGATCCACTAGGTTTGATGGAAGAGCTGAGTCATATATGGAATATCGGGCCATGGGATGCTCTTAGTACAAGATCTGATAATAAAGATGCCCTGTCTACAGCTCAGAGAAAATTTCCAAGAAATGAGTTGCACAATGGAAAGGGCGATGCATTCCGTCATTGTTATTGGTCTTGCATTATGAGCTTAAGGATGGGGGTAGACCAGGCGAAATCTGTTGGCGATACTCACGAGGAGTATGGAACAAAAGCAGGTCAAGCAAAAAAGGAGGAAATAATGGATTTGCACAACAATCAAAAAGGCAGAAATTGCTCGCTATCTTCAAAAACAAAAAATGACTGTGAAAATAAATGCCAAGATAGTCTTGATGATGGCAGTCTATGGTTTATAGATAAAGATTCTGGCGCGCTCACCACAAGCCAAGATTGGCAAATTCCATGAAAATTAAATTAACAGCAATTATTATTATTTCAATAATATTGAGTTGGTATTTCTTTAAAAAAGATGATTTTAGTTATTATATAAATAGAGATTACGATTTTGTTTGCATATTTCCGCCATATACGCCCAAATTATTTATTATTGAGGATTTGAAGAAATATTCAAATAATATAAAAGATAATATGAAATATAAAGAATCAATGGATGACGGAATTTTTACTTATTTCTTTATAAAAAATAAAGAAATAATTTCTTCTGGTGAAGAAATGGTGATAAATAATTCGATGGGTAAATATGGGTGTTTTGGTAAATAAAATATTACCATGATTTAATATTCCGTGGGATAAAGACTAGTGCCAAGTGGCATAGATTTTTCTTGGCTAATGCACTCATGCAGTTAAGCGAGACTTTTGATATTGCATCTATGCAAAGGTGGGTGTGCACGTCGATCTATAACATTTCAGCAGGCCGGTAACAGCGCTATCCACCACTACCACTGCCATTGCGGCCACTCGGGCACACCAATAGCCCTGACGGACCGGCGAGGGCCAGCCAAGCTGTATCCCTGGAGCAATGCGCTGCAGTAATACAACCCGCAGGGCATCCACAAGGCGATGCGGCTGCTTTGGGCACGCTTAAGACGCCGCCGTTGCTCGTTCAAATAGAACAAGGTATTGATTGTGGTAGATTATTCCCTTATCAAAAATATTGCTTTTGGCATAAAAAAATATGTAGAAAAACAGGAGATTCTACATCTTTCTTTCATGAGAACCCATAGTGATCTTGTGAAGCTATCAAATATAGAATTTCTTCCTCGCAGCGGATTTGTTTTTGATGAGGAGATGAATAAGTGGGAATTTAAAAAGCATGGATGTGGTTATGAGTTCTCTCATGAAGGTGCGGTTATTGATATAAATGATTATTTCCTGTCGAATGGAGATTTTTTTAGCGCAAATAGATTATTCTTCTATTTTGAATCGATTGGATTTAATTTCAAAAACCAATATGCTGATGATGCAATTAAATCAGCCTTGATTTATTTGGAATCTACAGGAGAGATCGTGAAGGTGCTGCCGACGGGGTATTATAAGTTACTTTCATCTTAATGCTGTCATTAATTTAATTGTTAATCTAGTTAATAAAGGGGATAAAATCTTATTGATTTTATAAAATGCATAACAAGCTCCAGGGCTACTCACAATCGGCGGGTAACAGGATAGGAAGATATTGAGATGCCTCGCTTGAAATATCCTGAAATGAGAATGGAATTGCTCGGATATTTGAGGAAACTCAAGGATTTGAAGTATCAGATGAAAGCCTGGGTGAATCAGGAATTTCCTGCAGACGTTCAATACGACCATCTTGATTTGGCCATACATTTCATTTTTGACGATACGGATCTTGGCAGTGATGCTCGTATGGCGATCGGTGAAATTCTTCTCGATGAGCAGGAGGCATCGCTGATGGGGCAGTTGGTGGATGCCATCAATGCCGTCTTTGAGGCGTACGGCACGGACATGCCGGAAAGCTTCAACATGCAAGTTGGCGAATGGACGAGAGTGGAGGCCTGTGCCGAAAGGGCGTTCGATTGTCTGGAGGGGAGCAACGCCGCTGGCTGCCCCGAGCCGCTGGATTGACACGGGCATGCCTGCCAGCCGACTAGCCGGGGCAAGGCCATGGCTGATCGTGATGTCCAGTCGGTGGTGAAGAGTACCGTAGCGTTTCCAGGTTCGTGGAACAGCAAGATGTTTTCCACTGGTAGCCCGTCCCCCAAACCTGCCGGACAATCCATGGAAACCGAGGCCCCGTTTCATGACAACTTCAACCCCCCTTCCCGAACCCGAATTGAGAGCCTTCGCCGCAGCGGCGGCCGAGCAGCAGCGATGCGCGGACTGCGCTGTGCTGTGGAGGCCGGGCTGGGAGTCCTTGTCGGGGGCGGACAAGACTTCGCATCTGCAGCAGGTTGGTGCGCTGGGCACGCCGGAGACGCGGGAACTGCTCGATGAATATCACCCACAGGGCACGAACCAGTGGTCACCGGATGCCCCCATCGCCCTGGGCTGGCACCCGTACAACCGCTGCACGCTCTGGCGCTGCCACCATTGCAATGCCGCCTTTCTGCGCTACACGGAATACGGCGGCTACTACCAGGACGATCGCATCCGGCCGCTGCTGGCGCATCTGATCGTCACGCCCGAGCAGGGCCGCGTCTGAGCGGCGCTGCTCGGCCGGCTCAGGTCCAGTCGAAGGTGAACAGCGCCGTGCGGCTTTCCGGCTCGTAGAACAGCAGGATGCTGTCCGCGCCCGTGGCGCACCAGTTGTAGCCGGCCACGTTGGCCACGTGGAAGAAGGGCTTGCCGTCGCGGGTGATGCGGATGCCGTCGTCTTCCAGTTCATCGCCCATGCCGGCGTTTTCCGCTTCGTCCAGCTGGAAGGCCGGGGGAATGGGCGGGTGGCTGGTCCAGTTGCCGTACCAGATGCCGCCGCCCAGGCTGTCCAGGTAGTCCTGCTCCACGGGCTCGCCCTTGCCGTAGCGCGAGTAGCTGGCCAAGCGGCCGTGCTCGGCGTAGTAGGCACTGGCCTTGGCGTGGCTGGCCAGCATTTCGTCGGTGTGCTCGCAGGCGTAGGCGTCCTTGGTGAACTGGCCGCCGTGCTGCGGCGCGCGCTGGAAGAAGCCTTCGTTGCCCAGGAAGCGGTAGCGGTTGTCGGGCGTCAGTTCCAGCGCAAACCAGTTGGGGGCGGTGAAGGCGTTGTGGTGGGCTTCGGTCTCATCGCCTATGCAGCCCTCGAAGGGCTCGACGGGGCACAGCATGTGGACCACGGTGCCGGCCAGTTCGGGCCGCATCAGGCCCAGGTCGATGGAGATCAGCGGCAGCAGGTGCTCTGCCAGCCAGGGCTGGTCGGCCACAAAGATGTCGGCGGCGGCGGGGAAGGGGGTGAGGCCCGGCTTCAGTTCGCGGACTTCGGTTGGCTGGGACAAGAGGGGCTCCTTGGCGGATAGAGGGGGTTGGGAATGCGGGGGGCGCTGCGGGCCGGGTGTCAGGTGATCTCGAAGATGTCCTGGTCCGATGCGGCTGCGCTCTCGTGATAGATGTCGTACAGGTACTGGGCCAGTTCGGCGTGGGTCACGTCGGCGGGGATGGCCAGCAGGGCAGGGGCACGCTTGCCGTCCGCGCCCACGTTGAAGCAGCGCCAGTGGGCGTCTGCCCGTTCGATGGCGATGATGCGGCCAAAGACATTGAAGCGGTATTTCTCCAAGCGGGTGTCTCCTGGTGAGCGGGCATCGTAACGGGAGCCGGTGGCATATCCGTGTTCTCCCCATGTCCGTGGTGGCGGTTTGTCCATATATTTCAAATCTAAACTATTCAGGCCTAAAGTGATTGGGCACTGTTGCTGAACCTGGGGCGCCTGCCGCCCGTCGAGAAAAGGGTTTGCGGTATGAAGATCGTCTGTATCGGTGGAGGTCCCGCCGGCCTGTACTTCGGCCTGCTGATGAAGCTGCAGGACCCCGCCAACGAGGTCACGGTGGTGGAGCGCAACCGGCCCTACGACACCTTTGGCTGGGGCGTGGTGTTCTCGGACGCCACCATGGACAACCTGCGCGAGGCCGATCCGGTGTCGGCCCGCACGATTGGTGACGCCTTCAACCACTGGGACGATATCGACATCCACTTCAAGGGACGGAGCCTGCGCAGCAGCGGCCATGGTTTCATCGGCATAGGCCGCAAGAAGCTGCTCAACATCCTGCAGGCGCGCTGCGAGGACGTGGGCGTGAAGCTGGTGTTCGAGAACTTCGTGCAGGACGACCAGGCGATGGCGCGCGAGTACGACGCCGACCTGGTCATCGCCTCGGACGGCATCAACAGCCAGGTGCGCACGCGCTATGCCGATACCTTTCGGCCCGATATCGACCAGCGCCGCTGCCGCTTCGTGTGGCTGGGCACGACCAAGGTGTTCGATGCCTTCACCTTCGCCTTCGTGCAGACCGAGCACGGCTGGTTCCAGGCCCATGCCTACCGCTATGAAGACGGCATGTCCACCTTCATCGTGGAGACGCCCGAGGAGACCTGGCAGGCCGCCCGCATAGAGCAGATGAGCCAGCAAGAGGGCATTGCCTATTGCGAGAAGCTGTTCGCCCCCTGGCTGGACGGCCATGCCCTGGTCAGCAATGCCACGCACCTGCGCGGCTCGGCCATCTGGATCCGCTTTCCGCGCGTGATCTGCAATACCTGGGTGCACTGGAATGCGCTGGACACGCTGCGCGGCCCGCGCAGCGTGCCCGTGGTGCTGATGGGCGATGCGGCGCACACGGCGCATTTCTCGATTGGCTCGGGCACCAAGCTGGCGCTGGAGGATGCGATCGAGCTGGCGCGCAGCCTGCGGTCTGCGGGGGGCATCGAGGCCGGCCTGCGCCACTACGAGGAGGTGCGTAGCGTGGAGGTGCTCAAGATCCAGAACGCGGCGCGCAATTCCACGGAATGGTTCGAGAACGTGGAGCGCTATGCGGGCCTGGAGCCGGAGCAGTTCGCCTATTCGCTGCTGACGCGCTCGCAGCGCATCTCGCACGAGAACCTGCGCCTGCGCGATGCCGCCTGGCTGCAGGGCTTCGAGCGCTGGATTGCCGAGCATGCGGGCGAGACCGTGCCCGAAGGCCGCCGCCCGCCCATGCCCATGCTCACGCCCTACCAGGCGCGCGGCCTGCGGCTGAAGAACCGCATCGTGGTCTCGCCCATGGCCATGTATTCCTGCACCGACGGCGTGCCTGGCGACTTCCACCTGGTGCACCTGGGCGCGCGCGCCATGGGCGGCGCGGGCCTGGTGATGGTGGAGATGACCTGCACCTCGCCCGACGCGCGCATCACGCCCGGCTGCCCCGGGCTGTGGAACGACGAGCAGGCGCAGGCCTTTGGGCGCATCGTTGATTTTGTGCACGCGCAGGGCGGGGCGCACATTGGTATGCAGCTGGGGCATGCGGGCCGCAAGGGTTCCACCCAACTGGGCTGGCAGCAGATCGACCATCCGCTGGAGCAGGGCAACTGGCCGCTGCTGTCGGCGTCGGCACTACCGTACTTGGAGGGGCTCTCGCAAGTGCCCCGCGCCATGACCCGCGCCGACATGGACCGCGTGCGCGAGGACTTCGTGGCCGCCACGCGGCGCGCCGCGGCAGCGGGATTTGACTGGCTGGAGCTGCACTGCGCGCACGGCTATCTGCTGTCCAGCTTCATCTCGCCGCTGACCAACCGGCGCGACGACGAATACGGCGGCAGCCTGGACAACCGCCTGCGCTTTCCGCTGGAGGTGTTCGAGGCGGTGCGTGCAGCCTGGCCGCAGGACCGGCCCATGTCGGTGCGCATCTCGGCCCATGACTGGGTGGAGGGCGGCATCACGCCCGACGATGCGGTGGAGATCGCACGCCGCTTCAAGGCGGCGGGCGCCGACATGATCGACTGCTCCTCGGGCCAGGTCAGCCCCGACCAGAAGCCGGTGTACGGCCGCATGTACCAGACGCCGTTTGCCGACCGCGTGCGCAACGAGGCCGGCATACCGACCATTGCCGTGGGCGCCATCTTCGAGGCCGACCATGCCAACGCCATCATCGCCTCGGGCCGGGCCGACCTGTGCGCGCTGGCGCGTCCGCACCTGGCCGATGCCGCCTGGACGCTGCGCGAGGCCGCACGCCTGGGCGCCCACGATGTGGACTGGCCGCCGCAGTACCAGCCCGGCAAGCGCCAGTTGGAAACCAACTTCGAACGCGCCGCCGCCATGGCGCAGTTGGACGCGAAATGAAACTACACCCCCTGAGTCGCTTCGCGCCTTCCCCCTCTCTCGCTTCGCGGGAGGGGGACGACACCGTCGGTGCGGGGCGGCCCTTCCTCGGCGTCCCTCGCTGTGTGGCGCGCCGGTTTCATAGGTTGCGGGTGGCTCGCATCGCCACGGGTGATTGAAATGACCATATCTTTGAATCTTCTTGAAGGGCGCCATGCCCTGGTGACGGGCGGGGCGCGCGGCATAGGCCTGGCCTGCGCGCGGGCGCTGCTGGCGCGCGGCGCGCGGGTCACGCTGCTGGGACGCGATGGTGCAGCGCTGGAGGCTGCCGTGCGCGAGCTGGGCGGCACGGCACCGGCAGCACAGATGGTGCAGTCCGTGCAGGCGGATATTGCCGACGAGGACTCGGTGCGCCAGGCCTTCGCGCAGGCCGAGGCGGCCTTCGGCCCCGTGCAGGTGCTGGTCAACAACGCAGGCCAGGCCAGCAGCCAGAAGTTCGAGCGCACCGATGCCGCACTGTGGCAGGCGATGCTGGCCGTCAACCTCACAGGCACCTTCCACTGCATGCAGGCCGCGCTGCCGGGCATGCTGTCTGCGCGCTGGGGCCGCATCATCAATGTGGCCAGCACGGCAGGGCTGATCGGCTATGCCTATGTCAGCGCCTATTGCGCGGCCAAGCATGGCGTGATCGGCCTCACGCGCTCGCTGGCGCTGGAGACCGCAGGCAAGGGCGTGACGGTGAACGCCGTCTGCCCCGGCTACACCGAGACCGACATCGTGCGCGGCGCCGTGGCCAACATCATGGACAAGACCGGCATGACTGCGGATGAGGCCCGCACCAGGCTGGCCGAACGCAACCCGCAGGGCCGCCTGGTCCAGCCCGAGGAAGTGGCCGAGACCGTGGCCTGGCTGGCCCTGCCGGCGTCCGCCTCGGTCAACGGCCAGTCCATTGCCGTCGATGGCGGCGAGGTGATGACCGGCTGAACCCGGTCCACCCCCGTTTTCTGAATTCTTGATGGAGACACCATGAGCACCCAGCCCGAAGAACACAGCATGAAGCACCACAAGCGCCCCCTGGCCGGCTACGAGGCCAGGACCTTTGTGTGGCAGGTATCGGCCGACGGCAAGATCGGCACCATCACCCTGAACCGGCCCGAGCGCAAGAACCCGCTGACCTTCGGCTCCTATGCCGAGCTGCGAGACCTGTTCCGCGCCCTGGTCTATGCCACCGACATCAAGGCCGTGGTGGTCACGGGCGCGGGCGGCAATTTCTGCTCGGGCGGCGATGTGCACGAGATCATCGGCCCGCTCACCAAGATGAGCATGCCCGAGCTGCTGGACTTCACGCGCATGACGGGCGACCTGATCAAGGCCATGCGCGCCTGCCCGCAGCCCATCGTGGCGGCCGTGGACGGCATCTGCGCGGGCGCGGGCGCCATGGTCGCGCTGGCGGCCGACATGCGCCTGGGCACGCCCGCGGCGCGCACGGCGTTTCTCTTCACCCGCGTAGGCCTGGCCGGTGCCGACATGGGCGCCTGCACGCTGCTGCCGCGCATGATCGGCCAGGGCCGCGCCTCCGAGCTGCTGTACACGGGCCGCGCCATGACGGCCGAGGAGGGCGCTGCCTGGGGCTTCTTCAATGCCCTGCATGGCGCCGAACAGATCGGCGAAGCCGCCCACGCGCTGGCCGCCCAGCTGGCCGCAGGCCCCACCTTTGCCCATGGCGTGACCAAGAAGCTGCTGCACCAGGAATGGAACATGGGCGTGGACGAGGCCATCGAGGCCGAAGCCGAGGCCCAGGCCATCTGCATGCAGACGCGCGACTTCCACCGCGCCTACGAGGCCTTCGTGGCCAAGCAAAAGCCTGTCTTCGAAGGAAACTGAAAATGCGTGATTCCTCCTGGCTGGACTGGCCTTTCTTCGACGACGCCCATCGCACGCTGGCGCATGAGGCCGATGCCTGGTGCGCCCAATCCCTGGGCGATGTGGACCACCACGATGCCGATGCAGCCTGCCGCCAACTGGTGAAGGCCCTGGGCCAGGCCGGCTGGCTGCGCTATGCCGTGCCGTCCGGCCCCGGCGGCGCCTGGGGCGGGGCCTTGCCCGAGGTGGACTCGCGTGCGGTCTGCATCCTGCGCGAGACCCTGGCCCGCCATGAAGGCCTGGCCGACTTCGCCTTTGCCATGCAGGGCCTGGGCAGCGGTGCGATATCGCTCATGGGGTCGGAAGCGCTGCGCCAGCGCTACCTGCCGCGCGTGGCGCGTGGCGAGGCCATTGCGGCCTTTGCGCTGTCCGAGCCCGATGCCGGCTCCGACGTGGCCGCCATGGCCTGCGAGGCGCGGCTCGAAGACGACCACTATGTGCTCAACGGTGCCAAGACCTGGATCTCCAACGGCGGCATTGCCGACTTCTACTGCGTGTTCGCCCGCACGGGCGAGGCGCCGGGGGCGCGCGGCATCAGCGCCTTCGTGGTCGATGCGGACACGCCGGGTTTCTCCATTGGCGAGCGCATCGAGCTGATCGCGCCGCACCCGCTGGCCACCATCCGTTTCGACAACTGCCGCATACCCGTGTCGCAGCGCCTGGGCGAGCCGGGGCAGGGCTTCAAGCTGGCCATGATGACGCTGGACATCTTCCGCGCCTCGGTGGCCGCCGCCGCACTGGGCTTTGCGCGCCGCGCGCTGGACGAAGGCCTGGCACGCGCCAAGTCACGCCGCATGTTCGGGCAGACCCTGGGCGACCTGCAACTGACCCAGGCCGCGCTGGGCGACATGGACACGGCCATCGACGCATCGGCCCTGCTGACCTACCGGGCCGCCTGGATGCGCGATGTGAAGAAGACGCGCACCACGCGCGAGGCGGCCATGGCCAAGATGACGGCCACTGAATCGGCCCAGGCCGTGATCGACCGCGCGCTGCAGATGTTCGGCGGGGCGGGCGTGGTCTCGGGCATGCCGGTGGAGACGCTGTACCGCGAAATCCGCGCGCTGCGCATCTACGAGGGCGCGACCGAGGTGCAGAAACTCATCATCGCGCGCGAGCTGCTCAAGGCCTGAGCGGCAGGCTGCCCATTCAACGCAAAGCCAGGGAACATCGCATGCAAGCCTCCGCCCACATCGATACTTTCGCCCGGGACAACCTGCCGCCGCCCGACCAATGGCCCGAGTTCCTGCTCGACGGGCCGGACGTGGCCTATCCCGAACGCCTGAACTGCGCGGCCGAACTGGTCGATGCCATGGTGGCGCGCGGCCAGGGCGGCCGAGTGGCCCTGCGCTGGAGGCAGGGCGCGGACCAGGCCGCCATGACCTATGCCGAACTGCAGGCGCTGACCAACCGCATCGCCCATGTGCTGGTGGAAGACCTGCAGCTGGTGCCCGGCAACCGGCTGCTGCTGCGCGGCCCCAACAACGCCATGATGGCGGCTTCCTGGCTGGCCGCCATCAAGGCCGGGCTGGTGACGGTGCCCACCATGCCGCTGCTGCGTGCCAAGGAGCTGCAGCAGATCATCGCCAAGGCCCGGGTGCAGGCCGTGCTGTGCGATGTGCGCCTCAAGGACGAGGTGCAGCTGTGCCTGCAGCCCGGCCATGAACACCATTGCCCGGACCTCTCGCGCGTGCTGTATTTCAACGACGGCGCAGCCGATGCGCTGGACGCCCTGGCCGCAGCCAAGCCCGACACCTTCGACTGCTGCGACACGGCGGCAGACGATGTCTGCCTGATCGCCTTCACCAGCGGCACCACGGGCGCGCCCAAGGGCTGCATGCATTTCCACCGCGACGTGCTGGCCATGTGCGACCTGTTCCCGCGCCATGTGATCCGGCCGGGCCCGGACGACATCTTCTGCGGCACGCCGCCGCTGGCCTTCACCTTTGGCCTCGGCGGGCTGCTGTGCTTTCCGCTGCGCGTGGGCGCCAGCACCGTGCTGGCCGAAAAGCTCACGCCCGAAGGGCTGCTGCAGCTGGTGCAGGATTTCCGCGCCACCATCGTCTTCACCGCACCCACCTTCTACCGGCAGATGGCGGCGCAGGCAGCGCGCTTCGACCTGTCGTCACTCAGGAAAAGCGTCTCGGCCGGCGAGGCCCTGCCGGACGCCACGCGCCAGCTGTGGAAGCAGGCCACGGGCATCGAGATGATCGACGGCATCGGCGGCACCGAACTGATCCACGTCTTTGTCTCCAGCCCGCCCGAGGAGGTGCGCGCGGGCGCCATCGGCAAGGTCGTGCCCGGCTATGTGGCCCAGGTGGTGGATGACGACATGCAGCCCGTGCCCGACGGCACGCCCGGCCGCCTGGCCATCAAGGGGCCGACCGGCTGCCGGTATCTTGCCGACGAGCGCCAGAAGCGCTTTGTGCAAAACGGCTGGAACCTGCCCGGCGACACCTTTGTGCGTGATGCCGACGGCTATCTGTTCTACCAGGCGCGCAATGACGACATGATCATCTCGGCCGGCTACAACATCGCCGGCCCCGAGGTGGAGGACGCACTGCTGCGCCACGAGGCCGTGGCCGAATGCGGCGTGATCGGCGCACCCGACGACGAGCGCGGCCAGGTGGTCAAGGCCTTTGTGGTGCTCAAGCCCGGCTTTGCGGCCGGCGACGATATGGCCGCCACGCTGCAGGCCTTCGTCAAGGCCAGCATTGCGCCCTACAAGTACCCGCGCGCCATTGTCTTCGTGCCGGCCCTGCCGCGCACCGAGACCGGCAAGCTGCAGCGCTTCGTGCTGCGCAAGATGCCGTGAGCGCGCGCCATGGCCTCCGCCTTCGTCAGCCAGGTGCAGGTGCTGTTTCGCCATTGCGATCCGGCCGGCATCGTCTTTTACCCGCGCTATTTCGAAATGGTCAACGACCTGGTCGAGGAATGGTTCGACAGGGGAATGGGCCTGCCATTCCACACCCTGCATGTACAGCGCCAGGTGGGCACGCCCACGGTGTCGGTGCAATGCGATTTCACGGCGCCCAGCCGCTGGCACGACACGCTGCGCCAGGTATTGGAGGTGCGCCGCATCGGCGGGGCGTCGTTCCAGTTCGATGTGCGTTTCGAGGGGCCGGACGGCCAGCGACGGCTGTCTGCGCGCATGACCATCGTCACCATGGATTTGCGCAGCATGAAGGCCACGCCACTGCCGGCCGATCTGCGCGAGCGCCTGCAGGCCTATCTGGTGCCGCAGGACGGTTTTACGGATTCAACGAGAACAGGATGAAGCAATGAAGACTCTGCAACCCCCGGACTGGCTGGCGCCACGAGGCTATGCCAATGGCATCCTCACCGAAATGACGGTCGGCTCCCGGCTGGTGTTTGTCGGCGGGCAGATTGGCTGGAACGGCCAGCAGCAATTCGAGACGGACGACTTTGCCGGACAGGTGCGGCAGGCGCTGGCCAATATCGTCGCCATCCTCGCCGAAGGCGGCGCCAGGCCCGAGCACATCGTGCGCATGACCTGGTATGTGACCGACAAGCAGGAATACGTGGCGGCCTATCCCGCCATTGGAAAGCACTACCGCGAGCTGATCGGGCGGCATTTCCCCGCCATGACGGCGGTGGAGGTGGCGGATCTGGTGGAAGACCGGGCCAAGGTGGAGATCGAGGTCACGGCGGTGGTGCCTGCATGACGCACCTCTGAGCATGTGCCCGCGCATGTGCGCCGCCGTGCGGGCGGGCCCATGCGCGGCAGGGACTCACTTGATTTCGAACAGGGTGCGGTCCTTGCCCAGGATCCAGTTCGGCGGCTTGCCGCGGCCGGTCCAGGTCTTGCCGGACTCGGGGTCCTGGTACTTGGCGGGGGCGCTCTTCTTGCCATCGGGCTTCCAGGGGAAGACCTGCTGTGCCGTGAAGCCAAACTCCCGGACCAGTTCCTGCACCGATGCCAGAGCCGCTTTGGACTCCAGCTTGCGGGCCTCGTCGATTTGCTGGTCGAGCAGTTTTTTCTGGGCAATCAGCTCTTGGTATGTAGTCATCTTGATAGAAGAATTTCTAAGTGCGGCTATTTGTCGAAAACTGCGCAGCAAGAACAACGACCCGGAACTCTTTACGCAATGGTCAAGGTTGGTGCATGTGCAGTGGGGGATGAAGATATCACCGTAAGTATAAATACTGATGATGTGAGCGTTCTATGGGGTGTAGACAGCTTCTTCTCATGCCTGGGCATATTCCGAGGCGATCCGCATTATATCCAGCAGCATCTTGATAACCTCCACTTTACAAAAGCTGTTGCGTCTTTGTTACATTTGCAGAGCATTGTGGTTGGCGCTTCCTCCTCTGGAGAGGGCGTGCTGGCATGCTTTTCCTGGGCAGCCGCGACGAGGTGATCGTACAAGTTCCCATTTCAGAACCGGTTGCGGGTGTTGATTTTGTTTCATCAATCGATTTTATTTATCGATTTATAAAATAAATTACATGTGATTCGATTCTGCTATTTAATCTTGCGATTAACACGCGTTGTTTCATTTGTCTTGTCGATTGGCTGGATAGATTTTTTGTATTGCGAGGATTGAATTCCTGGCCGTGGTTTGAAATATCTTCCGCCGATATCGCGTAAATTCATGAGCCGTTGATTGCCAGGCCATTGCAGTCCCGGGAATGCCTTTGGGGCTGATTCTTCAGGCGCAGTTTCGCGGCCCGGCCATGCCCGCCAGGCAGCGGGCGCGTACCGAACGCTTGATTGGCGTGCCACCAACAGCCTGTTAGCATCGCCGCACTACAACGATCCACACCCTGGCAGACATGGCAAGAAGGCAGACCAGCGCCCACGACGGCAACGAGACCCGCGAGACCCTTCTCAAGCTGGCCGCCCGCACCTTCGGTGAGCAGGGCTACTCTGCCACCACCATGCGCAACATTGCCGAGCAGTCCGGGATCGAGGCCGCCAGCATCTACTACCACTTCGCCTCCAAGGAGGAGCTGGTGGACGAGGTCATGGAGCAGGGCGGCAACCGCATCATCAGCCAGCAGCAGGAGCGCCTTGCCGCGCTGGGCGCCGACGCCACGGCCGAGCAGCGTTTCCGCGCAGCCGTGCTGGGCCAGATGGCGGGCCTGATCAAGCATGGGGACTTCGCCCTGGCCCACGGCCGCCTGCTGGGCCAACTGCCCGACAAGGTGCGCGAACGCCAGATCAAGCGCCGCGAGCGCCACCAGAAATTCTGGAGCGGCCTGCTCGAAGACCTGCGCGCCGAAGGCCGCCTGCGGGCCGATGCCGACATCCACCTGGCGCGCATCATGATCCTGGGCAGCATCAACTCCATACAGTCCTGGTTCAACCCCCGCAAGGGCTCGCTGGAGAAGGTGGCGGACCAGATCTGCGACATGTTCTTCCGGGGCGTGGGGCCCGCAGATCAATAGGCACAATGCGGGAAATCGCCAGTCGGCTGTCACATGCCTGTGCCATATTGCCGCGCTGTCTCCGGGGCCCGTGCTGAAAATGCCGGCGGATAGTTAACGATATTGAATTGTCAATAGTAAGATCGCCGTCTTATGCGTCTGCTTGTTTTGCGCCTGCTATTGCTGGCCGTGTTCTTCAACACGGCCATTGGCATGCCCCTGCACGGCGCAACGCATATCCGGCAGGCGGCGGCAGCGCCCGGCCAGGCGTTTGCCGGCCTGAACGGCTGCGAGGACAAGGCGCCGGCCGGTGAAAAGGCGGAAGCCGCGGAAGCCGTCTGCGTCTGGTGCATGGGCCATGCACCGCATGCGGCGGCCTGGCTGCCGCACTTCGGCCTGCCGCTGGCCGTGGCCGCGCCGCCTGAGAGGGTGCCGCCGCGCACCGTGGGCGGCGCCATCCCCTCGCAGAACCGCTGGGCCTTTGCATCGCGCGACCCGCCGCGCTGAATCCGCAAGCACTTTTCTCCTTCTCTGCCGCCGGCACCGTTGGTGCTGGCGGCATGTCCGTGTTTGCGCGCGCCGGCTTCTGATGCCGGCGGCATGCGCCCGTGCCCGTTTTCATCATGACTGCCTTCTCCATCCTCGCGAAGCCGCTCCCCGGCCTTCGCCCGCTGCCGCTTGCCCTGAGCGCTGCCGCTTTCTTCTCCACGCCCGTGCTGGCCCAGGGCCAGGAACAAACTGCGGCATCCGTGCCGTCAGCGCCGTCGCCCCAGGAGCAGACCCTGCTGCCTGCCGTGGAAGTCGTGGGCCGCACGGCCTCGGGCGCCTATCACACCGATGAGGCGGCAGGCGCCAAGACCGACCTGCCGCTGCGCGAGCTGCCGCAGTCGGTGCGCGTGATCACGCGCCAGGCCATGGACGACCTGGGAGCCACCAAGCTCGACGATGTGCTGGACTATGTGGGCGGCGTCTCGCGCCAGAACAACTTTGGCGGCCTGTGGGACAACATCGTCATTCGCGGCCTGCCCGGCGATCAGAACGTGGGCATGGCCACCTTGTTCAACGGCTTTTCCTCGGGGCGCGGCTTCAACGCGCCGCGTGATCTGGCCGGCGTGGAGCGCATCGAGTTCCTCAAGGGCACGGCCGCTGCGCTCTACGGCAGCAGCGAGCCGGGCGGCACGCTGAACGTCGTCTCCAAGCGTCCGCTGTGGACACCTTCGCATTCCGTGGAAGCCTATGCGGGCAGCTACGGGCTGCGGCGCGGCGCGCTCGACAGCACGGGGCCGATTGGCGAGAACTTTGCCTACCGGCTCAACATCGCCGTGGAGGACCGCGACAGCTTCCGCGACTTCGTAGGCGCCAGCCGCCAGGTGATTGCGCCGGCCTTCACCTGGAAGCTGGGGCGCGATACCGTGCTGGAGTACTCGGGCGAGCTGCTGCGCCACAAGACGCCGCTGGACCGTGGCGTGGTGGCCGTGGGCGACCGCCTGGGCGCCATCTCGCGCAGCCGCTTCCTGGGCGACCCGCGCGACGGCGATGTGACGGTGGAAAACCGCACGCACCAGTTCATCCTCTCGCATGAGTGGAGCGCGCAGTGGCGCAGCCGCCTGGGCCTGTCCTACCGCGAGACCTCGATCAACGGCTTTTCCACCGAACCCCATGCGCTGCTGGCCAATGGCGACCTGACGCGCCAGCGGCGTTTCCGCGACTACCAGTCCGACGATATCGCCGTGCAGGCCGAGCTGCAGGGCACGGTGAAAACGGGCACCGTCGAACACGAGCTGCTGCTGGGCCTGGAGAGCTTTCGCTTCGACATGGATACGGTGATGATGCGCGCCAACCCCACGGCGGCCAATCCCTATGCCATCAATATCTACAACCCCGTCTACGGAGGCACGCAGCCCGTGCCCACGGCCAATACCGATACCTTCGAGCGCCAGCGCAACACGGCCTTCTACCTGCAGGACGCCATCAAGCTCTCGCCCCAGTGGCGCGTGGTGGCCGGCCTGCGCATGGACCGCTATGACCAGTCGCTGCACAACCGCCGCACGGGCGCGACCACGCAGCAGGACCCGACCTCGACCTCTCCGCGCCTGGGCCTGAGCTGGCTGCCGCTGCCGCAATGGACCTTCTATGCCAACGTGGGCCGCTCGTTCCGGCCCAACGTGGGCGTCGATGTGGCCGGCGCGGGCTTCAGTCCCGAATCCGGCCGCTCCATGGAGCTGGGCGCCAAGTGGGAAAGCGCCGACCGGCGCATGGGCGCCACGGCCGCGCTGTTCGACATCCGCAAGCGCAACGTGCTGACGGCCGACCCGGGCAACGCCGGCTACTCGGTCTCGGCCGGCGAGATCCGCAGCCGGGGGCTGGAGTTCGACTTTGCCGGCCAGGTCACGCAGCGTTGGCGCCTGAATGCGAGCCTGGTGCTCAACGACGTGGAGATCTCGCGCGACAACACGCTGGAAGTGGGCGGGCGCCTGCTCAACGTGCCCAAGGTCAACGGCAGCGTGCTGGCGGTCTACGAAAACGCCTTCTCCAACGGCCAGCGCTACGGCATTGGCGGCGGCGTCACCCGCGTGGGCAAGCGCCTGGGCCAGGCCCGCACGCAGGCCGAGGCCGACGCTGGCAAGGCGGCCTTCGATCTGCCCGGCTACACCACCGCCAAGCTGGTGGCCTACTGGCGCATCAGCCCCACGCTGCGCCTGACGCTGGACGTGGACAACCTCTTTGACAAGACCTACTACACCAGCTCGTACAGCCGGCTGTGGGTGACGCCGGGCACCGCCCGCACCGTCACCGTAGGCCTTCAAGCCAAGTTCTGAGCCCCGCCATGCATCCATCCCTTCCTGTTTCTTCCAACCCCACTTCTGCCTCCTCGCCCGTGCTCCAAGCACTGGGCGCCGTGGTGGACTATGGCGAGCGCACCATCCTCCAGGGCCTGGACCTGGCCGTGCATGCCGGCGAGATCTATGCGCTGCTGGGCGCCAACGGCGCGGGCAAGACCACCACGCTGAGCCTGTTCCTGGGCTTTGTGCGGCCGCGCAGCGGCCAGGTGCGCGTGCAGGGCGTGGACCCGGTGACGGCTGCCGCGCAGGCGCGCGGCCTGATCGCCTATATCCCCGAGAACGTGGCGCTGTACGAGCACCTGAGCGCGCGCGAGAACGTGGCCTATCTGCTGGACCTGGCGGGCCAGCCCGCCAGCAGGGATGCCATCGGCCAGGCCTTGTCCGCTGCAGGGCTGGATGCGGCCGCGCATGACCGGCGCGTCTCGGGCTTTTCCAAGGGAATGCGGCAGAAGGTGGCCATTGCGCTGGCGCTGGCACGCAAGGTGCCGGCGCTGCTGCTGGACGAACCCACTTCGGGCCTGGACCCGCAGGCCACGGCCGAATTCAGCCGGCTGATCACGCAGCTGCGCGGCCAGGGCGTGGCCATTCTCATGGTCACGCACGACCTGCTGGGGGCGGCCGATGTGGCCGACCGCATGGGCTTCATCGCGGGCGGCAGGCTGGTGGAGGAGGTGGCGGCCCGTGGGGAAGAGCGCTTTGACGTGCGGGCACTGCACCGCCACTACGCGGGTACAGGTTCGGGTGCGAGTGCGAGTGCGAGTGCAAACGCAGACGCAGACGCAGGCGCAGGCGCAGACGCAGACGCAGGCGTGCAGGGGGCCGCGGCATGAGCACGGCCTGGACCATTGCACGCGAGGAATGGCGCCTGCTGCTGCGCGACCGCGTGGCCGTGCTGGGCATGGTGCTGTGGCTGCTGCTCGGTGCTACTGCCGCCTTCACCGCCTGGGACCAGCGCAGCGCGGCCCAGGCCCAGCGCGAACGCCACCAGTCGCAGGTGGACCACGAGTTCGAGGCCCAGCCCGACCGCCATCCGCACCGCATGGTGCACTACGGCCATTTCGTGTTCCGCCCGCTCAATCCGCTGGCGGCCTTCGATGCGGGCATAGACGCCTACACCGGCCACACGCTGTTTCTCGAAGGCCACCGCCAGAACAGCGCCAACTTCGGCGATGTGCGCCAGTCGTCGCTGCTGCTGCGCTTCGGCCAGCTCACGCCGGCCTTTGTGCTGCAGGTGCTGGCACCGCTGCTGCTGATCTTCGTGGGCCATGCCTGCATCGCGCGAGAGCGCGAGGCCGGCACCTTGCGCGTGCTGCTGGCCCAGGGCGTGGGCATGCGGCAGTTCGTGGCCGGCAAGCTGCTGGCGCTCACGGGCGTGGCGGCCCTGGTGCTGCTGCCCGCCTTGCTGGCCCTGGCCTGGATGGCGGTGGCCACGCCCGTGCCCATCAGCCTGGTGGCCGCGCTGGCGGCTGGCCATGTGCTGTGGCTGCTGCTGTGGGCCGTGGGCATCACCGCGGTCTCGGCCCTCATGCGGCGCGGGCGCGATGCCTTGCTGGCCCTGCTGGCCGCCTGGGCCATTGGCGTGGTGCTGGTGCCCCGGCTGGCGCCGGAGCTGGTGGGCGCGGCCCTGGCATTGCCCACGCGCTTCGAGACCGATATCGCCACGGCGCGCGAGCTGGCGGCGCTGGGCGACAGCCACAATCCCGACGATCCCTACTTCGCCGCCTTTCGCGCCAAAGTGCTTGCGCAGTACGGCGTGTCGCGTGTGGAGGATCTGCCCGTCAACTACAAGGGCCTGGTCGGCATGGAGGGCGAGCGGCTGACCAGCGAGCTCTTCAGGCGCCATGCCGAGGCCAGCTTCGATCTGCAGGCCCGGCAACTGCGCAGCGCCGACGGCTTTGCCCTGGTCAGCCCCTTGATTGCGCTGCGCCGCCTGTCCATGGCCGTGGCCGGCACCGACCTGCAAGGCTATCGGCGCTTTCTGGAGCAGGCCGAGCAGCATCGCTACCGCATGGTGCAGGCGCTCAACCAGCTGCAGGTGGACAAGCTCAGCTACGCGGGTGACCGTTCCAGCCGAGACAACCGCATCAGCCACGAGCACTGGCGCGGAGTCTCCGACTTCCATCACGAGCCCGATCCGCCGCTGGCGGCCTTGCGCCGCGCGGCACCCGCAGCCTGCGTGCTGCTGGGATGGCTGGCGGCGCTGGCGGCCGCCTTGCTGGTGGCCACGCAACGTCTGGGGAGGGTGGTGCGATGAGCTGGCTACGACATGAATGGCGTCTTCTGACGCGCTCGCGCCTGGCGCTGTGCGCCCTGGCCCTGCTGCTGTTGCTGTCCACGCTGGCCGTACTGTCGGGCCTGCGCGAGATCTCGTCGCAGCGCCAGACCCTGGACCGTCTGGCCCAAATGCAGCAGCAGGAAATGGCGGCCCAGGCAGGTCGGCATGCACAGTCCGGCGATGCGGGCTCGGTGGCCTACTACGGCTTTCACAGTACCTGGGATGCACCGTCGTCCACGGCCTTCCTCGCCCTGGGCCTGCGCGATGCCGCGCCCTATGTGCTGCGCGTGCGTGCCCTGGCGCTGCAGGCGCAGCTGCATGAAGGCGAGAGCTTCAACCCCGAACTGGCGCTGGCGGGCCGCTTCGACTTCGCCTTTGTGCTGGTCTACCTGGCGCCGCTGTTCCTGATTGCACTGCTCTACGACCTGGTCTCGGGCGAGCGCGAATCGGGACGCCTGGGCACGCTTCAGGCCATGCCCGGCAGCGGGCGCCGGCTGTGGCTGCGCCGTGCGGGCCTGCGTTCGGTGCTGTTGCTGGCATGCCTGGCGCTGCCGGCCCTGGCAGGGGCATTGGCCAGCGGGGCGCAGGCGGGCGCCATCGCCTCCGTGCTGCTGAGCGCCATGGCCTATGTGGCCTTCTGGAGCGGGCTGTGCCTGGTGGTCGCCACGCTGGGCGGCAGTTCGGTGGCCAACGCCATGGCCCTCATGGGCTGCTGGGCCGTGCTGACCCTGGTGCTGCCCACGCTGGCCAATGCCGCGCTGTCGCGCGCCGTGCCCGTGAGCCAGGGCGTGGAGCTGATGCTGGCCCAGCGCCAGACCGTGCATGGTGCCTGGGACCTGCCGCGCGAGCAGACCATGGAGCGCTTCTTCCGCAACCACCCCGAATGGCGCAACACCGCGCCGCTGCCTGCGGGCTTTCACTGGAAGTGGTACTACGCCTTCCAGCAGCTCGGTGATGAAAGCGTCGCCCCCCAGTTCGCCGCCTATCGGGAAGGCCTGCAGGCGCGCCAGGCCTGGACCGGGCGCCTGGGCTGGCTGCTGCCCGGCGTGGGCGTGCAGGCCGCATTGCACCGCCAGGCCGGCACCGACCTGCTGGCGCAGCTGGCCTACCAGGACGACATTGCCGCCTTCCATGCGCGGCTGCGGACTTTCTTCTATCTCTATCTGTTCGAGGACCGTCCATTCGGCGCGAAGGACTTTGCAGCGCAGCCGGTCTTCACGGCCAGTCCGCGCCATGCGCCGCAGACCTGGGGCCAGGTGGCGATGCTCTGGGCGGTGGCTGCGCTGGCCTTGCTGGCCGGGGGCGTTGCCGCAGGCCGCGTGCGGCCGGGCAGGCGCTGAGGCAGCGGACCGGGGAAAAAGAAACAGCCATGGCGCAGGGAAGGCCTGCGCCATGGCTGTCGGCTTGCCGATGCCTGGGCCTGAGGCCCGGGGCCCGCCGCTACTGCACGTTCTGGTGGCAGTCGCTGCAGATGCCGTACATCGTCATCTCATGGCGCTCCACCACAAAGCCTTCGGGCACGATGCGCTGCATGTCGCCAAGGCAACCGGGCACGTTGAACACGCGGTTGCAGCTCATGCAGCGGAAATGGTGGTGATGGGCGCGGCCGCTGAGTTCGTAGCGCGTGGCCTCGCCGGGCAGGTCCACGGCCTGCACCTCACCGGCTTCCATCAATTGCTTGATGTTGCGGTACACCGTGGCCAGACCGATGGCCGGCACCTCGCGCTGCGCTGCGCCCAGGATTTCAGCGGGGAGCAGGGGGCGCCCAGCCTCTTCCATGACCGTGCGTATCGAACTGCGCTGGCGGGTCGAGCGTTCCATTGGCCTGAACAAGCGCTCCACGATGGGCTGAGTGTGTCTAGTCATGGTAGTTCCGTTATTTACTATAACAATCTCGAAGCGATTAATCAGTGTTCACGAACGCTCACAGCCGAAATGGAACTGTGCCTGCCTGTAGCTCCTGCAAGCATGGGGATGCAATCCCTGCAACGGTTCTTTTCTTGAAAGAGAAAAAATCACATCGGACGGACAACAGGTATTCCATTCTTGCGGTTTTGCGCGAGTATATGTCGTGAGCATTCGATGGACCTTGTGCAAAGGTTAAATACCATAGCCGTCCACAATGCTGTAATGGGATGTAATTGATCTATTGTCTGAAGAATGCTTGAGACAAGGGTTGTGCGGGACTTCGCGCAGGTCCTGAATCCGACGGTAATTGCTGGAGACGCGATGCAATGGATTGCATGGGCAGTGTATTACCGATTCAAGCAGATTGCCTCAATGCACCTCGTTTGTCCATCATCCATTCCCTGGAAGAAAGGTGCGGCCATCCCGTAATGGTTCATGTCACCCCATGTCGATTCAGCATCCGGGCACCATTTGCCGAGCAGTTGCTTCGTCGTGAATTGCGTGGTCAGAAAACATCAGCCAGCTCCTTGGCCACGATGCGGGAATGAACAGCGAAAGCGCAAGCATCGTTTCCAGGGGAATTATTGGGGCAGGAATGCCACTTTCAAAACTCCCCTGATAAAGCCGCCGCAGGCGACCGGAAGATCCGAGCGGGCCGCCATTGCCGCGACGGCTTTGGCGGGGCCTTGCTTCAAGTCCGTTGGATGGACACACCGCCATCGACCACCATGGCCGTTCCCGTGACGAAGCTGGATGCATCCGACGCCAGGAACAGCGCTGCCGCTGCAATCTCCGCCGGTGTGGCTAGGCGCTTGAGGGCGTGCAGGTTTTCGACAAAGGCGCGTGCCTCGGGCGTGGGGGTGCTGGCGCGGCCCATGGGCGTGTCGGTGCCGCCGGGCAGCAGGGCGTTGGCCCGCAGGCCGCGGGGGCCGTATTCAGCCGCGATGACCTGGGTGAGGCCGACGAGGCCGGCCTTGCTGGCGGCATAGGCGCCCATGCCGGGCAGGCCCGCCGAGTAGCCCACGAAGGTGGAGGTGAAGATCAGCGAGCCGCCGCCGCGTGCCAGCAGGGCCGGTATCTGGTGCTTGGCGCCCAGAAAGGCGCTGGTGAGATTGGTGGCGATGGCCTCCTGCCAGGCCTGCAGCGACAGGTCGGGCAGGGCGCAGGGATCGCCCGTCATGCCGGCATTGTTGAAGGCGATGTCCAGGCCGCCAAAGCGCGCCGTGGCGGTTTCGACCAGGGCCCGGGCCAGCGGCTCGTCCCGCACGTCGCCGGCCAGCGCGATGGCCTGGCCGCCGTCCTGCTCTATCTCCGCCACCAGGGCCTGCAGTTCCGGCTGGCGGCGGGCCGTGAGCACCAGCCTGGCGCCGTGGCGTGCGAACAGCCTGGCGGCTTCGCGGCCTATGCCTGAGCTGGCGCCCGTGATGAGGGCGACTTTTCCGTGGAGTTGCTGTGACGATGGCTGCATCTGGCACCTTTTCTTTCCGTGAATGAGGGAAAGCGGTTTGTAGTGCGGCGCAGGCGCGGGCGCATCCCGTTTCTTGCACCGGTGCGGCGCCAATGCGGGCCGCACTCAGTCTTTGCCCAGGTCCAGGTGTGCGAACAGGTCGGCCAGCGTGGGCGTGGAGCGTGCGGGCCAGATGGCGCTGAGGTCCAGGCTGGGCAGGGACCGGCCATCGCGCACTTCGCAAAATCGCACGCCGCGAAAGTCCATGGAGCGTATCCAGCTGGGCAGCAGTGCCACGCCGCAGCCGCCGGCCACGCAGGCCAGCACGGTGAGGGTCCGGTTGGCCTCCTGCGCCACATGGGCTTCGTGGCCTGCCTTGCGCAGCGCGTCGAGGATGCCGGCGTGCAGCACGGGCAGCTGGGCCTGCGGGTACATGACCAGCCCGGCCTCGGCGATCTGCGCCAGGCTGACCTGGCCGTCCTCGCCGATCTGGAATTCGTCGGGCACGGCGGCCACCAGGCGCTCGCGCAGCAGCTGGCGCTCGCGCATGCGCCCGCCCACGGCCACGGGTGTGTGCATGAGGCCGATGTCGATGGCGCCGGTCTGCAGGGCCTCGGCCTGCTCGGCATTGCTCATCTCGCGCAGGATGACGCGCACGCCGGGCGCCTGCTGCCGCAGCGCGCGCAGGGCGCGGGGCAGGGTGCCGAACAGCGCCGAAGACACCAGGCCCACGGTGAGCTGGCCTGCACTGCCCCTGGCGATCTCGCGCGCGCGGCTGGCGGCGGCATCTATGCGGGCCACGCTGGTGCGCACGTCATCCAGCATGGCCAGGGCGGCCGGCGTGGGCAGGGCGCCCTGGCGCGAGCGCTGGAACAGCTGCACGCCCAGGTCTTTCTCCATGCGGGCCAGGGTCTGGCTCAGCGCGGGCTGGGCAATGCCCAGCCAGTCGGCTGCGCGGCTGACGCTGCCCTGGTCCACCACCGCCAGAAAGTAGCGCAGATGCCGGGTTTCCATATCGATCCAGTATGAATAAATCCATTTTGAAGAATGGAAATATATATCCCTCGTTCCTAGAATCCGGCCGCATACCCCCTGCGCCGCATCCTGTGCCGCGCCACCCGCAAGGAGTTTTTCCCCGTGTCTGCCCTGCCCAGGTTCGCCATTGCGTCCAGCGTCGATACCCATGCCCATGTCTTCGAGCGCGGCCTGCCCATGCCCGATGTGCGCCGCTACGCGCCCGACGCAGATGCGGCCCTGGCCACGTATCTGCAGCACCTGGACACGCACGGCCTGGCCTATGGCGTGCTCGTGCAGCCCAGCTTCCTGGGCACGGACAACCGCTACATGCTCCAGGCCCTGCGCGCCCGGCCGCAGCGCCTGCGCGGCGTGGCCGTGGTCGATGACAACACGGGCGAGGACCACCTGCAGGCCCTGGCCGATGCCGGCGTGGTGGGCATGCGCCTGAACCTGATCGGCCTGCCTTTGCCTGATCTGAATGCGCCCGGTTGGCGCCGCGTGCTGGAGCAGGCCAACACCCTGGGCTGGCATGTGGAGCTGCACCTGCAGGCCGGGCGCTTGCCTGACCTGCTGCCCACCCTGCTGGCGGCCGGCTGCCGCGTGGTGGTCGACCACTTCGGGCGTCCTGACCCGGCCCTGGGCGTGCGCGACCCTGGCTTTGGCTATCTGCTGCAACAGGCCGGCAGCGGCCGTGTGTGGGTCAAGCTGTCCGCGCCCTACCGCATCTGGCCCGCCGCCGACTGCGCCGCCTCGGGGCGGCAGGCCACCGCGCAGTTGCTGCAGGCCTTTGCGGCCGAGCGATTGCTCTGGGGCAGCGACTGGCCGCACACCCAGCACGCGGGCCAGGCCAGCTATCCGGCGGCCGTGCGCTGGATGCACGACTGGCTGGACCCGCTGGACGATGCCGCCTCGCTGCAGGCCGTGCTGGGCCGCAGCGCCGTCGAGCTGTTCCGATTTCCGAGCCCGATTCAAACCCAAGGAGACACACCATGAAATCCCTGTCCAGACGCACCGCCGGCCTGTGGGCGGCCGCAGGCCTGATCTCGGCCGTTGCCGGCATGGCCGCGCCAGCCGCTGCGGCTGCAGCGGCCAACTACCCCGAGCGCCCCGTCACCCTGGTCGTGACCTATCCGCCGGGCGGCACGGTCGATGTGGTGGCGCGCCTGATCGGCCCCCGTCTGTCTGCCGAGCTGGGCCAGCCCGTGGTGATCGAGAACCGGGGCGGGGCAGGCGGCATGATCGGCGGCGCCCAGGTGGCCAAGGCCCAGCCCGACGGCTACACCCTGATGCTCGATGCCTCCAACCACGCGCAGAATCCCGCCATCCATGCGCGCATGCAGTTCGATACGCTCAAGGCCTTCGCGCCGGTCTCGCTGCTGCTGCGCGTGCCCAATGTGCTGGTGGTGGCGCCATCGTCCCCCATCAAGAGCGTGCAGGACCTGATCCAGGCCGGCCGCTCCGAAGCGGGCGGGCATCTGTACTTTGCGTCGGCAGGCCCGGGCTCGGCCCAGCACCTGGCGGGCGAGCTGTTCAACCTGCTGGCCAGGACGCAGCTGCACCATGTGGCCTACAAGGGCGGCGGCCCGGCCATGATGGACGTGATGTCGGGCCAGGTGCCGCTGATGTTTGCCAGCATGGGCTCGGCCTGGCAGCACGTGAAGACCGGCAAGCTGCGCGCGGTGGCCGTGGGCGGGCTGGAGCGCTCCAAGGCCGCGCCCGAGCTGCCGACCATTGCCGAGTCGGGCGTGCCCGGCTACGAGACCTACGAGTGGAACGCCATCTTTGCGCCGGCCGGCACGCCGCCCGCCATCGTGAACCGGCTGTCCACGGTGCTGGCCAAGGTGCTGCGCGAGCCTGCCATCGTGGAGCGGCTCGCTGGCATAGGTGCCGAGCCCATAGGCTCCACGCCGGCCGAGCTGGAGACATTCCGCCGCGCCGAGATCGCCAAATGGCAGAAGGTGGTGAAGGATTCGCGGCTCAAGCTGGACTGAGCGCGTGCAGGCCAGAAAGCGGACCATTGCGGTCTGCTGTACACCGCAGGCAGCCCTGGCGCGTTGAGCAGGAACGGGCGCTGGCTTGAACGGGTTCTTACACCTTTTCAGGCGCAACGGCCCATGCGGCCCCAGGCGCTTGGTAGAAACGGGGCCTTTCCTGTTTCACCCCTTCAAAAGAACATGGCCATGCTTACCTTGCGATCCACCTTGCGCGCCGCGGCCGCCCTTGCGCTGGCCTGCTCGGCCCTTGCGGCCCAGGCGCAGACCTATATCAGCGGCTCGGTCTCGGGCCAGCTGGCTCCGGGTGTCTACGGCACCGTGGACATAGGCAATGCCCCGCCTCCGCCGCTGCTGTACCAGCGGCCCGTCATCATCGCGCCGGCGCCCATGGCCCCGCCGCCGGTCTACATGTGGGTGCCGCCCGGCCATGCCAAGCACTGGGGCAAGCACTGCGCACGCTACGGTGCCTGCGGCCGCCCGGTGTACTTCCTGCGCAATCCGCCGCCGCACTGGCGCGCCGGGCCGCCGCGCCACGATCCTCGCTGGCGCGAGGAGCGCCGCCACCGCGAATGGGAGCACCGCCGCGATGACCGCCGCTGGGACCGCCACGACCGCCACGATCGGCATGACCGCCACGACGACCACCGCGGCCGCGGGCATGGCCATGATCGCGGCCGGGGCCATGACCGCGATTGAGCGTCACTGCGCCCCAATAAGTTGTATCAAGCAGTTGCGGCGCCCCTGCGTCGCAGCCTGCGGCCCAGGCTTGGCGTTGAGCTATGCCGGTTTGCTATAGCTGCTAGCGGGCTTGCCCAGTAGTGCCTGGCTCGCGCCATGCTCACAATAGCTGTCATACCCATACTGATAGAGACAGCCATGCAAACGGCCATTCCCTGCCTGCTGATGCGGGGCGGTACTTCCAAGGGCCCTTTCTTCCGGGCCAGCGATCTTCCCTCCGACCTGCCCACGCGCGACCGCGTGCTGCTCGCGGCCATGGGCTCGCCCGACAAGCGGCAGATCGACGGCGTGGGTGGCGCCCATCCGCTGACCAGCAAGGTCGGCATCGTCAGCCTCTCCGACAAGGAGGGCATAGACCTCGAATTCCTCTTCGCCCAACTGCAGCCCGACAAGGACACGGTGGACACCACACCCAACTGCGGCAACATGCTGGCCGGCGTGGTTCCCTTTGCGCTGGAGACCGGCATGGTGCAGCCGCGTGGCGAGACCAGCACCTTCCGCGTGCTGACACTCAACACCGGCATGGCGGCCGACATCACGGTGCAGACGCCCGGCGGCCAGGTGGAGTACGAAGGCTCGGCCCGCATCGACGGCGCGCCCGGCAGCTCGGCACCCATCGAAATCAGTTTCCTGGACACGGCCGGCTCGGTCTGCTCTGGCCTGCTGCCCACGGGCAAGCCCCGGGACACGGTCACGGTGACGGGCGAGGGGTTCGAGCCCTTCACGCTCGACGTCACCTGCATAGACAACGGCATGCCGCTGGTGATCTTCAAGGCGTCCGATGTGGGCGCCACCGGGCAGGAGACCGTGGCCGAGCTCAACGCCGACACCGACCTCAAGCGCCGCATCGAGGCGCTGCGCCTGCAGATCTCGCAGACCATGGGCCTGGGCGATGTCTCGGCCAAGAACTATCCCAAGATGACGCTGATCGCGCCGCCCCAGCATGGCGGCGCGCTGACCACGCGCAGCTTCATCCCCCATGTCTGCCATGACGCCATCGGCGTGCTGGCGGCCGTCACCGTGGGCACGGCGGTGAAGATGCCGGGCACCGTGTGCGAGGGCGTGGCACAGCTGCAGCAGGGCACGGGTCCGCTCACCGTCTCGGTGGAGCATCCCACGGGCGAGTTCAGCGTCACGCTGGACAGCGACCCGGCCCATCCCGACGTGGTGACCAAGGCGGCCCTGCTGCGCACGGCGCGCCTGCTGATGCGTGGCGAGGTCATGGTGCCGCGCTCGGTCTGGGACGGCCGCAGGCAGGACTGAAGAAACAGCGCAGGGGCTTGCCGGCCTCTGCGGTGCAAGGGGCGGGCCGCGCGCGCAGATGCGGTATCCGCCAGGCTGAGAGACAGTGGAAGAGACAAGTCATGACATCCGTCCAGAAGGACGCCGCAGCAACCGGCGTCAATGTGCAGACCCTGCTCAACGAGCACCCGTTTTCGGGATTCCAGTGGGTGATCTTTGCGCTGTGTTTCCTGATCGTTCTGCTCGATGGCTTTGATACGGCGGCCATCGGCTATATCGCGCCCTCGCTGATCACCGAGTGGGGCGTGAGCAAGCCCGCGCTGGCGCCCGTGCTCAGCGCTGCGCTGTTCGGCCTGGCCGCAGGCGCGATCTTCTCGGGCCCGCTGGCCGACCGCCTGGGCCGCAAGACCGTGCTCGTGGGCTCGGTCGCGGTGTTTGCCGTGGCCTGCCTGGCTTCCGGCTTTTCCCTCGACATCTGGACCCTGGCCGTGCTGCGCTTCGTCACCGGCCTGGGCCTGGGCGCCGCCATGCCCAATGCCGTCACGCTGATGAGCGAGTACTGCCCTGATTCGCGCCGTGCCACGCTGACCAACGCCATGTTCTGCGGATTTCCGCTGGGCGCGGCCTTCGGCGGCTTTCTGGCGGCCTGGATGATCCCGCATTTCGGCTGGCGCAGCGTGCTCATCCTGGGCGGTGCCGCGCCGCTGCTGCTGCTGGTGGCCCTGGTCGTGCTGCTGCCTGAATCCGTGCGCCACATGGTGGCCAACAACTACCCGGCCGAGCGCATCCGCAAGGTGCTGGCGCGCATTGCCGGTGATGCCGTGCAGGGCGTGCAGCGTTTCGTGCTGACCGAGGCCAGGCCCGAGGCCCAGGCCGGCAGCGGCATGGGCGTGGTGCTGTCGCGCCAGTACCGCGTGGGCTCGGTGATGCTGTGGATCGCCTACTTCATGGGCCTGGTCATCTTCTACGCGCTGATGAACTGGATGCCCGTGCTGTTCAAGGAAGCGGGCCTGGACCCCAAGACCGGCACCCTGGTGGCGGCGCTGTTCCCGCTGGGCGGCGTGGGCGCCGTGCTGTTCGGCTGGCTCATGGACCGCTTCAATGCCAACCGCATCATCGCCATCGGCTATGCGCTGACGGCGGCCTCCATCTGGTGGATAGGCCAGACGGCCGGCCACCTGGGCTGGCTGGTGGTGGCCGTCTTCCTGGCCGGCACCATCATGAACACCGCCCAGTCGTCCATGCCGGCGCTGGCCGCCGCCTTCTATCCGACACGCGGCCGCGCCACGGGCGTGGCCTGGATGCTGGGCATCGGGCGCTTCGGCGGCATCGCGGGCTCCTTCCTGGTGGCCGAGCTGTCGGCGCGCCACATGGCCTTCAGCGAGATCTTTGCCGTGGTGGCCATTCCTGGCGTGATCGCCATGGCCGCCCTCATCATCAAGCAGTACAGCAGTCCCGAGCCGCAGGGCGGCGCGGTGCCTGCCACGCCCCTTCATTGACACATTTCCACCCCATAAAGACGCAGGAGACCCTCCGATGATCATCGACGTACACGGCCACTACACCACCGCGCCCGCGGCCCTGGGCGCCTGGCGCGACCTGCAGATCGCGGGACTCAAGGACCCGTCCAAGGCCCCGCGGGCCAGCGAGCTGAAGATCAGCGACGACGAGATCCGCGAGACCATCGAGACCAACCAGCTCAAGCTGATGAAGCAGCGCGGCTCCGATCTCACCATCTTCAGCCCGCGCGCCAGCTTCATGGCGCACCACATCGGCGACTTCGAGACATCGAGCACCTGGGCCGCCATCTGCAACGAGCTGTGCTACCGCGTCAGCCAGCTGTTCCCCGATCACTTCATCCCGGCCGCCATGCTGCCGCAGTCGCCCGGGGTGGACCCCAAGACCTGCATTCCCGAGCTGGTCAAGTGCGTGGAGCAGTACGGCAACGTGGGCATCAACCTGAACCCCGATCCGTCAGGCGGCCACTGGACCTCGCCCCCGCTGTCGGACCGCTCCTGGTACCCCATCTACGAAAAGATGGTGGAGTACGACATCCCGGCCATGGTCCACGTCTCCACCAGCTGCAACGCGTGCTTCCACACCACGGGCGCCCACTACCTGAATGCCGACACCACGGCCTTCATGCAGTGCCTGACCAGCGACCTGTTCAAGGACTTCCCCACGCTCAAGTTCCTGATCCCCCATGGCGGCGGTGCCGTGCCCTACCACTGGGGCCGTTTCCGCGGCCTGGCGCAGGAACTCAAGAAGCCGCTGCTGGACGAGCACCTGCTCAACAACATCTTCTTCGACACCTGCGTCTACCACCAGCCGGGCATCGATCTGCTGACCAAGGTGATCCCGGTCAAGAACATCCTGTTCGCCAGCGAGATGATCGGCGCCGTGCGCGGCATCGATCCGACCACGGGCCACTACTACGACGACACCAAGCGCTACATCGAGGCCACGGCCAACCTCACCGAAGAAGAGCGCTACCAGGTCTACGAAGGCAACGCGCGCCGCGTGTTCCCGCGCCTGGACGCCGCCCTCAAGCAAAAGGGCCTGTAAGCAGGCCGCCACCACAGATCAAGGAGAACACCATGTACGAACTCGGTGTGGTTTACCGCAACATCCAGCGCGCCGACCGCGCGGCCGCCGACGGCCTGGCCGCCCTGGGCTCGGCCACCGTCCACGAGGCCATGGGCCGCGTGGGCCTGCTCAAGCCCTATATGCGTCCCATCTACGCGGGCCAGCAGGTCTCGGGCACGGCCGTCACCGTGCTGCTGCAGCCCGGCGACAACTGGATGATGCATGTGGCCGCAGAGCAGATCCAGCCCGGCGACATCGTGGTCGCGGCCGTGACCTCGGAATGCACGGACGGCTACTTCGGCGACCTGCTGGCCACGAGCTTTCAGGCGCGTGGCGCGCGTGCGCTGATCATCGACGCCGGCGTGCGCGACGTGAAGACGCTGCAGGAAATGAACTTTCCCGTGTGGAGCCGCGCCATCTCCTCCAAGGGCACGATCAAGGCCACGCTGGGCTCGGTCAACATCCCTGTGGTCTGCGCAGGCATGTGGGTCACGCCTGGCGACGTGATCGTGGCCGATGATGACGGCGTGGTCTGCGTGCCCGCCGCCAAGGCCGCCGAAACCCTGGCTGCCGCGCAAAAGCGCGAGAGCTTCGAGGGCGAGAAGCGCGCCAAGCTGGCTTCCGGCGTGCTGGGCCTGGACATGTACAAGATGCGCGAGCCGCTCGAAAAGGCCGGCCTTCGTTACATCGATTGAAGGAGGGAATATGAGCGCTTTTGAAAAGACCCCCGGCTGGCTGGACTGGTACGCCGGCCCCTCCAAGCCCAAGTTCCAGGTGCCCGCAGGCGCTGTCGATGCCCACTGCCACGTCTTCGGCCCTGGCGATGAATTCCCGTTCGCGCCCGAGCGCAAGTACACGCCCTGCGATGCCAGCAAGCAGCAGCTGTTCGCGCTGCGCGACCACCTGGGCTTTGCGCGCAACGTCATCGTGCAGGCCACCTGCCACGGCGCCGACAACCGCGCCATGGTCGATGCCTGCAAGGCCGCCGGCGGCAAGGCGCGCGGCGTGGCCACGGTGCGCCGCAGCGTGACCGACGAGGAACTGCAGGAACTGCACGCCGCCGGCGTGCGCGGCGTGCGCTTCAACTTCGTCAAGCGCCTGGTGGACTTCACGCCCAAGGACGAGCTGATGGAGATCGCGGGCCGCATCGCCAAGCTCGGCTGGCATGTGGTCATCTACTTCGAGGCCGTGGACCTGCCCGAGCTGTGGGATTTCTTCACCAGCCTGCCCACCACCGTGGTCGTGGACCACATGGGCCGCCCCGACGTGAGCAAGCCCGTGGACGGGCCCGAGTTCGAGCTGTTCCTCAAGTTCATGCGCGAGCACCAGAACGTCTGGAGCAAGGTCAGCTGCCCCGAGCGCCTGTCCGTCACCGGCCCCAAGGCGCTGGACGGCGAGCAAAATGCCTACCGTGACGTGGTGCCCTTCGCCCGCCGCGTGGTCGAGGAATTCCCCGACCGCGTGCTGTGGGGAACCGACTGGCCCCACCCCAATCTGAAGGACCACATGCCCGACGACGGCCTGCTGGTCGATTTCATCCCGCACATTGCACCGACTGCCGAGCTGCAGAAGAAGCTGCTGGTCGACAACCCCATGCGTCTGTACTGGCCCGAAGAAGCCTGAAGGCGACCATGTCCGGCCTGGGTGCCGGACATATTCAAGGAGATTCCATGGCATTGGACAAACCCTATCTGGACGTGCCCGGCACCATCATTTTTGATGCCGAGCAGTCCCGCAAAGGCTACTGGCTCAACCAGTTCTGCATGTCGCTGATGAAGGCCGAGAACCGCGAGCGCTTCAAGGCCGACGAGCGTGCCTACCTGGACGAATGGGCCATGAGCGAGGAGCAGAAGCAGGCCGTCCTGGCCCGCGATCTGAACTGGTGCATGCGCACGGGCGGCAACATCTACTTCCTGGCCAAGATCGGCGCCACGGATGGCAAGAGCTTCCAGCAAATGGCCGGCTCCATGACCGGCATGTCGGAAGAGGAATACCGCAACATGATGGTGAGCGGAGGCCGTTCGGCCGAAGGCAACCGCCGCGTGGGCGAGGAGGGCGATGCCCAGGCCCACCGCCAGCCGCAGGGCAAGGCCGGCAGCGTGGACAAGAACAACAAGGAAGGCAACTGACATGGCGCGCATCACCGCATCCGTCTACACCTCGCATGTGCCCGCCATCGGCGCGGCCATGGACCTGGGCAAGGTGGGCGACCCCTATTGGCAGCCGCTGTTCAAGGGCTTCGAGCACTCGCGCCAATGGCTCAAGGACAACAAGCCCGACGTGATCTTCCTGGTCTACAACGACCACGCGACCGCGTTCAGCCTGGACTTCATCCCGACGTTTGCCATCGGCACGGCCGCTGAATACCAGCCCGCCGACGAAGGCTGGGGCCCGCGCCCCGTGCCCAAGGTCATCGGCCATCCGGAACTGGCCAGCCACATTGCGCAGTCGGTGATCCAGCAGGACTTCGACCTGACCATCGTCAACAAGATGGACGTGGACCACGGCCTGACCGTGCCGCTGTCGCTGATGTGCGGCGAGCAGGACG
>NZ_JBICKN010000053.1:0-125846 GCF_043104185.1 Delftia sp. WSY_22
TAGTTATCCCCCACGACTGGGCACGTTCCGATGTATTACTCACCCGTTCGCCACTCGTCAGCGTCCGAAGACCTGTTACCGTTCGACTTGCATGTGTAAGGCATGCCGCCAGCGTTCAATCTGAGCCAGGATCAAACTCTACAGTTCGATCTTGAATTTAAAGTCTTTCGACTAACTCATAAAAACGGAATTGAAGTGAACTTCACTTCTATTCTCATGAGCGTTTTTGGCTTCAAAGAGCCGAGTTCCAAAGAACTTGGCTGTTCGCCTCAAACGCCCACGCTTATCGGCTGTATATTTTTAAGGATCGAAGCGAAGAATTTCTTCCTTGCCTCTGACTTGCTGCGATCAGCGAAGCCTTGAATTCTAGCACAGTTTTTAGCGTCGTTGCAATCAAATTTCTTCGATCTTTTCAACACCAGCGATCTGCATCGCTCTTTTCAGCAGAGCCTTGCATTGTAGCACGTTTTTTCAACAAGCCGACAAGAAGAACTTCGCCACCGCAACCAGAGCATCAGCCCTAGCCACTTGATCAGGCCACCGAAGCAACCCTCTCATAAAAAAAGCCACCCTTGCGGGTGGCTTTTTGATTCTGGCGGAAACGGAGGGATTCGAACCCTCGATGAGGCTCTACACCCCATACTCCCTTAGCAGGGGAGCACCTTCGGCCACTCGGTCACGTTTCCGGAATGACGTTATTGTAACGTGCTTTTTTGCCGGTTTCGGCAAAACATCGATTTTATTCCGTCTTGTCGAGGCCGAAGGCGGTGTGCAGCGCGCGCACGGCCAGCTCCAGGTACTTCTCGTCGATGACGACGGAGGTCTTGATCTCGGAGGTGGAGATCATCTGGATGTTCACACCTTCCTGGCTCAGCGCACGGAACATGGTGGAGGCCACGCCCACATGGCTGCGCATGCCGATGCCGACGATGCTGACCTTGGCGATGTTGGGATTGCCGACGACTTCGGAGGCACCCAGGGCAGGCACGACCTTGTCACGCAGCAGTTCCATGGCGCGCTGGTAGTCGCCCTGGCTGACGGTGAAGCTGAAGTCGGTTTTGCCTTCCTTGCTGATGTTCTGGATGATCACATCGACTTCGATGTTGGCGTCGGCCACCGGGCCCAGGATGCCGTAGGCGATGCCGGGGGTGTCGGGCACGCCGAGAACGGAGATCTTGGCTTCGCCGCGGTTGAATGCGATGCCGGATACGACGGCCTTTTCCATTTTTTCGTCTTCCTCAAAAGTAATCAGCGTGCCGGAGGTGGACTCTTCCTCCAGGTCGATGTCCCAGGGCGTGAAGCTGGAGAGCACACGCATGGGCACCTTGTACTTGCCGGCAAATTCCACGGAGCGGATTTGCAGCACCTTGGAGCCGAGGCTGGCCATCTCCAGCATTTCCTCGAAGCTCACGGTGTTCAGGCGCTTGGCGGCCTGCACCACGCGCGGGTCGGTGGTGTAGACGCCGTCCACGTCGGTGTAGATCAGGCATTCGGCCGCCTTCAGCGCCGCAGCCACGGCCACGGCCGAGGTGTCGGAGCCGCCACGGCCGAGCGTGGTGACGTGACCGTTGGGATCAATACCCTGGAAGCCGGTGATGATGACCACGCGGCCAGCGTCGAGTTCGGCGCGAACGCGCTTGTCATCGATGGACTCGATGCGCGCCTTGGTGAAGCTGCTGTCCGTGCGCACGGGAACCTGCCAGCCCGAGAAGCTGATGGCTTCCAGGCCTTCGGCCTGCAGCGCAATGGCCAGCAGTGCCGACGACGCCTGCTCGCCCGTGGAGGCCAGCATGTCGAGTTCACGGTAGTACGCCGTTTTGGCCGAGCTGGGCGCCAGCTCGCTGGCCAGGCCCAGCAGACGGTTGGTTTCGCCACTCATGGCGCTGGGGACGACCACCATCTGGTGACCGGCCCTAGCCCACTTGGCCACGCGCTTGGCAACGTTGCGGATGCGCTCTGTCGAGCCCATCGAGGTGCCGCCGTATTTATGAACGATCAGTGCCATTGGATATCAGGGTGACGAAACTGCTAGGCACGGCGCTGTACGACAGGGGGTGCTTGTGCAAGCCAGGTGCTCAAGAGGACTGCGCATGTAGCGAAATGTCCGCCCAGACCCGTCTTGCGCAAGCCATTTGGTTTTGGCGCGCCGCCGGTTTTCGTGCAAAGTTGGACCAAAACCTGTCAATTGTACCAATCGAGCACTGACCCCAGGCGCCGCACAAAACCCCTGCCCATCTTGAGATGGATGCGGTGGCCTCGCGTACGGCAAACGCCGACCTGCGCGAGCAGTTGATCGAGCTGCGCGGCGCTCGGGGTGGTGGCATGCACGCTGCGCAGCCAGTGGCGCAGCACATTGGCCTGGCGCGCCGGGCTCAGCGCCTGCAATGCGGCGATGCGGGGCGGGTTGCCCACCGCACCCAGGTCGGCCTGGGCCATCTCCTGCAGGAGCTCGGCCGCTTCGGCGCAATGCCGGCTGCTGCGCGCAAAGGTGGCGCGAAACTGGGGGAAGGCCTGGTGCAACGCCGGCAGCAACTGGGCGCGGATGCGATTGCGGGTGTAGCGGGCATCGGCATTGGAAGGGTCTTCCACCCACTCCTGGCCGCGCGCAGCAAGCCAGTCCCGCAATACCTGGCCAGGCAGATCAAGCAGCGGTCGATACCACGCAAGTCCCGCCCTGCTCCACTGCGCCGGCATGGCGGCCAGCCCCGCAACGCCGGCGCCGCGCGACAGTGCCAGCAGCAGCGTCTCGACCTGGTCGTCGGCATGCTGCGCCAGGGCCAGGCTGCGAACGGCAGGCATGGGCACACCGCCCTGCGCAGGCCAGGGCTCGTTGGCCGCCTTGATCAACGTGGCGTAGCGCAACTGACGCGCCGCATCCTCAGGGCTTTGGCCCGGCGCGTGGCGCGCATCCACGCGGCAGATCTTCAAGGGGACGGCATGCTGCGCACAGGTTTTTTCACACTGGAGCACAAAGGCATCGGCGGCCGACTGCAAACCGTGGTGCACATGGATGGCGACGACCTGGCCCGGCCAGCGCTCGGCGCAGGCCAGCAGCAACGCAGTGGAGTCCGCTCCGCCGCTGAAGGCAACGGCCAGCGGCAGCGGTGGCGCAAAGCGCTGGATGGCAGCACCCAAGGCGGCGCCTGACGCGACGTCTGACGCGGCGTCTGATGAGGTGTCCGGCAGGTTCTGCGGCAGGTCGGTGATCGGCATTTCCACAGGCTTGGATCAGGTATGGCAGGACTCAGGCCGAGTCCCGGCGCAAAAAGAAAACGGCTCCCAGGGGGAGCCGTTCAGTGTGCCAGAGCGTGGCGCCGGCCTTCAGCGATTGTCTGCCTTGGTATCGGCGAAACGGCCGTAGCTTTGCAGGCGCTCGTAGCGGCGGTCCTGCAGTTCCTTGGGCTTGAGGTCGGCCAGCTGGCGGTAGGCATCGCCCAGCGCACGCTTGAGGAAGGCGGCCATTTGCTTGGGGTCGCGGTGGGCGCCGCCCACGGGCTCGTTGACGATCTTGTCCACCAGGCCCAGGGCCTTGAGGCGGTGGGCCGTGATGCCCATGGCATCGGCCGCGTCCTGGGCCTTCTCGCCGGTCTTCCAGAGGATGGAGGCGCAGCCTTCCGGGCTGATCACGGAGTAGACGGCGTATTGCAGCATCAGCACCTGGTCGGCAACGGCAATGGCCAGTGCGCCGCCCGAGCCGCCTTCACCGATGACGGTGGTGATGATGGGGGTCTGCAGCTGTGCCATTTCGTAGATGTTGCGGCCGATGGCTTCGGACTGGCCGCGCTCCTCGGCCTCGATGCCGGGGAAAGCGCCGGGCGTGTCCACGAAGGTGAAGACCGGCAGGCCGAACTTCTCGGCCGTCTTCATGAGACGCAGGGCCTTGCGGTAGCCCTCGGGGCGCGTCATGCCGAAGTTGCGCAGCGTGCGCTCCTTGGTGTCGCGGCCCTTCTGGTGGCCGATGACCATGCAGGACATGCCATTGAAGCGCGCCAGCCCGCCCACGATGGACTGGTCGTCGGCAAAGTGCCGGTCGCCGTGCATCTCGATGAAGTCGGTGAAGCAGTCGCGCACATAGTCCAGCGTGTAGGGACGCTCGGTATGGCGCGCGATCTTGGTGATCTGCCAGGGCGAGAGGTCGCTGTAGATGTCCTTGGTCAGCTGCAGGCTCTTTTTGCTGAGCTGCTCAATCTCTTCCGAGATATCGACTGCGCTTTCGGTCTGCACGTAGCGCAGTTCCTCGATTTTGGATTCGAGCTCGGCGATGGGCTGCTCAAAATCCAGAAAGTTCTTTTTCGCCAACTTGTTTCTCCTTGTCCCAGCCAGGCACGGTGCATGCGTTCCGGCCGGAAAACGGGGGTTGATCGGGTGTGATCGGTTTGTCTTCAGGCGGCAGGCTGCGTCTCGAGCGAGCGCCAAATATACCAAGTCGCCACGGTGCACCACGGCTTCCAGGCCTCGGCAACCTCGCGCGCCTCGCTGCGGCTGACGGGGTCGCCTGAAAAATAGTTCTGGCTGATGCCCGAGATCAGGCCTGCATCGTCCAGCGGCAGCACATTGGGCCGCTGCAGGTAGAAGATGAGGAACATCTCGGCCGTCCACCGGCCCACGCCGCGGATGGACATGAGCTCGGCCACGATGGCTTCGTCGCTCATGCCCTGCCAGTCGTCCTGGTGCAGGCGGTGCTCGGTGAAATGCATGGCCAGGTCCACCAGGTAGTCCACCTTGCGGGCGGACAGGCCCACGGCGCGCATGTCGTCCACCTTGAGCTTGAGCACCAGGTCAGGCGCCATCCGCGCAGGCAGGCGTGCGAACTTGTTCCACAGCGTCTGCGCGGCCTTCATCGAGATCTGCTGGCCCACGATGGAGCGCGCCAGCGTGGCAAAGGCATCACCACCGGGCTGCAGGGCCAGGTGGGCAAAGCGCGGGATCAGGCGCTTCATCACGCGGTCGCGCCGCACGAGCTGGCGGCAGGCCTCGGCCCAGTAGGCAGGCGCGCCTTCGGGCGGCGCGGGCAGCGATATCTTGGCCTTGGGCGTGGCGGCAGCGGCCGCTGCGGCGGCAGGCGGCGAGCCTGCGCGCGCGCCCAGCGTCACCACCGGCAGCGGGGCCGGTTGCTGTTCGGGCACGGGCAGATCGGCCACCAGCGGCAACTGCTCGAAATCCATGGTGTCCAGGGGTTTGGCGGAGGCCATCAAAGCACCTCCCCGCACCTGGCGCGGCACGTCTGGCAAGGCATACGGATCAGCCCTTGGCGGCTGCCTCCCAGGTCGTGCCTGCAGGGGAGTCCTTGAGCACGATGCCCTGCTCCAGCAGGGCCTTGCGGATGCGGTCGGCCTCGGCCCAGTCCTTGGCCGCCTTGGCAGCTGCGCGTGCGGCAATCTGCGCCTCGATGGCGGCGGCATCCACATCTGCCGCTCCTGCCTGCAGGAAGGCCTGGGGGTCGCCCTGCAGCAAGCCCAGGCATCCGGCCAGGGCCTTGAGCAGGCCCGCCGTCTCGGCGCTCTTGCTGCGATTGACTTCTGCAGCCAGCTCGAACAGCACGGCCACGGCCTCGGGCGTGCCGAAGTCCTCGTCCATGGCCGCCTTGAAGCGTGCGGCAGCGGGATGGCTCCAGTCGATGGCGACCTCGGCAGGCGCCACCAGGCTCAGCGCCGTGTACAGGCGCTTGAGCGCGCCGCGCGCATCGTTCAGATGCACGTCGCTGTAGTTCAGCGGGCTGCGGTAGTGGCTGCGCACGACGAAGAAGCGAACGGTCTCTGCGTCGTACTCCTTGAGCACGTCGCGGATGGTGAAGAAGTTGCCCAGCGACTTGGACATCTTCTCGTTGTCCACGTTGATGAAGCCGTTGTGCATCCAGACCTGCGAGAAAGGCTTGCCGGTCGCGCCTTCGCTCTGGGCAATCTCGTTTTCGTGGTGCGGGAACTGCAGATCGGCACCGCCACCGTGGATGTCGAAGCTCTCGCCCAGCATCTCGCAGCCCATGGCCGAGCACTCGATGTGCCAGCCCGGCCGGCCCGCGCCCCAGGGGCTGGCCCACTTGACCTCGTCGGGCTCGCTGGGCTTGGCGCTTTTCCACAGCACGAAGTCCAGCGGGTCCTGCTTGCCGTCCTGCACGGCCACGCGTTCGCCGGCCTGCAATTCGTCCAGCGACTTGCCCGACAGCTTGCCGTAGCCGGGGAACTTGCGCACGGCAAAGTTCACGTCGCCATCGCTGCCCTGGTAGGCCAGGCCCTTGTCCTGCAGGCGGCCGATCATGGACAGCATCTGCGGCACGTATTCGGTGGCGCGCGGCTCATGCGTGGGGCGTTCGATGCCCAGGGCGTCGGCGTCCTGGTGCAGCGCGTCGATCATGCGGTCGGTCAGCGAACGAATGGTCTCGCCGTTCTCCACGGCACGACGGATGATCTTGTCGTCGATATCGGTGATGTTGCGCACATAGGTCACGCGATTTCCGCTGGCCCGAAGCCAGCGCTGCACCACGTCGAAAGCGACCATGGAGCGCGCGTGTCCCAGGTGGCACAGGTCGTACACGGTCATGCCGCACACATACATGCGCACATGGCCCGGTTCGATTGGCGAAAACGCTTCCAATGCACGCGACAGCGTGTTGTAGATACGCAAACTCATGGATGTTCATCAGGGGAGAAAGGGCCGCTGCAGGGGGCGCGTCCCACGCGCCGCCGGACCCTTGGCGCCGATGCAGGCATGCTCAGCAGGGAGCAGGAGCGGCAGGCGCAGAGCCCGTGTGACCCAGCACACCCCTCAGCTACAATTCACAGCAGTATAAGCCCGCGCCGCGGGGCGTTTCCCCGAGGCCCCGAAAGCACCTACATGCCTCTACGCAACTCGTTTCGCTCCGCCCTGCGCCTCGCGGCACTGGCGGCCCTGCTCGCAACAGGCCACGCCCACGCCGACGACTATACGGAAGTGAACCAGTTGCTGCGCAACGGCAAAAGCACCCAGGCCCTGGCACGCGCCGAAGCCTATCTTGCCAAGAACGCACGCGACCCCCAGATGCGCTTTCTCAAGGCCGTGGCCCTGACCGACAGCGGCAAGACCGACGAGGCCATCGCCGCGCTGAACCAGCTCATCGAGGACTACCCCGAGCTGCCCGAGCCCTACAACAACCTGGCCGTCATCTACGCAGGCCAGAACCAGCTCGACAAGGCCCGCTCCGCCCTGGAGTCGGCCGTGCGCAACAACCCCAACTACGGCGTTGCCTACGAGAATCTGGGCGACATCCACGCCCGCCTGGCCTACGAGGCCTACGGCAAGGCACAAGGCCTGGAAGGCCGTGCTGCCAGCGTGCGGCCCAAGCTCAAGCTGCTGCGCGAATTGCTGGCTCCAGTCACCGGCACCAAATAGAAGACACGGCCCACACGCGCACCCCGGCGCCCAGGCACGGCGGTCTGCACGCCATTTGGGTCTTGCCACGCCTGCGCGCACGCGCAGGAACCTGCCCGGGTTTTCCCACTCCATCCCCCAGCCCTTTGGCTTTCTCAGGAGATTTGCATGACCACACGCCGCATTGCGTCGCTTTCCCTGGCCGGCATGGCCCTGGCCGCTTCCCTTTGCACCGCCCTGCCCGCCATGGCGCAGAACGCCACACCCAAGGTGCAGCTCAAGACCAGCATGGGCGACATCGTGCTGGAGCTGAACGAGGCCAAGGCCCCCAAGACCGTGGCCAACTTCATGCAGTACGTGCGCGACAAGCACTATGACGGCACGGTGTTCCACCGCGTGATGGACGGCTTCATGATCCAGGGCGGCGGCATGGATGCCAGCCTCAAGGAAAAGCCCACGCGCGCGCCGATTCCGCTGGAAGCGGACAACGGCCTCAAGAATGACCGGGGCACCATCGCCATGGCGCGCACGGGCAATCCCAACTCGGCCACCTCGCAGTTCTTCATCAACGTGGTGAACAACGACATGCTCAACGCACCCAAGCCTGACGGACACGGCTACGCCGTCTTCGGCCGCGTGGTCCAGGGCATGGATGTGGTGGACAAAATCCGCACGGTGGCCACGGGCAACCAGGGCATGCACCAGAATGTACCCACCAAGCCGGTGACCATCCTCTCGGCCACCGAAGTCAAGTAAACCGCGCGCCGCGCCCAGCGTGGCACGCCCCTGCCCTCCACCCAACAAGGAATCGCCATGAGCAATCCCCAAGTCGAACTCCACATCGCCGACCACGGCGTCATCACCCTCGAACTCGACGCCGCCAAGGCCCCCAAGAGCACCGAGAACTTCCTGGCCTATGTGAACAAGGGCCACTACGACAACACCATCTTCCATCGCATCATCGATGGCTTCATGATCCAGGGCGGCGGCTTCGAGCCCGGCATGAAGCAAAAGGGCACCGATGCGCCCATCGAGAACGAGGCCAAGAACGGCCTGAAGAACGACAAGTACACCATCGCCATGGCCCGTACCGGCGACCCGCACTCGGCCACCGCCCAGTTCTTCATCAACGTGGCCGACAACGGCTTCCTGAACCACACCTCGCCCAGCGCCCAGGGCTGGGGCTATGCCGTGTTCGGCAAGGTGGTCAAGGGCACCGAGATCGTGGACAAGCTGCGCGGCGTGAAGACCGGCCGCAACGGCGGCCACCAGGACGTGCCCAAGGATGACGTGATCATCGAAAAGGCCGTGGCCCTGTAATCAGGCGCCCTTCCGACAAGGCGGCTGCCCCCTTGGCGTGCAGCCGCCCTGTTGTCCATGCACATGGCCCGCCCCTGGCCGTGCCCATGGACAACAGCCCTGCTCCAGAGCCTTCCCCAGCCTTCATGCAGCGCCCTTGCCGGGCGCGCACCCGCCCATGGCCCAGACTGCCGCACCTCGCCCTCCCTGCGTGCCGCCCATTGCGGCCGAATGGACACTGCCCGCGGCCTGGCGCACGCTGGACTTCATCTCCGACCTGCACCTGCAGGCCTGCGAGCCCGCCACCGTGCAGGCCTTTCGCCGCTACCTGCACGCCACGCAGGCCGATGCCGTCTTTCTGCTCGGTGACCTGTTCGAAGTCTGGGTGGGCGACGACGCCTTGCTGGAGCCCGGCAGTTTCGAGGCCGATTGCGCCGCCACCCTGCGCGGGGCCGCCGCCCGCAGGCCGCTGTTCTTCATGCAGGGCAACCGCGACTTCCTGACCGGAGCGCAGTTCGATGCGCTGTGCGGCACGACCACGCTGGCCGACCCCACCGTGCTCGACTGCGGCGACCAGCGCATCCTGCTCAGCCATGGCGATGCCCTGTGCCTGGACGATACGGACTACCAGCGCTTTCGCGCCATGGCGCGCTCCGCCGCGTGGCAGGCGGCCTTCCTGGCGCAGCCGCTGCCGCTGCGCCGCGAGCAGGCACGCGGCATCCGGCAGGAGAGCGAATCGCGCAAACGTGAATCGGCCGGAGCGGACGCAGCCTCCCCCTCCGCCAGCCACACCGCCGCCATGCCCACCTATGCCGACCTGGATGCCGAGGCCACGCGCAGCTGGCTGCGCGCCGCACGCGCCGCCACCCTGGTCCACGGACACACGCACCGCCCGGCCGACCATGAACTGGGCGATGGCCTGCGGCGTGTGGTGCTCAGCGACTGGGATTTGGCAGCCGCCGTGCCGCGCGCCGAAGTGCTGCGCTGGGAGCAGGGCCAGGGCCTGCGGCGCCTGCCGCTGTCCGAAGTACTTGAACAGGCGCCCCAACGATGAGCCTCTGGCGACAACTGGGCCACTGGGCCCGGCGGCTGGGCCGCCGCGCACGCTCCGCCGTCTCGCCGGTGCCTGAGATTCCAGCGCCGCTGTGGCTGTCCACGCTGGCCGCCTACCCCTTTCTTTCCTCGCTGACGCTGGAGGAGCAATCGAAGCTGCGCGCACTGGCCGCCGTCTTCCTGCAGCGCAAGCGCTTCCACGGCGCGCACGGCCTGCAAGTGAGCGACGCCATGGCGCTGGAGATTGCCGCCCAGGCCTGCCTGCCACTGCTGCACTGGGGCGAGCCGCAGGGCGCGCTGTCCTGGTATGACGACTTTGTCGGCATCGTGGTGCACCCGGGCGATGCCGTGGCACGGCGCCAGAGCATGGACGAGGCCGGCGTCATCCACGACTACGACGAAGTGATCATGGGCGAGGCCATGCATGGCGGCCCCGTCATGCTGAGCTGGCAGGCCATCGGCGCAGGCCGCGGGCCGCATGCCAGCCACCACGGTCACGGCGGCCAGGCCGCCAACGTGGTGATCCACGAATTCGCCCACAAGATCGACATGCGCAACGGCGGCGCCGATGGCTGCCCGCCCCTGCCGCCCGGTTTCATGGGCAGCGGCTCCGCGCGCCAGGCCCGCGAGATATGGCAGGCCGCCTGGGCGCCGGCCTACGACACCTTCCGTGAGCAGATCACCATCGCCGAACGCTTTGGCGGCGAATGGCCCTGGCTGGACGGCTATGGCGCCACCGCGCCCGCCGAATTCTTCGCCGTGGCCTGCGAAGCCTTCTTCGTGGACCGCGCCCGCTTTGCCCTGGAATTCCCCACGCTGGAGCCGCTGCTGGCTGCGCTCTTCAAGCCGGCCACCCGTCACCCCTGATCGGAGCAAACCTCCTTCAGCGCCTGGGCAAACAGGCGCTGCTCCTCGTACTGCCCGCCCGCCTTGCGCTCGAACAGGGTGATGGGTGGCAGGGTCCAGCCGAAACGGTGGCGCACAATGCCCACGCCCGCGATGCGCACCAGTTCCTCGGCAATGTCGGCCGGCACGATGGACACGGCCCGCTCATTGGCCGCCACCAGCTCGCCGATCACCTTGGCCGAGAGCGTTTCCACAAACGGCGGCGGCGGCTCCACGCCCGCGCGCAGAAAAAAGTCGGTGATCTGCTCGCGCATGGGCGTGCGGCGCTGGCCCAGCACCCAGTCAAGCCCCGTGAGTTCGGCCCACTGCAGAGGCCGGCGCCCCAGCCGCGTGGCCAGGCTGCGGTGGGCGATCAGGCGAGGCTCCTGCTCATAAAGCACGCTGTGCCGTATGCCGCTCATGTCCAGCACGGCCGAGGCGCGGCCAATCACGCAGTCCAGCTCATGTGCGCGCAACTTTTGCAGCAGGCGGTCGCTGGTGTCCTCATGCAGCGTGGCCGTGATGCGCCGGCCTTGCGGCCGCGTCCTGCCGATGGCCTCGGCCAGCATGCGCGCAGGCAGGAAGGGGATGACACCCACCTGCAGGTGCGCCGCACGCTGCTGCCCCACGGCCTCGATGTCGTGGGCCCAATGGTCCAGGTCGGCCAGCATGCCCCGGGCGCGCGCCAGCACCAGCGCGCCCAGCTCCGTAGGCTCCATGCCACGCGCAGAACGCAGGAACAGCGGCGCGCCGAACAACGACTCCAGCTCGGCCAGGGCCTGGGTCACGGCGGGCTGGCTGGTGGCCATGCGCTCGGCCACGCGGGTCAGCGTGCCCAGCTCGCTGATGGAGCGCAGCAGCAGCAAATGCTTCATCTTCAGGCGCGTGGCCATGCGGTGGGCCAGTTGGGCAGCGGTCGATGCAGTGGGGTGTTGCGGCATGGCTTCAGGCGTGGCGCGTCATAAGCAAAACCATATTGAACAATAAAAACAAACGAATTTCTGCTTATGCATGCGTCCCAGAATTCCGGCGTCTTGCACACCCAGTACGAAAGGACCAGGCAGACCATGGATGGCATGTTTTTCATCATCGCGCTGGGCGCGGCGGCGGCCGGATTCGTGCAGGGCCTGTCGGGCTTTGCCTTCGGCATGGTGGCCATGTCGTTCTGGGCCTGGGTGCTGGAGCCGCGCGATGCGGCCGTGCTCACCGTCTTCGGCTCGCTGCTGGGCCAGGTGCTGTCGGCCATCACCGTGCGGCGCGGGTTTGCGCTGGCAAAGCTGCTGCCCTTCATCCTGGGCGGTCTTGCCGGCATACCCCTGGGTGTCTTGCTGCTGCCGCACCTGGACATGGCCTGGTTCAAGGCCTTGCTGGGCGGCATGCTGGTGCTGTGGTGCCCGGTGATGCTGCTGTCGGCCCGCCTGCCCAGGCTGGCGCGCGGCGGCAGTGTGGCAGACGGCGCCGTGGGCCTGGCGGGCGGCGTGATGGGCGGACTGGGCGGCTTCACGGGCACGCTGCCCACGCTGTGGTGCACGCTGCGCGGCTACCCCAAGGATGAGCAGCGCTCGGTCATCCAGAACTTCAACCTGTCCATGCTGGCCGTGACCATGGCCACCTACCTGGGCACCGGCATGGTCGCGCGCAGCATGCTGCCGCTGTTCGCCATCGTGGCGCCGGCCATGCTCATTCCATCGCTGCTGGGCTCCAGGCTGTATATCGGCATCAGCGAGATGCGTTTCCGGCAGATCGTGCTGGGCCTGCTGTGCCTGTCCGGCGTGGCGCTGCTGGCCTCCTCGGTGCCGGTGCTGCTGCAGCGCGCGGGCTGAGCGCGCCGAACGCGCTGCCGGGAAGGCCTGGAACCAAGCCTGCCGGCTGCAGCAGATGGCCAGGCAACGGCAGCAACACGTGCAGGGGCTGGGCAACGAACTGGCCGCCGCCAAGAAGGATCTGCAGCGCGCGCAAGACTGGGCACTGCCCTCGAAAAAAGGCGGGGCAGGAATCGCTCCCTGCCCCGCCTTCAGGCGCCCGCCGCGTGGCGGGAACGCCTTCTTCTCCCTCGATGGCGCATCAGTACCGCGCGTCGGCCGGCTTCTTGTCCTTGGGCCAGTCCTTGTGCTTGTTGGCAAAGTCCGGGCGCGGCTGGTGGCTGAAGTACTCGGCCACGTCCACGGCCTCCTGGTCGCTGAGGCCGCCCTGGCCCAGCGGGAAGTTGCCATGGAAGGCGATGGGCATGTTGCGCTTGACGAAGGCCGCTGCCGTGTAGGTGCGCGCCATGCCCGCGCCGATGTTGAAGGACTGGTCACCCCACAGCGGCGGATAGACCCACTGTCCCTTGGCATTCTTCACGCCTTCGCCCTCGCCGCCATGGCAGACCGCGCACTGGGCCGCATAGACCTTCTTGCCGTTGTCCACGTTGGGCACGATGGACTGGCTGATCTTGCCCACGCCCCGGCCTTCGACCTTGTCCTCGGGCTTGGTTTCGCGGCGCATCCAGTCGAAGTAGGCGACCATGGCCTTGATCTCGTCGGACTCCAGCGGCAGGGGCTTGCCGTTCATGGAGCGCAGGAAGCAGCCATTGATGCGGTCCTCCAGCGTGATGACGCGGCCCGCGCGCGGCGCATAGCCAGGAAAGAAGGCCGAGACACCGATGTAGGGCGAACCATCGGCCACCGTGCCCGCGTTCAGGTGGCAGCTGGCGCAGTTCAGCGCATTGCCCACATTCCTGGGCAGCAGGTCACGCGTCTCTATGTTCAGGCGGGCGCCGTAGACCAGTTGCTTCGCGTTGGATTCGTCCAGCATGGCGGCCAGGCGCGGCGTCTCGAAGGGGCGTGCGCTTTCGCCCTTGGCATCGAGCTGCTTGCGCATGGATTGCACCTCCCTGGCATGGATCTCGCGCGCATCGGCACGGCCCCAGCTCTTGCGGGCGAAGTTGAGGATGTCGGCGATCTCCGCATCCTTGAGCTGTGCGAAGGCCGGCATGGTCAGCGGCCGTGCATGGCTTTGCGTGACGGGCGCCTTCCAGCCCACCAGCATCAGATGGATCAGGGTGGACGGGTCCTGCGACTGCTGCGAAAAATTGCCGACCAGTGGCGGGAACACGTCCTTCACGCCGCCGCCATCGGCACGGTGGCAGTCGGCGCAGAACTGCAGATAGCCCAGGCCACCCCGGCTGGCGTAGAGATCGGCAGGCACGTCGGAAGACACCGCCAAGGCGGCGGACGGTGCATGCACGGAGGCCTGCGACGCCGGATGCGGGGCGATGACCGGCCCCGGCCCCTGGGCCACCTGCATGGGCAGGTCGTTCTTGCCTGCGGGCAGCGACTTCAGATAGATGCCGATGGCCAGCAGGTCCTCGTCACTCATGTACTGGGTGCTGTGCTGGACCACATCGACCATGTTGCCGGAGACCGTGCCGTGGCTGTTGCGCCCGGTCTTGAGCAACTGGGCGGTCTCCTCGGGTGTCCACAGGTCGCGCAGGCTCAGTGCGCGCCAGTTCTCCACGGTCTCGCCGGCCAGGAAGTACTCGCCCTTGCGGCCCTCGCCGGTCATGGTCTTTTCCTGGAAGCCCACGCCGCGCGGCGTATGGCAGGCGCCGCAGTGGCCCGGGCCCTGCACCAGGTAAGCGCCCCGGTTCCACTGGGCAGTTTGCTGCGGTTGGGGCTGGAAGGGCTTGTCATCCAGAAACACCCAGTTCCACAGCGCCAGGCCCCAGCGCTGGTTGAAGGGAAAGCCCAGGTCGGACTCCTTGTTGGCCGCCTTCACGGGCGCCACGCCCTGCAGCAGATAGGCGTACAGGGCCTGCATGTCCTCGGCCGTCATCTTGGCGTAGGAGGGATAGGGCATGGCCGGGTACATGTTGCGGCCATCGGCCGCCACGCCCTTGCGCATGGCGCGGTCGAACTGCTCGAAGCTGTATTTGCCCATGCCCGTATCGGCGTCGGGCGAGATATTGGTGGAATAGATCTTGCCGAATGGCGTCTCCAGCGCCAGGCCACCGCCCATGGGCTGTGTTTTATTTCCGGTATGGCAGGCCACACAATCACCGAGTCGCGCGATATAACGGCCACGGTCTACCAGGGTTCTTTGCTCGGCGGTCAGGTCCGCCGCATAGTCGGCGGGCAGGTCATCGATGATCTGCGGCATTTGCGCATGATCCACCTCGGGCGCCGGCGCCGAGATGGCGAGCTGCCATGCGGCAGCCGACAGCACGGCCACGCACAGCAGGCCTTGCTTGAGCGAGAGTTTCATCGTCTTCTATCCCGTGAAATAAATTATTATTGAAAGAGAAAATCGGATATTGACGAGATATTCCACCCAACGCATGCAACCATTGCAGCAAATATCAATCTCTTTGCGCAATATCTTCTTATATATACAAATTCTAGTGGAATCACCCTATTTTTTGATGCAAGCCAACGAAAAAGATAAGCCATTTGCGCATTTAACGCGGGCTTAATCCATCCACAGGAAAAGTGGCGGCGCAAATGGGGGCGCAGCCATGCAAAGCGGCCCCGCGAAGGGGCCGCCATGTGTACATCCCGGGGATGCCGGGTGCGTGGAAAGGCTCGGCTCAACCTGGCTGGATCATCCGGCGCGCAGCCTGCGCCACGCTGTGTGCATCCACCCCAAAGTAGCCGCGCAGCGCCGCACGCGTGTCGCTGCGGCCGAAGCCGTCCGTGCCCAGCGTGAGGAAACGGCGGCCTGCGGGCAGGAAGGCGCGCACGGTCTCGGGCACCGCGCGCACATAGTCGGTGGCGGCAATCACCGGGCCCTGCGTACCTTGCAGCAGCTGCGCGATCCAGGGCTGGCCAGGTGCCTCACCCGCCAGCATGCGCTGCTCGCAGGCCACGCCATCGCGCGCCAGCTCGCTCCAGCTGGTCACGCCGACCACGGTGGCGGCCATGCCCTCGCTGGCCAATTGCTCGGCGGCCTTGAGCACTTCGGTGAGGATGGCGCCCGATCCCAGCAAGGTGACATGCTGCGTGGCACGGTCCGCATCGCCAAAGCGGCTGAACACATAGGCGCCGCGCAGCACGCCTTCGGCAGCGCCTGCGGGCAGGTCTGGCTGGGCATAGTTCTCGTTCATCAGCGTGATGTAGTAGAAGACATCGCGCTGCTCGACCAGCATCTCGCGCATGCCGGCGTCCAGGATCACGGCGAGTTCGCCCGCATGCGCGGGGTCCCAGGCCTTGCAGTTGGGAATGGTGGCCGCCACCAGATGGCTGGAGCCGTCCTGGTGCTGCAGGCCTTCTCCGCCCAGCGTGGTGCGGCCCGAGGTGGCGCCCAGCAAAAAGCCGCGCGCCCGCTGGTCGGCCGCCGCCCAGATGGCGTCGCCCACGCGCTGGAAGCCGAACATGGAGTAGTAGATGTAGAACGGAAGCATGGCCAGGCCGTGCACGCTGTAGCTGGTGGCCGCCGCCGTCCAGCTGGCGACGGCGCCGGCCTCGCTGATGCCCTCCTCCAGGATCTGGCCGTCCAGCGCCTCGCGGTAGGACAGCACCGAGCCGATGTCCTCGGGCGCGTAGCGCTGGCCCAGGCTGCTGTAGATGCCCACCTGCTTGAACAGGTTGGCCATACCGAAGGTGCGCGCCTCGTCGGCCACGATGGGCACGATGCGCGGACCCAGCTGCGCATCCTTGAGCAGGCTGCCCAGCATGCGCACAAAGGCCATGGTGGTGCTCATTTCCTTGCCGGCAGGCGCCAGCGCGAACTGCGCGTACTGGTTGAGGGCGGGCACGGGTACGCGGTCGCACACCGTTTCGCGGCGCGGCAGTGCGCCGCCCAGGGCCGTTCGGCGCTCGCGCAGGTACTGCATCTCGGCACTGTCATCGGCAGGCTTGTGGAAGGCCAGGCCCTTGGCCTGCTCGTCACTGAGCGGCAGGTTGAAGCGGTTGCGGAACTCGATCAGGTCGGTCTCGTCCAGCTTCTTCTGGCTGTGCGTGGTCATCTTGCCCTGCCCGGCCGAGCCCATGCCGTAGCCCTTCTTGGTATGGGCCAGGATCACCGTGGGCTGGCCGCGATGGGCGGCAGCCGCTGCATAGGCCGCATGGATCTTCACCAGATCATGGCCGCCGCGCTTCAAGCGGTCGATCTGCTCGTCCGTCAGGCCCTGGGCCAGGGCGGCGAGCTCGGGGTTCTGTCCAAAGAAATGCTCGCGGTTGTAGCGGCCGTCCTTGGCGGCGAACGTCTGCATCTGCCCGTCCACCGTGCCGCCCAGCGTGCGTGCCAGGGTGCCGGTGATGTCGCGAGCCAACAGCCCGTCCCAGTCGCTGCCCCACAGCAGCTTGACCACGTTCCAGCCCGCGCCGGCAAACAGCCGCTCCAGCTCATCGACGATGCGGCCGTTGCCGCGCACCGGGCCGTCCAGGCGCTGCAGATTGCAGTTGACCACCCAGACCAGGTTGTCCAGCCCCTCGCGCGCGGCCAGCGTGAGGGCACTCATGCTTTCGGGCTCGTCCATCTCGCCGTCGCCGAACACGCCCCAGACCTTGCGCTCCTGGCAGTCCAGCAGGCGGCGGTGCGTGAGATAGCGCATGAAGCGCGCGTGGTAGATGCTGCTGATGGGGCCTATGCCCATGGAGCCCGTCGGGAACTGCCAGAAGTCGGGCATCAGCCAGGGATGGGGATAGCTGGACAGGCCCTGCGCGCCAGCGGCCGGCGCGCTGATCTCCTGCCGATAGTGCTGCAGGTCCTGCTCGCTCAGCCGCCCTTCCAGGAAGGCGCGCGCATACACGCCGGGGGCGCTGTGCGGCTGGAAGAACACCAGGTCGCCCCGGTGCTGGCCCGGCGCCAACCCCTCCCGGGCATGGAAGAAATGGTTGAACCCGGTCTCGAACAGGTCGGCCGCGCTGGCGTAGCTGGCGATGTGCCCGCCCAGCTCGCCATAGGCCTGGTTGGCGCGCACCACCATGGCCAGCGCATTCCAGCGCATGATGGACGCCAGCCGCTCCTCCATGGCCAGGTCGCCCGGAAACACCGGCTGTTGCTGCGCGGCCACGGTGTTCACATAGGGCGTATTCAGGTCGGGCTGCCAGCCCAGGCGCTGCTCGCGCGCCATGCGCGCCAGCTGTTCGAGCACGAAGCGCGCGCGCTGCGGCCCCTCGGTGGCGACCAGGGCCGCGAAGGCCTCCCGCCATTCGGTGGTTTCCTGGGGATCGGTATCGATATCGGCCAGCGTGGCCAGCGGCGTGGGTGCGTTCATGCCCGCCACTTTAGGACTGGCGGACCGGCATGAGCAGCCGTTCATGGATAAGGGAAACGCCATATTCCAGCATTTCATGCCGGCATCTACATAAAATCCGGCACATGAAACTGGACACCATCGACTTGCGCATTCTGGCCGAGCTGCAAACGGACGGCTCGCTGTCCAACGTGGAGCTGGCGCGGCGTGTGCACCTGTCGCCCTCGCCCTGCCTGGCGCGCGTCAAGGCGCTGGAGAAGGCCGGCGTGATCGCGCGCTATGTGGCGCTGGCCAATGCGTCGGCCCTGGGGCTGGGGCTGAATGTGTTCATCAACATCAGCCTCAAGTCGCAGGCCAAGGAATCGCTGGCCGACTTCGAGCGCCGCATTGCCGAGCACGACGAAGTCATGGAGTGCTACCTGATGAGCGGCGACGCCGACTACCTGATCCGCGTGGCCCTGGCCGACATCGGCGCGCTGGAGCGCTTCATCGTGGAGCAGCTCACGCCGATTCCGGGCATAGAGAAGATCCGCTCCAGCTTCACGCTCAAGCAGGTGCGGTACAAGACCGCCCTGCCCCTGCCGGCCGCAGGCTGAGGCGGATGGAGACTGGCCTCAGCCCGCAGGCTTGGCCATCTCGCCGGTGGCGATGCGGCGGCGCAGCTCGCCCAGCACGGCCTTGAGGCGGCGCTCGTTGTCCAGCCCCACGCGCACCAGCATCTTCTGGCCGCTGGACAGGGCCTGCAGCTCCGGGTCGGCGTATTCGTAGCGCACCCAGGGCTGGACGGAAGGCACCTCGCCCTCCACCTTGGTCAGCCTGACCTGCACCGGGCCCGCGGGCTCGGGCGCGGCGCGCAGATGGTCTATGACGGCAATGAGACGATCGTTGAAATAGCGGCTGGGATAGCCCAGGTCTTCATAGGCGGTCTGGAACAGGGGATACAGCCGGGCATAGAGCTTGATGGCCCCGTCCATGGGAATGGACTCGGCGAAGGCCACGAAGGCCTTGTAGCGTGCGGCGTTGGCGGGAGAGATGGCCTGTGCCTCCCCGGTCTCCGCCGCGCCCTCCACCGTGAAACGCTGCGGCGCGGGGTGCACGGGCCAAAGCCGTGCAGGGGCCTGGGAGCGGGTCAGGTTGTCCACGGTGGCCACGGCGCGGCGCACAAAGCCGTCCATCTGCAGAAAGCTGCCTCCCTTGTCACGACCCAGCAGGCCGTTGAGGGCCTGGGCGACATGGGCGTCGGAGTCCTGCAGCGCGGGCAGGCCGGGCGCGGGTGGCTCCAGCGCATCGACAGGGTTCTGGGGCTCGGTCAGCTCGGGCGCGGGGACGGGTTCAGGCTCGGCAGGCTGGGCGGGCGCCTCTGCCACTTCGGGCGGCGCCTCGGACACGTCGGCGGGACGCCACCAGTACCACCAGGCTGCGCCCCCCACGGCGGCAGCCGCCAGTACCGCTGCGGCGATGCCGAAAGCCGATGGGCCGGAGGATCTGGCGCGGGGGCGGAAGTCTTGGGGGTCGCGTTCTGGCATGGAGGGGTCCTTTGGCTTGGGCAGGGGGCTGGCAGCACAGTTGCCGCAGGACGTGCGACAGCAAAGCACAACCGGGGTTCCCGGGCTTTCCTGACACCAGCCCCTGACTGGTGTTTATAAGCCGCCCCGCTGCCCGCGCAGGCCCTTGTGCGCGCCAGGCAACAAGGCGTTACCCGGCTTACGCGGCCAGCCTGCGCACAAGAAGGGGGCGGTGCAGCAGGCTCAGCCCTGCGTGCCCAGATCCTGGAGCCAGGCCATGGCGGCCTGCAGCTCGTCGGGGCGGATCTCATGCATGCTCGGGTATTCGTGGTAGCTCAGTTGCAGCGGCAGGCGCTGCACGTGGCTGCGAATGGCGTGGGCGCTGGTCAGCGGAATGACGTTGTCGTAGGTGCCGTGGCTGACCCAGAGCGACTTGCCGTCGAAGGCCGCGTCAGGGGCCTGGTGCGGCAAGGCCTCGGGCAGCAGGCGGCTGTGCCAGCACATGGCGGCGCGCAGCAGCGCGGGCTGGGTCAGCAGAAGGCTGAGCGCCATGATGCCGCCCTGGCTGAAGCCGCCCGCCACGGTACGCTGGGCAGGAATGCCCAGCCGCGCGCCGGCCTGCTGCACGGTCTGGGCCACCAGGGCGCGGCTGTGCTCTTCCTGCGATGCGTGGATGTGGCGCGTGCCGTTGGCATCCACCGTGAACTGGAACCAGGCATGGGCACTGGGCCCCATGGAAAACGGGGCACGCAGGCTGAGCACGTGGAACTGCGGCGGCACGAACGATGCGAGGCCGAACAGGTCCTGTTCATTGCTGCCAACGCCATGCATGAGCACCAGCAGCCAGGGCTGCTGCCCCGGTGCGGGTTGTGCGGGGCGCTCCAGCGCCAGCAGGGGCAGGTCGATCATCACGGACTCCTTGGTTTTTAAGCGATTTCCGGGACCGGGGTGGTCCCGGGCAACGCGCCATTGTGGCGCCTCGCCAAGTCCGCGGGGGCAGGAGGTTATGCCGCCTGCGCGTCCTCGAAGGCCATCGCATCCATGGCCAGGATGGAATACATGACTTCGCGACTCAGATACCGAGGCCGCGCCGTGGCGCCGGCCGCGCCCAGGGCGAAGTACAGCGGCATGAAGTGCTCTTCGCTGGGATGGGCGCGCCGGGCCGAGGGAGCGCGTGCGCGGTAGTCCAGCAGCGCGGGCAGGTCCTGCGCCTGCAGGCGCGACTCGATCCAGCGGCTGAAATCCTGCACGTAGGGCGAGGAGGCGCTGGAGCCGCCGACGGCATGGTCGTCCTGCAGGCCATCCTGGCTGCGCAGGGCCTGCACGGCGTCGTCCACCCGTACCGTGGCCTCGCCCGTGCCGCCCCGGAATTCGGCCAGGTTGTGCGTCATGCTGCCGGAGCCGACGATGAGCACCCCTTCATCGCGCAGCGCCGCCAGGGCCGCGCCCAGCGCATGGGTTTCGGCCGGCCCGGCCGAGGCGGGAAGGGACAGCTGGACCACGGGCAGGTCGGCATCGGGCAGCAAATGCATCAGCGGCACCCAGGCGCCATGGTCAAAGGGCCGCTGCGCGTTGGCGGTGGCGGCAATGCCTGCGGCCTGCAGGCGGTCCATGACTTCCTGCGCCAGCTGGGGCGCGCCGGGGGCCGGGTACTGCAGTTCGTAGAGCGCGGGCGGGAAGCCGCCGAAGTCGTGCCAGGTGGAGGGCGTGGCTCCGGTCATGACTTCCACGCCATGCGACATCCAGTGCGGCGACATGACGACCACGCCGCGCAGCGGGCCGTGGGCCTGGCGCAGCGCCCTGCCCCATCGCGCGAGCACGGGGCCGGTTTCGCCCGGCTCCAGCGCGAACATGGGCGAGCCATGGGAGACGTAGAGCACGGGCAGCCGAGTGCCGGCCGAAGCGGCTATGGAGGAGGCGCCGGAATCGAGGGAAGCGTGGAAATCTTGCATTCCCCTAATGTAGGGACGCAAGCGGGCCGCGCCAAGCCGCCAAAGGCGGCACACATTGTTGCGCTGGCCGGCTCAATCGTCGCGCGGGCGGCCCCGCAGGGCCTTGGTGGCGCTGTGCCGGCTCTTGCTGTCCAGGCGCCGCCGCTGCGATCCCAGCGTGGGCCGGGTGGCGCGGCGAAGAATGGGTTCGGGATAGGCGGCGGCCACCAGCGCGTTGAGCCGCTGCAGCGCGGCGCGCAGGTTCTGCTCCTGCGTGCGGTATTGCTGGGCCTTGATGACGACCACGCCCTCGTTGGTGATGCGGCCGTCGCGCAGGGCCAGCAGGCGCTGCTGCACGGCCTCGGGCAGGCGCGAGGCGCGCACGTCGAAGCGCAGGTGCACGGCGCTGGAGACCTTGTTCACGTTCTGGCCGCCCGCGCCCTGGGCGCGCATGGCGGTCCACTGCACCTCATGCAGCTCGATGGGGCGCATGCGCTCAGGCATCCAGCGCAGCGGTCAATGCCGCCACAAAGGCATCGGGACGCTCATGCATGACCCAGTGGCCCGCGCCGGGCACCAGGGCCAGCCCCCGGAAGTCGCGCGCATGGCGTGCAAAGGCCTGGGCCAGCTCCTGCATCATCGGTCCCGGGTAGAGCGCGTCGTGCTCGCCATAGATGGCCCATACGGGGCCATCCACGGCCTGCAGGGCGCGGGCCAGCACATCGGTGTGCGAGAGGCGGCGGCGCGGAAGACGGTCGCGCTCCACATTGAGCACATGCAGGGCCAGCGTGTCCTCGTCGATGAGGCTGGCGTCATGCAGCATCAGCGCCTGCAGGTTGTAGCGGTGGGCCACGGCCTGCGCCTCGGGCGTGGCCAGGTGGCGCCAGCCCTTGAGCCGCACTGCCAGGCCCTTGCCCACGCCCATGCCGGGCGCCCCGGCCAGCACCAGGCGCCGGGCCAGCGTGCCGTCGGCAGCGGCCAGCATGCCGGCCGTCATGCCGCCAAAAGAGAAGCCGACCAGATCGCACAGCGGGGCGGCGGGCGCTCCGCCATCGGCCAGCAGTTGCCGCAGGCCCTGGCGCAGCGGCTCGACCAGGGTGTCGGCATCCTGGCCGCCCGGTACCCCATCGGAATCGCCAAAGCCCGGCAGGTCCGGTATCCACAGCTGGCGGCCCTGGGCCAGCAGAGCGTCCATGCAGCGCAGCCAGTGCGTCCAGCTGCCGCTGCCGCCGTGCAGCATGACCACCGGCAGCACGCCCGCGCGCGCCTCGCCCCAGACATGCCAGACCATGTGGCCGTCGTCGGGCCGCGCGGCAGATAGCGGCGTGGTCAGGCGCCGCGCACGGGCGCGCAGGCGCTCTATGGCGACAGGCGTGTTCACCACTGGGCCACGGCGTCGATGGCCAGGCCGTAGCCGGCCACGCCAAAGCCGCACATCACGGCGCGCGCCGCAGCCGACAGGTAGGAGTGGTGGCGGAAGCTCTCGCGCGCATGCACATTGCTGATGTGCAGCTCCACCAGCGGCACGCCCGTGCCCTTGACGGCATCCAGCAGGGCCACGCTGGTGTGGGTGTAGGCGGCGGCGTTGAAGATCAGGCCGGCCAGGCGGCCTTCGGCGTGCACGCGGCCGGCCTCGTGGATCCAGTCCACCAGCTCGCCTTCATGGTTGCTCTGGCGGAACTCCAGGGCCAGACCGTAGCGCGCACAGGCGGCTTCGCACAGCGCACGTACATCGGCCAGGGTCTGGGAGCCATAGATGGCGGGTTCACGCAGGCCCAGCAGGTTCAGGTTCGGGCCATTGAGGACATAGACGGTTTTCACGGCGGGGACACTCCAGGTTTCCAACGGGCTGGATTATGCGGGCCATCCCGGGCCCGGCCGCAACGCTGGCTCCACGGAAAAAGCCGCCCCGGAGGGCGGCACAAGTCAATCCAGCCCGGTCCGGCTCAACGGCGCCAGTGACCGTGACCGTGACCGTGACCATGGCCATGGCGGTATCCGCCACGGTAGCCGCCGCGATAGCCGTATCCATAGCCGGGAACGACCACGACGGGCGGCGCACGGTAGACGGCGCGCGGCGCGTAGTAGACCGGAGGCGGGGGAGCGTAGTAGATGGGCTGGGGCGGCGCCACATAGACGGGGGCCGGCGCCACATAGACGGGCGGGCCATACATGCCCGGCGAATTCAGGCTGATGGACCAGTGCACATCGCCCCGGGCCTGGGCGGCGCCCGAAGCCACCAGGGCGGCCAATGCGAGGCCGGCTGCTGCTGCTCTTGCAACCCACGGGGAAGCTGTCGTTGTCATGGTGTCTCTCCTCGAAGTTGGACAGGCGTGGCAGGCATTGCCGCTGGTGCCGCCTTCCCGCACTTTGGCACAGGGGGACGGCATACGCCCTGCATTCTCAACGCGCGACAGGGGTCTACGGATGGCAGGCTTTTATACAAGTTTGTTTCCAAATGCCTCAACCCTTGGCTGGCGCGGCTGTCCGAAAGCCGTCCGGAGCGGGTCGGCAGGCGCGCGCCTACAATGCTGCGATGAGCTCTGCTGACGCCTCCCCCATCTCCAAAGATCCGGTCAAACCGAGTAACTTTCTGCGCCAAATCATCGAGGCCGACCTGGCCAACGGTACCTACGCCCAGCGCCGCTGGGGTGGAAGCCCCGGTGATGGCGACCACCACAACCAGGGCCAGGTGGACGTGGCGAAGATCCGCACACGCTTCCCGCCCGAGCCCAACGGCTACCTGCACGTGGGCCACGCCAAGGCCATCTGCCTGAACTTCGGCCTGGCGCGCGACTACCAAGGCGCCTGCCACCTGCGCTTCGACGACACCAATCCCGAGAAGGAAGACCAGGAGTACGTGGACAGCATCATCGATGCCGTCCATTGGCTGGGCTTCGGCTGGAAGGAAGCCGACGGTCACGAGAACCTGTACTTCGCCAGCAACTACTTCGACTTCATGTACCGCGCGGCCGAGTACCTGATCGAGCAGGGCCTGGCCTATGTGGACGAGCAAAGCGCCGACGACATGAAGGCCAACCGCGGCGATTTCTCGCGCCCCGGCGTGGACAGCCCGTTCCGCAGCCGCACGGTGGCCGAGAACCTGGCGCGCTTTCGCGAAATGCGCGACGGCAAGCTGCCCGATGGCGCTGCCGTGCTGCGCGCAAAGATCGACATGGCATCGCCCAACATCAATCTGCGCGATCCCGCCATCTACCGCGTGCGCCATGCCGAGCACCACAACACCGGCAACCAGTGGTGCATCTACCCGATGTACACCTTCGCCCATCCCATCGAGGACGCGCTGGAGCACATCACCCACAGCATCTGCACGCTGGAGTTCGAGGACCAGCGCCCGTTCTACGACTGGCTGCTGGACCACCTGCGCGCAGGCGGCCTGATCGCTGCCCCGCAGCCGCGCCAGTACGAGTTCTCGCGCCTGCACCTGACCTATGTGATCACCAGCAAGCGCAAGCTCAAGCACCTGGTGGACAACGGCATCGTCAGCGGCTGGGACGATCCGCGCATGCCCACCATCGTCGGCCTGCGCCGCCGTGGCTACACGCCGCAGAGCATCCAGGCCTTCTGCGAGCGCATCGGCGTGACCAAGGACTACGCCTGGATCGACTACTCCACGCTGGAAGGCTGCCTGCGCGAAGACCTGGAGAACCAGGCCCATCGCGGCATGGTGGCCCTGGACCCGCTGAAGCTGGAGCTGACCAACTGGGCCGAGGTCTTCGGCAGCGCCGAGCACCTGGAAGCCTGCGAGCTGCCTGCCCTGCCCCACGCCGCCGAAGGCCAGCAGGTGCCGGTGCGCCGCTTCACGCTGGGCCGCGAGGTGTGGATCGAGCGCGAGGACTTCGCCGAAGTGCCGCCCAAGGGCTACAAGCGCCTTTTCCCCGGCAACAAGGTGCGCCTGAAGGGCGGCTACGTGATCGAGTGCACGGGATGCGAGAAGGATGCCGAGGGCAACGTCACCAAGGTGCTGGCCACCGTGGTGCCCGACACCAAGAGCGGCACGCCGGGCGCCGACAGCGTCAAGGTCAAGGCCGCCATCACCTGGGTGGGCGCGGCCGACGGCGTGCAGGCCGAAGTGCGCCTGTACGACCGCCTGTTCACCGACCCGCAGCCCGATGCGGGCGGCAAGGACTTCCTGGCCCTGCTCAACCCGGACAGCCTCAAGGTCGTGACGGCCTACGTGGAGCCGTCGCTGGCCCAGGCACAGCCTGACGACAAGTTCCAGTTCGAGCGCTTCGGCTACTTCGTGGCCGACCGCAAGGACCACGCACCGGGCAAGCCCGTGTTCAACCGCGCAACGGGTCTCAAGGACTCCTGGGGCAAGTAGGCGCACGGCCCGCTGGCGGGCACCTGCACCGCTCCCCCGAAGATGGCCCACCATCCTGCTTTGCAGGGGTGGGCCATCGCACATCGGCGCTTTTGCAGTGACCATGGCCTCAGCACAATTCCAGGCCATGAACCAAGCCTTGCCACAGGCGGCTTCCGCCGCCAAGTTCGACACCTCCCGCGCGGCCGAGTACGAGACGCAAAGCCGCATCGCCCTGGCCGGCTACGACGCCTGCCACGAGCTGGCGGCCTGCCTGCTGGCAGCCAGCCTGGATGCCGGGCCGAAGTCCGTGCTGATTGGCGGCGCCGGTGGCACGGGCCAGGAAATCCTGGCCACGGCGCGGCTCAGGCCGCAGTGGACATTCACGGCCGCCGACCCTTCGGCCCCCATGCTGGACCAGACCATGGACCGCATCGCAGCCGCCGGCCTGTCGGCCCAGGTGCGTGCAGCACCCTGTGCGGTGGAAGACCTGCCCGCCGGCACGGTGTTCGACGCGGCCACGCTGATCGGCGTGCTGCACCACATTCCTGACGATGCGGACAAGCTCAGGCTGCTGCAGGCCCTGTCGGCCAGGCTGGCGCCGGGTGCGCCCTTCATCCTGGCCTGCAATCGCCATCGCTACGACAGCGAGCCGCTGTTTCTCGAAGCCTGGGCCATGCGCTGGCGCATGGCAGGCGCGGACGAGGCCGCCGTCCATGCGAAACTCGGCAAGATCCGGCAGGGCGCGGTTCCACCCGCCTCGGAAGAGGCAGTGGAGCAGATGCTGGCCCAGGCCGGCTTCGTTCAGGCCAAGCGCTTTTTCTCCAGCCTGTTCTGGTGTGCGTGGATTGCCGCCAAGGCCTGATCGTCCCGAGCCGATCGTTCTTTCTCCGCCTTCCTTTCTTTGATTTGCCTTTCAGCATGAACTTCTCCGCACGCCTTCAGCAACTGCCCACCGTCACCCACCTCGCCGCGCTGCAGCTGGCCGATGCCCAGGGCCAGGTCGTGGCCACCATCGAGAACAAGCCCGGCCAGACCGGCTCCCTGGCCGTGTACCACGCGCTGGCCGCCCTCTACGGCGGCAGCATCACGCCGGCCGCCGCCGAACTGGGCCTGGAGTGGTATGCCGAGCACACGCAGGACGCCATCGCCTTCCCCGGCAAGCACCCCAACATCGACCGCCTGCTGGCCTGGTCCAAGGGCGCCGAGAGCTACCAGGCCCACCTGCTCGCGGCTTGATCGCAGCCTGATTCCGCCTGGGTAAACACCGCGTCACAGAAGTTGCGCGGACTGGGGGCATCGGCTGACACGCCGGTGTCAACGCAGCGTGCACTTTGGCGTTCAAATGACATGTGCCTTGCCGCTTCGGCGCGCAAGGCGTTCCTGCCCAGGAGAACGCAATGCCGCAATCCGCCGTGCCCAGAGCACGCACCATGGCCCCCTCAGCTTCCCACGCCGGCGCCCTGCGCCTGAGCGTGCTGGGCCTGGCCGCCGCCCTGGCGCTGAGCGCCTGCAACGAATCCCAGGACAAGCCCCCGCAGGCCGCCAGCGCGCCGCTGCCGCCTGCCACCGAAAGCGCCCAGCCCGTCGCCACGCCCGTGGCCTATGTGCCGCCGTCGGCCGAGACGCTCTACCAGATGGTGGCGCCCATTGCGCTGTACCCCGACAAGCTTGTGGCCCAGGTGCTGGCCGCCTCCACCTATCCCGACCAGGTCGGCGCCGCCGAGGTCTGGCTGGGGCAGAACCCGGGCCTCAAGCCCCAGGAACTGCAGGACGCCGTCAACGGCCAGGACTGGGACCCGTCGGTCAAGTCCCTGGCCCAGTTTCCCAACGTGCTGGCGCAGCTGTCTTCCAACATTCCCTGGACCACGGCCCTGGGCAGGGCCTACTACAACGATCCGGCCGACGTGATGAACGCCATCCAGGTGATGCGCCAGCGCGCCTACAAGGCCGGTACGCTCAAGGACTCCAGCCGGCTCAAGGTGGCCGTGGCCGCGGCCGATGCCCCGCCGCGCGATCCCCAGCCAGCGCCCCAGGACATGGGCGAGCCCCTGTCGTCCATGCTGCCGGTGCCGGTGATCGATGCGCCCTCGCAGTTCATCGAGATCACTCCCGCCCAGCCCGACACCGTCTACGTGCCGCAGTACGACCCGGGCGTGGTCTATGGCGAGCCGGTGCCGATGTACGGCGGATACCGCCCCATCGTGGCGCCGCAACCCGTGTATGTGGGCAGTTCGGCCGCGCCCGTGGTGGCGGGGCTGATCGGCTTCGGCGCAGGCGTGATCCTGGCCGAGTCCGTGGACCGCCGCCCCTGGGGCTGGAACTCCTGGGGCATGCGCTGGGGCGAGCCCGGCTACCGCTGGCACCGCAACGAGCCGCCGCCACCGCCCTCGCGCCGGCCAGCCGTGATCTACAACAACAACACCTATGTGACGCGCTCGACCACGGTGGTGCAGAACATCCGCAACACGCAGATCAACAACGGTGGCAACGTCACCCACATCGCGAACAACCCGCACGTCGAGCCCCGCCCTGCCGGCAACCCGCCCAACCCGCCACAGGGCGGCGATCCGCGCCCGGGCGGCATGGCCGCGGCGGCCCTGGCCGGCGCCGCCGGCATGGCAGGCGCGGCCGCCGCAGCGCATGGCGGCATGCCGCAGCGGCTGGGCCTGAGGCCACCGCAGGGCGGCCCGCCGGCGTCTTCCCAAGGCATGCTGCCGCCCGGCGCCACGCAAGGATCTGCCCGGCATGACGGCGCCGATCGCGGCCGCCCGGGCCTGCGGCCCGATGACCGGCCGCAGGCAGCGTTGCAGCCCAGGATGAACCCGGTGCCGGCCTCGCAGCCGGGCCAGTTCGGCAAGTGGCCGCAGACTCCGCATTCGACCCAGGCTGCAGGGGTGCAGCGCCCGCCAGCCGCCCTGCCCGCTGCCGCCATGCCGGGCGAGCGGGGCCGCGATTCCCGCGTGCCTTCGTGGTCGTCTGCCGCCGCGCAGCAGGGCATGCGGCAGCAGGACCGGCAGGACCGCGACCGTTCCATGGCCGATGCCGCGCGCATGCGCCAGCAGCAGCAACAGCAGATGGAGATGCAGACCGCCCGCCTGCGTGGCGAGGAGCAGTCGCGGCAGCAACAGCAACAGCAACAACGGCAGCAACAACAGGCCCAGCGCCAGGCACAGATGCAGATGCAGGTGCAGGCCAGGGACCAGGCCCGCGAACAGGCGCAGATGCAGGCCCGCCAGCAGCAGTTGCAGCAACAACAGCAACAGCAACAAGCCCGTGCGCAGGAGCAGATGCAGGCCAGAATGCAGGCCCAACAACAGGCGCAGCAGCAAGCGCAACGACAGGCCCAGATGCAGGAGCGTCAGGCGCAGCAGCAACGCATGCAGCTCCAGCAGGCACAGCAGGCCCAGGCGCGCGCCCAGCAGCAGCAGGCCCGCGCGCAGCAGGAGCAGCGCCAACAGCAGCAGCGCATGGCCAACGCATCCCGCCCGCAGGAACGGCGCGGCGGACGTGACGAACGCCGGGACCGCTGAACGGCCCGGCAGAGGTTTGGCTTGGCGCACGCTTGGCGGACAATGGGGCGATCGATAACGGCCCCATGCCGGCGCCAAGCCCGCCGCTTCATCCATGCAGATACCGACGACGAATCCCCGCTCCCGCCGACTGTTCGTGCAATCCCTGTGCGCCTCGGGCGCGGGCCTGATCCTTCCCTCCTGGGCCGCCAAGGCCGCAGCGCCCTCCAGCGAATCCCCCTGGCCCCATGACAGCCGCGTGCCCGGCGGCGTGGCCCGCCTGTCGCTGGGGCCCGCATCCCAGCGGCCCCAGGTACTGGCCGGCGACGTGCCCGTGCTGGTGGTGGGCGACATGATCGAATGGACGGCCGTGGTCGGCATTGCGCTGTCGGCCGCACCTGGCACCCACAGCGTGACCGTGAAGGGCGAAGGCGCAGCGCGCTCCCTGGCCTACGAGGTGCGTGACAAGAAGTACACCGAGCAGCGCCTGAAGGTCTCGCCCAAGACCGTGGACCTGTCGCCCGAGGACGATGCGCGCTACCAGCGTGAGCGCGCCCACCAGCAAACCATCATGGCGCTGTTCACCGAGCCGCCCGCACGCCCCGGCGACCTGCGCATGCGCCAGCCCGTGCCGGGCCGGCGCAGCAGCAGCTTCGGCCTGCGCCGCGTGTTCAACGGCCAGCCGCGCAATCCGCACAGCGGCATGGACATCGCGGCAGCCACCGGCACCAACGTCGTCGCGCCGCTGCCGGGCAAGGTGGTGGACGTGGGCGACTATTTCTTCAACGGCGGCACCGTGTGGCTGGACCACGGCGGTGGCCTGCTGAGCATGTACTGCCACCTGAGCAGCGTGCAGTGCAAGCTGGGCGATCAGCTGGACACGGGAGAGGCCTTCTGCAAGGTCGGCGCCACGGGCCGCGTCACCGGCCCGCACCTGCACTGGGGCGTGATGCTCAACCGCAGCATGGTGGACCCGGCGCTGTTCCTGGCGGCGTGAACGGAGCTGTGGCGCCCGCCGGCGTCAGTGGTCGGCCGAGGGAATGCTGTTCTGCGGCGCCACCGGCGTGGGCACGGCGATGGAGTCGCGGTCCTGCGCCAGGTAGCGCGAGACCAGCTCGAAGAAGCTGTCGTAGAAGCCGCTCTTGGCAATCGTCTCGCTGCCCACCTTGACCATGGAGTCGCTGCCCGAGGAGAACGGCAGCGACACGGACCCCAGCGCACCCACGCCCAGGCTGGCCGAGTTGGCGCTCTTCTTCAGGGTATAGCGGTCCTGCAGCGCCGTGACAAAGCCGATGCTGACCTGGCCGTCGGCGGTCTCCGGCACGCAGACCACGCGGATGTTCATCTGCAGGTTCAGCTCCGGGTCGGGCTGGAAGCTCTTGCTGCCTTCTATGAGTTCGGCCGTGCGCGCCATGGCGATGTAGCCCTGGCTCAGCAGCGCGCGGCGCGCCGCCTCGCAGGTCTGGGCCGGCGAGGCATCGAACATGCGCGAGAAGGTCTCGGTGGAGCCGAAGCTCTCCTGCACCGGCACATGCTGGGGAATCGTCGAGCCGCAGCCCGCCAGCACCATGATGACGGCCAAAGCCCCTGCGCAGCGCATGCCACGCACCCTGTTTGCTGCACTCCAACGTCGATACACGAACCTGCTCCTTGCTCCGGTGCCGCTGCCTGCGGATGGCATGGCGGCTGGCCGCCTATTCTCACCCGAGCGCAATGCAATGGCCGGCAACTTTGCAGCAATCGGTTTTTCCGTCTGCATCAAATAGATGCAAACGAATGTGAATAGCGCCCCGTTCTGACAAGCGCCGCCGCGCATCTGCGTTATGGTGCCCCGGTTCGGCCAGGGCCGGTGCGGCTCATGCCGCACCCGGGCTGCCCAAGCCTGCCGCCGCTGCGCCTGTACCTGTACCCATCAACCAAGGAACTCAACATGAAGCCAAGCTGGACCTGGTGCCTGCCCGTGATCGTCACCATGGGGCTCGGCGCCTGCAGCCATATCGACAAGGGCGGCAACGCCGAAGACGGCGCCAAGCCCCAGGTGTCGGCTCCTGCCGGCCCGCCCGGTGACGCCCAATCGCTGACCGCCTACCACTGGAGTCTTCGCCAGGCCTTCACGCCCCAGGGCACCGAAGACCAGAGCTGGTTCCTGACGGCCGCCTCGCGCAAGCGGCCCCTGCAACTGGAGTTCGCCGACCAGCGCCTGGCCGTCAAGAACCTGTGCAACGTCGTGACCACGGGCTACCGCACCGAAGGCAACCGCATCGCCACCCAGCGCGCCGCCAGCACGCTGATGGCCTGCGATGACGACCAGCTGATGGCGCTGGAGCAAAAGGTGGCCCGCATCCTGCCCACGGCCAAGCAATGGTCCGTGCAACTGGGCGAAGGCAAGCAGCCTGCGCGCCTGACGCTCACCTTCATCGACGGCACGCGCTGGCAGCTCGACGGCTCGCCCACGGCCCAGACCCAGTACGGCAGCGCAGGCGAACGCATCTTCCTGGAAGTGGCGCCCCAGCGCACGGCCTGCAACCACCCGCTGATCAAGGACTTCCAGTGCCTGCGCGTGCGCGAGATCCGCTACGGCGACAACGGCGTGAAGACCTCCACCGGCGAGTGGGAGAACTTCTACAGCGAGATCGAGGGCTACAAGCACGAGCCCGGCATCCGCAACGTGCTGCGCATCCAGCGCTACAAGCGCCAGAACGTGCCGGCCGACGCATCGGCCTACGCCTATGTGCTGGACATGGTGGTCGAGAGCGAGCGCGTGGGCCGCTGAGCGCGCCTGCTGCCCCACAGCCCTGAAGGCCTGCACTGCGCAGGCCTTTTTTGTGGGCTGCGCCTCACAGCACCGGACTGAGCATCGCCAGCAGGTTGTTCCAGATGCGCCGGCCCCAGGGCCAGGCGTGGACCTGGGCGGCGGTGATGCGGTCGGACTGGCGGATGTAGTCGGCCTGGCGCCGGCGGATGGCCTGGGTCACGGCCTCGTCCTGCAGCAGCACATTGTTCTCGAAGTTCAGGTCGAAGCTGCGCAGGTCCAGGTTGGTGGAGCCCAGCAAAGCCACCTGCCCGTCCACGCACAGGGTCTTGGCATGCAGCAGGCCGGGGCGGAATTCATGGAGCATGACGCCGGCACGCAGCAGGTAGCGGTAGGTGCTGCGGCTGGCCGCGCCCACGATCCACGAATCGTTGCGCGCGGGCAGGATGAGACTGACCTGCACGCCGCGCCAGGCGGCGGCGCACAGGGCCTCGAGCACCGTGGCGTCGGGAATGAAGTAAGGGGTGGAGATCACGACCTCGTGCCGTGCGCTGGCCAGCAGCGTGGACACGAGCTGCGAGGTGGAGCGGGGCCGCTCGGCCGGGCCTTCGGCAATGACGACGGCGGCAAAGCCGCCTGCAGGCCGGTCGGGCAGACCGTTTGCGGACCGGACAGCCAACGGCATGGGAGGAACCTGGGCGACGCTGCGTGCCTGCGCCCAGTCGCTGGCGAACACCTGCTGCATCTGCGCCACCACCGGACCCTGCATGCGCAGCATGACATCGACCCAGGGCGCATAGCGGGCCTTGACGGCAAAGGCTTCATCCGCGCAGTTCTGGCTGCCGCAGTAGGTGATGCGCTGGTCGATCACGGTGATCTTGCGGTGGTTGCGCAGGTCCAGGCGGCTGGTGAACATCACGCGGATCGGATGGCTGGTGGGCAGGGCCACGGCCAGTTGCACGCCCGCCTGGGCCATCTGCTGCCAGAGGTCGGTGCGCAGCAGCGCGCGCGAGCCCAGGCCGTCCACCATGGCGCGGCAGACCACGCCACGCCGTGCCGCGCGCACCAGCGCCTGGGCCACGGCCGTGCCCGTGTGATCAGCCAGCCAGATGTAGTACAGCACGTTGATTTCATGCTGGGCGGCGTCCATGTCGGCCAGCATGCGGGCGCGGGCCTCGGCGCCATCGGCCATGAGCTGCGCGGTGTGGCCCGGCTGCGCGGCAAAGCGGTTGATGGAGGCCGCATAGCCGAAGGCAGCCTGCCACTGCGGGGCGATGCCCGCTATCGGCACGGCGGCGCCGTGGTCCATGGCAGCGCCTGCGGCGAAGTCCTGCACCTTGCGGTACCGGGCCCGGCCGCGGCGGCGCAGCGTGACTTCGCCAAACAGGTAGTACAGCGCGCAACTGACGTAGGGCAGCAGCACGATGACGGTGAGCCAGCCCATGCGAACGTCGGGGCGCACATCGTCACGCAAAAGGATGCGCAGGCCGAAACCCGCGATGAGCAGCAGATGCAATGCGATAAGCAGCCAGGTCATGCGGCCAGCATAGCGGCGGCATTGCGGACCTGTTTCTCAGGCGCGCAATGTTTCACGGGGGCACGGGCCTTGATCTGCGGCGGGCGGCTACCCCCCCGGCCATGGATACAGGAACAGAATTCCACGAAAAACCTGAATCATGACGAAAGTACACGCACACATCCCACGGAACTTTTCCGTTGGATGAAGAAAATGACGATGGCGTGACGGTTATGCCCAGCGACTGTGGGCCTGCCTGTGGACAAGCTTCGGGACAACCCGTGTTTGCGGCGCCAGCCTTGGCTTTGCCGGTGGCGCTCAAAAAACAGGCATGTTGCGCCGCCGCCGCAATGTTTCACGCAGCACCGGCAGGGTTCTCAGCGAAAGCGGAAACGGCCTTCGACGAACATGGAGGACCGGTGGCCGCCCTCGCTGGCCGGATCGGCAAAGGACCAGAAGGCCTGCACCGTTCCCTGCGCCGTGTCTATGACTTGGCTGACGGTGAAACCGGTTTTCTCGATCCAGTTGAGGAAGTGCAGGCTGTCGCTGACCTGCAGGTAGCTGAGCCGTTCGCAGCCGTCGGACACATGGCCCAGGGAATCGACCACATGCCAGACCATCTGGCCCTGCGGCGTGTACCGCACATCAGCCTTGCTATCGGGGAAATCGATGACCGCTTCGCGCCCGATCAAGGTGCCGGCGTATTGCATGGACAACATGGACATGGTGTGTTGCTCCTCTGATGCGGGGTTCTGGCCTGACCCGTGATGGCATGTTCACGCGCCGCGTCCCCGCTGTTTGTGGGAGCAGGCCGCATGCCTTCGTCGGCAGCATGGCGCAGGCGGTTCGGCCTGCAGGGCGGCGGCATTTCGCAGATACTGCGCGTGCTCTGCCACGGACTTCCGATCTTGCCCTCCTCCCCGCTTCCCCCCACTTCGGCCGACAGCCCCGCTGCCGGCCTGCGCAACAGCGCCTTCGTCCCTTTCGTCATGGCGCGCATGCTGTCCATGTTCGCCCAGCAGATGCAGGCCGTGGTCGTCGCCTGGCAGGTCTACGACCTGACGCGCGACCCCATGTCCCTGGCCTATGTGGGACTGGCCCAGTTCCTGCCCATGCTGGCGCTGCTGATTCCGGCAGGCGACCTCAGCGACCGCATGAGCCGCAAGCGCCTGCTGTCGGGCAGCTGGGCCGTGGCGGCGCTGTGCTCCCTGCTGCTGCTGTGGCTGTCCTGGCACGAGGGCGCTGCCGCGCACGATGTGCACTGGATCTACGCCGTGCTGGTGCTGTTCGGCTGCAGCCGCGCCTTCACGGGGCCGGCCCTGCAAAGCCTGCTGCCGCAAATCGTGCCGCGCGAGCAGCTGGCACAGGCGCTGGCCACCAACAGCATGCTGATGCGCACGGCCGCCATCGCGGCGCCCGTGCTGGGCGGCCTGCTCTACGCCTGGGGCGGCGCCGTGCTGACCTATGCGGTCTGCGGCGTGTCCCTGGTGCTGGCCGTGCTGCTGCTGGGCACGGTGCCCGTGCGCTATGCCGAAGCCATGGCGCCGGCCGGCGGCTCGCTGTGGCTGCGCTTTGGCGAAGGCATCCACTTCATCCGCACGCGCCCCATCATCCTGGGCACGATTTCGCTGGACCTGTTCGCCGTGCTGCTGGGCGGCGTGGTGGCCCTGCTGCCCGTGTACGCGCACGAGGTGCTCAAGGTCGGGCCCGAAGGCCTGGGCCTGCTGCGCTCGTCCATGACCGTGGGCGAGGTGGCCATGGGCCTGTGGCTGTCGGCCCGGCCCATACAGCGCCATGTGGGCCGCGTGATGTTCGCCGCCGTGGCCATCTTCGGCGTTGCCAACCTGGTGTTTGCGCTGTCGCACTGGTTCTGGCTGTCCATGGCCGCCCTGATGCTGGCGGGCGCGGCCGACATGGTGAGCGTGTACATCCGCTCGGCCCTGGTGCAGTTTTCCACGCCCGACTCCATGCGCGGGCGCGTGAACGCGGTGAACATGCTGTTCATCGGCTCGTCCAACGAACTGGGCGAGTTCCGTGCCGGCACCAGCGCCGCCTGGCTGGGCGCGGTGCCCGCTGCCGTGGTGGGCAGCCTGTGCACGCTGGGCGTGGTCGGCAGCTGGATGACCCTGTTCAAGCCGCTGCGCGACGTGGACCGGCTGGAAGACGCGGCCCGCGTGGGCCAGGGCTAAAGCAGCTCGGCGCGCAGCTGCTGCGCAGTTTTGGGCGACAGCAGGCCGGGCGCGACGTCAAAGACGGTCCTGCAGCCCGTCTGCCCCGATTGCTGCAGCCGGTGCACGGCGCGCGCGTAGGCCACGAGCACGCTGGCCGTGAACTCCGGGTTGCTGTCCAGCTGCAGCCGGTATTCGATGGAATGGCGCAGCCCATCGGAGCTGCTGCCGCTGCGGATGACGAAGCCGCCATGCGGCATGGCCGCATGGTCACGGGCCAGCTCCTGCGCGCTGATGAAGTGCACCGTGGTGTCGTACTCGTCGAAGTAATGCGGCATGCCGGTGATGGCCTGGCGCACGCCGTCGGCATCGGCCCCATGCTCCAGCACCACAAAGCACTCGCGCCGGTGCCGCTCGCGCGCAGACAGTTCGGGCCGCACGCCGCTGCGCACGCGCTGCACGGCCTCGTCCACGGGAATGGTGTACTGCACGCCGCCGGCCACGCCGGGAATGCGGCGGATGGCGTCGGAGTGCCCCTGGCTCAGGCCCTTGCCCCAGAAGGTGTAGGTGGCGCCATCGGGCAGCAGGGCCTCGCCCATGAGGCGCTGCAGGGAGAACATGCCCGGGTCCCAGCCGGCCGAGATCAGCGCCGTGGTGCCCGCCGCGCGGGCCGCCGCGTCGACCAGCTCGAAATGCCCGGGAATGCGCGCATGCGTGTCAAAGCTGTCCACCAGGCTGAAATGTGCGGCCAGCGCGGGGGACTGCTGCGGCAGGTCGTCCTTGGAGCCGCCGCACAGCACCAGCACGTCGATGCCTGCGCGATGGGCCAGCAGGCTGTCCATGCCGTGCACGGGCGTGCCGGGCTGCAGCGGACGCAGCTGCGCCGGATCGCGGCGGGTGTAGATGCCGGCCAGCACCATGTCGGGGTTGCGGGCAATGGCCGCCTCCACGCCACGGCCCAGGTTGCCGTGGCCGACGATGGCGATGCGGATGGGAGCGGTGCTGCGATGGTCCATGCGGTGCGGTGCCTTTGCGATGAGGTTCAAAAACTGCGGCTCGAAAATGAGGTTCATGCGCCAGCGCAGAACCAGGCGCGATCTTGCATCGCCACGGAGCCGCCAGTCGTGCACTGCCGGGCAGCACTGCGTTGCCCTGCGCGGGGGTACTGAGCGGCGATATTGGGCAGGGGCATTGGGAGAGGGTCGTGGGCCGTGGTGGACAGCAGCGCCTACACTCACGCCCTCATGTCCCAGCCCTCATCCCCCATCGCCCAGCCGCTGCCCTCGGAGCGCGGCGACGCACCGCTGCACATCCTCTGGCGCGACGAGCACCTGGTGGCGGTCTACAAGCCCGCAGGCTGGCTGGTGCACCGCACGGGACTGGACGCGCACGAGACGCGCTTCGTGCTGCAGACCCTGCGCGACCAGCTGGGCTGCCATGTGCACCCTGCGCACCGGCTGGACAAGGGCACCTGCGGCGTGCTGGTGATGGCCCTGCATGCCCAGGCCGCGCAGCGGCTGGGCCAGGCGTTTGCCGGGCAGCAAGTGCGCAAGCAATACCTGGCGCTGGTGCGCGGCTGGCTGCCCGATGCGGTGGAGGTGGACCACGCGCTCCGACCCGACGATGCGCCCGAGGACGCGCCAGCCCAGCCCGCACGGACTGCGCTGCGCTGCCTGGCCCGGCTCGAATGGCCCGAGGCCTTTGATCCGCGCCATGCGGCCACGCGGATTTCGCTGGTCCAGGCGCTGCCTGCCACGGGCCGCCGCCACCAGATACGCCGCCATCTCAAGCATGTGGCCCATCCCATCATTGGCGACGCCACGCACGGCAAGGGGCCGCTGAACCGCTGGTGGGCCGAGCGCCTGGGCCTGCAGCGGCTGTGGCTGCATGCCCATGCGCTGGAGCTGGCGCACCCGATGACGGGCGAGCCGCTGCGCTTCGAGGCCGACTGGAGCCGGCTGGGCCATGTGCCCGATGTGCAGCACTGGCGCGCGCTGTGCGCCCTGCCCGGCTGGCAGGCCTGTGCGGGCCTGCCGGCGACGGCCGGGCTGGATCAGGCAGCTTCGGCAGGCGCGCCCGTTTCAGGCTGCTCCATCAGCGGCGCGGCCACGTAGGCGTAGTCGGCCGAGGCATCGGCCTTGAGCACGCCCGACAGCAGCTCCACCAGGCGCTCGTTGCCCATCTTGAAGCCGCAGGCCTGGGCATGGCCGCCGCCGCCGAAGCTTTCGGCCAGCGCAATGCAGTTGAACTCCGAGCGCGATCGCAGCCCGACCTTCACGCCCTTGGTGCTGGCATGCCACATCAGCGCGAAGCTGCCGCTCTGGCGCGCCAGCAGGTCGCCGACCTGGCTGTGGAACATGCCGGGGCAGTTGACCATCAGGCCCTGCATGCCGTTGAAGACCAGGGGCTGGGCGGACTCGGAAATGTCGGCGCACAGCTTCTGGAATTTCTCGTCCATGGCGCCGCCGCGTGCCATGAAGGCAGCTTCCTGCTCGGGCGTGAAGGCCGCGATCTCGGCCCAACGCTCGAAGCTGCGCGGCTCCATGTCCAGCGCCGCGAGAAAGCCCGCGCTCTCGGCGAATTCCCACTTCCAGATGTCCCGGTCCTCGATGAATCGGATCAGGCCCGGCACGGGCTTGTCGGCCTGGAAGAACTCCCAGGCCAGGCGCGCGCCGGACTTGTTCATGTCGAAGTGCACGACGCCGCAGCGGCACTGGTAGCCGGTGAGCTTTTCGGCAGCGCTCTTGTGGTGGTCCAGCACCACGAGCTTGGACACGCGCGACTCGATCTCGGCCATCAGCTCGGGCTCGAAGGCGAAGTCCAGCACGTAGACCGCGCGGCCGGCCAGCTCGCCCAGGTCGTCGGCCTTCTGGATCTCGCCATGGTCCAGCCCGCGGAATTCGGCCTGCCCGCCGTAGAACAGCCAGGCCGCCAGCGCCGCGCCATAGCCGTCCGGGCAGCGGCGGCCGTGGTACAGGATCAGGGGCTGGGGATCGTCATGCTCGGGACGCACGAACAATTGCAGGGGCAGGATGGTGTTTTTCATGATGGGGGCGATTGTCGGTCCTGGCGCCATTCCCCTGCATCTGCGCCAACTCCCGGGCCAGGGCATTGCGCGGGCAGCTATCAAAGAACGTAGCGCAAAGCCGCGGCAGCACAAGGCCTATCGGCGCGGCAGACGGCATAGGCAAACCCCAGGACCTATCATGTCCGCCTTGTCATTGAATTGCTGCGACCGCCTGCGGACCCGCTTGGCGTGCAGGCCGTCGCGGCCCCTGTATGCGATCCACACCCGACATCACCCCCCATCTCGGCTCCCTGCTGAAGTTCCGCCACGACCTGCATGCCCACCCCGAGCTGCGCTACGAGGAGCACCGCACCGGCGACAAGGTGGCGGCCTATCTCCAGGCGCTGGGGCTGCAGGTGCACCGCGGGCTGGGCAGGACCGGCGTGGTGGCAAGCATCCACGGCCGGGGGCGCAGCGCCGCCAACCCGGGCCGCAGCCTCGGCATCCGTGCCGACATGGATGCGCTGCCGGTGACGGAACTCAATGCCTTCGGCCACGCCAGCCAGAACCCGGGCTGCATGCATGCCTGCGGCCATGACGGCCATACCACCATGCTGCTGGGTGCGGCCACGCTGCTGGCGCAGCAGCCCGATTTCGATGGCACGGTGCACCTGATCTTCCAGCCCGCCGAGGAAGGCGGCGCAGGCGCCAAGGCCATGATGGACGATGGCCTGTTCGAGCGATTCCCCTGCGAGGCCGTGTTCGCCCTGCACAACTGGCCTGCCCTGCCTGCCGGCGAAATGGCGGTGCGCGTGGGGCCCATCATGGCGTCCACGCTGCGTTTCGAGATCCGCGTGCACGGCAAGGGCGGGCACGCTGCCATGCCCCACACCACGCTGGACCCGATTCCCGTGGCCTGCGCCATCGTCGGCCAGCTGCAGACCCTGGTGTCGCGCAGCACCGATCCGCTGGACAGCGCCGTGCTCACCGTGGGCAAGATCACCAGCGGCACGGTGGAAAACATCATTCCCGACGAGGCCAGCATCTTCGGCACGGTGCGCGCCCTCAGGACCGAGACGCAGCAGATGTTCATCGAAGGCATGCAGCGCATCAGCGAGCATGTGGCGGCGGCCCATCTGTGCCGCGCCGAGTTCATCCTCAGGCCCGGCTACCCCAACACCACCAACCACGCGCACGAGGCCCGCTTCATGGCCGATGTGATGCGCGAGGCGGTGGGCGAGGACCGCACCCACGCCGACATCCTGCCGGCCATGACGGCCGAGGACTTCGGCTTCATGCTCGAGGCCGTGCCCGGCGCCTATGGCTGGATAGGCAACGGTCCCGCCACGGGCCAGCCCGGCGTGGGCCTGCACAATCCCGGCTACGACTTCAACGACGACAACCTGGGACGTGGCGCACGCTTTTGGGATCTGCTGGCGCGCCGCTGGCTGGAGGAGCCCGCCAACCAGGCCAGGGACTGAGACAGGCCGCGCCAGGGCCGCGACCCTGTCGCGCCTACGGCCTCACACGCCGGCCGCCCCCACTTGAAGATCCACCCACTCGGCGGCAGGCAGCGGCCGGCCGTAGTGGTAGCCCTGGAACAGCACATCCTGGTTCCAGGCGCGCAGGGTGCCGGCCTGCTCCTCGGTCTCCACCCCTTCGGCCACCACGCGCAGATGCAGGCGACGGGCCATGAGCAAAATGGCCTCGACCATGGCGGCATTGCCGGGCGAGGCATGGCAGTCCTGCACAAAGGACTTGTCGATCTTGAGTTCACGGAACGGCAGCCGCTGCAGATAGGCCAGCGATGAATAGCCGGTGCCGAAGTCGTCCAGCCCCATCTCCACGCCCAGCAGCTGCAGCTCGGTCATGCGCTCGCGCGCCTCGTCCACGTCGCGCATGACCACGCTTTCCGTGACCTCCAGCGTCAGCCGGCGCGGGTCGGCGCCGGTGGTGGCCAGGATGCGCTTGAGCTTGTTCACCACATCGGGCTGGCGGAACTGCCGCCAGCTGACGTTGACCGACAGCCGCCAGCCGTGCTGCACGAATTCGGGCCGCACCAGCATGCGGCAGGCCTGCTCCAGCATCCAGTCTCCCAGCTGCACGATCAGGTCCGACTCCTCTGCCACGGCAATGAAGTCGCCGGGCTCGACCATGCCCAGGCGCGGATGGTTCCAGCGCACCAGCACCTCGGCGCCCACGCAGCGCCCCATGCGGTCCACCTGGGACTGCAGGTAGGGCTGCAGCTCACCGGCAGGGATGGCGCGGCGCAGGTCCTTTTCGATGCGAAAGCGCTTGCCCACGGCCTCGGCCATGTCGGGCTGGAAGATGACGACCTGGCCCAGACCGGCCTGCTTGGCCTGGTGCAGGGCCACGCCGGCGCGGCGCAGCACGTCATGGCCGCCGCTGTCGGTGCGCGAGGCGGCAAAGCTGGCCGCGCCGATGCTGCAGCTGGCCTGCACTTCCTCGCCGGTTTCCTCCAGCCACAGCGGCCGCTCCAGCGCGTCCTGCAGCACCTGGGCCAGGGCGCGCATGTGCTGGTCGACCTCGGCGGCCTCGTGGCCTGCCTTCTCCAGCAGCACGGCGAATTCGTCGGCGCCCATGCGGGCCAGCAGCACGCCGTCGGGCAGGGCATCGGCCAGGCGCAGCGCCAGCGCGCCCAGCAGCGCGTCGCCGCGCACCGTGCCGCGCACATCGTTGAAGGCCGTGAAGCGGTCCATGTCCAGCAGCAGCAGGCCGTGGCGCGGCTCGCCCCCCTTGCCGCCCTCGCGGAACTCGCGCGCCAGCGCGCGCAGCCGCTGGGTCAGCGACAGGCGGTTGGGCAGGCCGGTGAGCGCATCGAAATGCGCCAGCGCATGGATCTGGCGCTCCGCGCGCATACGCTCGGACAGGTCCTGCTTGAGCTCCACATAGTTGACGATGCTGCCGTCCGAGGCCCGTATCGGCGCCACGAGCACGGCCTCGGGCAGGTCCTCGCCCTGGCGCGTGCGGTTGGTCATCTGGCCACGCCACAGCGCGCCCCGGCCCAGCTGGTGCAGCGCCTCTTCCCAGGCCGGAGCATCCAGCCCCATGGTGGAGTAGCGGTGCGTGGGCTGGCCCAGGACTTCGTTGCGCGCAAAGCCCGTGCGCTGCAAAAAGGCCTCGTTCACATAGACGATGTTCTGGTGCACGTCGGTGATGACGATGCTCTCGGGGTTCTGCTCCACGGCGCGGTAGAACTTGCGGAGATCGTCCTGGTGCTGCTCCAGCGCGCCCAGTGTGTCCTGCAGCTCCTGGGCGCGGCGGATCAGGCTGCGCCGCGCCATCAGCGTGACCGTGCCCGTCAGCCCCAGCATGCCCACGAAGTAGAGCATGGAGAACACGGGCGAGGTCTCGCGCTGGCCGATCCAGTCAACGCCTTCCCGGCCCGCCACCCAGAAACCGGCCATGGTCAGCACGGACAGGACCAGCATGACCAGCGTGGTGCGCACGCCCAGCACCCAGGCGCACATGACCAGCAGGGCAGGAAAGGCCAGCACCGAACCGCTTTGCACGCCGCCCGTGGCGGCCACCACGGTCACGGCCGCCGTCCAGGTGCCCCAGACAAGCACATTGGAGGCCAGCCGCCAGTGCCGGCGCCAGCCCAGCAGCACGGCACCGAAGCTCACGCCTGCGGCAACCAGGTTCAGCCGCACGCTGAGCCAGGGAACGGGGTCCTGCATCAGCAGCGCCATGGCCAGCATCACGGTGAGGCTGGTGATCCATATGCTGCCCACCAGGACCACCCTGCGCAGGGACAAATGGGTTTCCGCCTCGACTCGATGACGCCGCATGAAAAAGCCCCAACAGAGAAAGAACACTCAACATGCTAGCGGTCGGCGCCGCCTGCGGCTGTGGTGGTTGTGCCACCGCCCCGGTCGGACGCGCTCTTGCACCAAACAGGGTATGCGGGCGCCGGTTCAGGGCGCGCTTTTGCGCTCGCGCGGCGGCCGCTTGCGCGCCTTGACGGCGTCCTTGCGCGCCTGGCGCTCGGCATCGCGTTGCTGGCCCACGGCCAGCCATTGCGCGTACTCCTCGGGCGTCTCCAGCGTGATGCGGCCCAGGACCGCTGCGCGGAAATCCGTGAGCACCAGCTCGGCCGCCTTTTGCACATTGACACGTCCGCCGCCCATCATGGCGCCGCGGCGCCGGCCGATGGCGTCCAGCAGCTCGTCGTCGTGCAGGGCGGCGATGCGTTCGTTGTCCAGGCCCAGCTTGTAGCGCGCCTCCAGCATGTCCGCGTAGTTCTTCTGCAGATAGCCCAGCAGCTCCAGCGCCACCAGTTCCTCGTCATAGGCGTTGCGGCCCACGGCGCCGCTGGCGGCCAGGTTGTAGCCGCTTTGCTCGACGATGATGCGCGGCCACAGCATGCCGGGCGTGTCCCAGAGGTAGAAGTCGTCGGCCAGCACGATGCGCTGCTCCAGCTTGGTGATGCCGGCCTCGTCCCCCGTCTTGGCCTGCCGCTTGCCGCTCATGGAGTTGATCAGCGTGGACTTGCCCACGTTGGGGATGCCGCAGATCAGCACGCGCATGGGCTTGGCCATGCCGCCACGGTTCGGCGCCAGCAGCTTGCAGGCCTCGATCAGCCGGCGCGTGGGCGCGGGTTCGGAGGCGTCCAGCGCAATGGCGCGCGTGTCGCTCTGGGCGTTGTACCAGTCCAGCCACAGCGGCGTGCGCGCGGCATCGGCCAGGTCCTGCTTGTTGAGCACCTGCAGGCGCGGCTTGTGGCCCGTCAGCTCCTGCAGCAGCGGGTTGCTGCTCGACCCCGGCAGGCGCGCATCCAGCACTTCGATGACCACATCGATTTCCTTGACGCGCTCGGTGATCACCTTGCGCGTGAGATTCATGTGACCGGGGAACCACTGTATGGCCATGGGATTACTTTCTGGGAAACGGGGGGACTGGCAGGGGCGCAAGGATAATTCATGGCTTGCGCAGACAGGATGCAACAACGCGCGGCGCCCCGGCGCAACCCGCAGACTTCCATTTTTTCTTGCGCAAGCCGCAATTGTCCCCCGCTTTTACGCCCAGCCTCACTGCCCATGTCCTTGCCCGATACCCCCTCGTCCCGCTCCGCCTCGCGCAAGGCAGACATCGAACTGCTGATCAAGGGCGTGACCTGCGCCGTGATCGGGCTGGTGATTCTGCTGGCGCCACAGTTCATGGCGCCCGGGGGCATCGTGCAGATGATGGCCCAGTCGTACCTGGTCGGCTGGTTCGCCCTGCTGCTGGGCACGGCCTTCATCGTGCTGTTTGCGGTGCGCCGCAGCAAGGCGCGGCGCTGAGCATGGTGCAGGGGCCGCTGGAGCAGGCGCTGTCGCAGATCCAGCTGTGGCAGCAGCGCGCCCAGGCCGCAGGCATTGCACTGCGCCCTGCGCCGCCCCAGCCCACGAGCTGCTGCGGCCGCGGCTGCAACGGCTGCGTCTGGGAGGGCTTCTACGACGCCGTGCTGTTCTGGTGCGAGGACGCAGGCCAGGCGCTGGGCGCCGGGCGGGGTTGAAGCGCGCTCAGCGCAGGTTCTCCGGCGCCATGTAGCGCAGGCGCCATTCCTCGAACGACAGCGTGTCCGCGGCCTCGATGTCGCGCTGCTCCTGCACGGACTGCGCCGACCATTGCTCGAAGCGCTGCTGCTGCGCCTGGCTCCAGGGCAGGGCCAGCAGCGAGTCGCGGGCCTGCTCGGACCGGGCCAGCGTGAAGTTCGCAAAGCTGTTGCCGTATGCGCCCGTCAGCTCGCCCAGCACATGGGCCGACGGCGTGCGCTCGGGGTGCTCCAGGCGCTCCAGCGCCTGGGCCAGGGCGGCGCTGTAGTCCTGCGTGCCGTGGGTGCTGTCCAGCGCCTGGGCGTAGGGTCGGCACTGGTCCAGCACTTCATGGGCCCAGTCGCGCAGCGGCACTTCTCGGCCGGCGCGCACCAGCTGCAGGCCCGGCTCGCGGCCGCGCTCGGCCGTCAGGTGCTGGTTGTGCTTGAGTTCCGCGATCTCGTCCGGCGTATCCGGCGGGCTGTCGGCGTTCAGGCAGTGCAGCAGGAACACGTCCAGCATGCGCATGGTGGGCGCGGCAATGCCCACGTCCTCGAAGGGATCGAGGTCCATCAGGCGCACTTCCACATACTCCACGCCGCGCTCGCGCAGCGCGTGCAGCGGGCGCTCGCCGCGGCTGACGGTGCGCTTGGGGCGGATGGTGCCGTAGAACTCGTTTTCGATCTGCAGCAGGCCCGTGCCCAGCTGGTTGTAGTCGCCGCCCGGGTTGCGCACGCCCAGCATCTCGTAGGCGGGATAGGGCTGGGTCAGCGCGTCGTACAGCGAATTCGCATAGCCTTCCAGGCCGTTGTAGCTGACGTTGATGCTGGCCTGCGCATCGCTCTGGTAGCCCAGGCGTCCCATGCGCAGCGAGGTGGCGTGGGGCAGGTACAGCGCCTGGCCCGTATTGCCCAGCGGCTGCAGCCGGTGCTCGCGCCCCTCGACGAAACAGGGACACAGCGCGGGCGACGCGCCATACAGGTACAGCAGCACGAAGGCATGGCGCCGGAAATTGCGGATCAGCGAGAAATACTGGTCGCTGGTCACGCCGGGCAGCGACCAGTTGTAGTGGATGCCCGAAATCGTCTGCATGCGCCGGCCGTAGCGGTGGCCCAGCCCCATGCGGTACACGCTCTTGGAGCGGCCCGAGTGCGAGGAGCCGTAGCGCGCCAGCGGAATCGTCTCGTCCGTGGGCAGCTGGCAGGGCATGCTGGACGACCACAGCATCTCGCCACCCGCATCGCGCAGGCTGCGCAGCACGAACTGGTGGATCTGCACCAGCTCGTCCAGGCATTCCTGCACGCCCAGCCGCGCGCCGGTGATCAGCTCGATCTGCGATTCGCTGTAGTCGGTGGTGATGTGCGGATGCGTGAGCGCCGAGCCCAGCGCCAGGGGATGCGGCGTCAGTGCCAGGCTGCCGGAAGGCAGCACGCGCAGGCCCTCCTTTTCTATGCCACGGCGTATGCCCTTGAGCCGCTCAGGACCGGGAACCGCCATGGATGCCTGCGATGTTTTCATTCTTGTTTACCGATTCGTTGATGGGCATCGGCCCACACGGAAACCACCAGGATTCCCGGCGGACCCGACCCGGACGCCGAATGATAGAGAAACGGCAGGAAACGCGATGGCGCCTGTCCGCTTAACCACGCGTTTTGGCCTGTTGCCCCGCATGGGATCGCCGCGAGCGAAAGGAATATGTCAGAGTTTCGCCCTCCCGGCCGGCGCTGCCTTGATACCGGGCAAGGGCAGGCCGGCCAGCGGCGAAATCTCTGGCCGGCCCCTGGTCATCGACGGGCTGCAGCCATGGCCTTGCCCACTTCCAGCGTGCCCTGGGCGGCGCCGCTGGCGGGCACCTGTTCGCCGCTGCGGTCCAGCACCTGGGCCAGTTGCGCGGCCAGTTGTTCCGGCACCTGCTCGCCCTGACCCAGGTAAACGCCTTCGGTCAGCGTGATGAAGGCGGCCTCGAAGCCGCCCGCGCCTGCGCACAGCGTGGTGCGTGTGGGCGCACTTTCGTGGGCCAGCACCAACATAGCGGGCACCACGGCCTCGGGCTTGAGGGCGGCCAGCACGGCCTCGGGCATCAGGCCTTCCGTCATGCGGGTGGCCGCCGTGGGTGCCAGCGCATTCACATGGATGCCGTGCTTGGCGCCTTCGATGGCCAGGGTCTGCATGAGGCCGACCTGGGCCAGCTTTGCCGCGCCATAGTTGGCCTGGCCGAAGTTGCCGTACAGGCCCGTGGAAGACGTGGTCATCACGATGCGCCCGTAGTTCTGCGCCTGCATGTGCGGCCACACGGCCTTGCAGCAATGGGCGGCGCCCATCAGGTGCACTTCCACCACCAGGCGGAAGTCGTCCATGCCCATCTTGGCAAAGCTCTTGTCGCGCAGGATGCCGGCGTTGTTGACCAGGATGTCCACGCGGCCCCAGGCATCGACGGCCTGCTGCACCATGGCCTGCACGGCCTCGAAATCGGTGACCGATGCGCCGTTGGCCAGCGCCTGGCCGCCTGCCGCGCGGATCTCGTCCACCACGGCCTGGGCCGCCGTGGCCGAACCGCCGCTGCCATCGACCGCGCCGCCCAGATCATTGACCAGCACCTTGGCGCCGCGCGCCGCCAGCGCCAGCGCATGCAGGCGCCCCAGGCCGCCGCCGGCCCCCGTCACGATGGCCACGCGGCCTTCAAACTCAATCGCCATGGAGATGCTCCCTTTGTGTCGTTGGATGCCGGTTGCGCCCTCCGGATGGCAGGGCACCGGCCACCCAGCAATGTAGACGGACGCCGGCCGCATTCCGGTTGCCGAAGCGACTGCGGCAGGCCCGCCGGCCTTGTCCCCATCATTTCGTGACAAGCCTGTGGAAAACCATGTGCAGGCTCGGGACTGGCTGGTTAAGTAATTGTTTTGATTAGATTTTTTCGTTTTGCCTATTTTTTAATCAAATCCACAAGTCGTGTGCCCGACTTATCCCGCCTCACCCTGAACAATCTTGTGAACAACTTTCACAGCGGGCGGGATAAGGCACGCAAGTCATTGATTCAAAAGAGAAACAGGAGGATCGCTTAAAAAATAGGCAGAAGACCCCGGATTTTCGGGCCACGTCCCGCTTATCCACCGCGCAACCCGCATGTACGCATTTACCCCCATTCGTACTGGACAAGCATGTGGACAAGCCGCCAAAAATGCCGAATTCGCAACATAAGTCATTGATTTGACAAACAAGCCAGCCAATTGCTCAAAAAACAGGCAAACCTGTGCGTCGCAGCCGGACGCGTTCAAACGCCTTGCGACCCGCTCCCCTCACAGGCCTCATCACGCGCATGCGCTGCAAGCGCCCCGCAGACGGCACCGGCAACCAGGGGAAAGACATAGACGCCGAGGGATTTGGGAAACGGCGTGCCGGAGGTCGCTGAAAAGCATGCAGCCAGCGCGGCGACACCGCTCACCGCACCCAGCACGGCGCCGAACTCCCTGGTGCTCAGTACCTTGAGCAGGCCCCTGAGAGGCCAGCCGACCACATAGATCATCCCCGCCAAAGCGGCAGGAACAGCACCTATGCCGTAGCCGAACACGACGAGCAGCCAGTTCACCGGCAGGACCGGCGCACCGTCCGCGCCCACAAGCATCACGGTCAGCACGCCCACACCGGGACCGACCAGCAGGAAAACGAGCACAGGCAGGAGGTAGGGCTTGATATGCATGGCGCCAAGCCTAGCGCACCGCTGACCGCTGCCCGGGAGACCCACCTCAACCCGGCCCCTGGTGCCAGACATTGCCTGATATAGGCCCGATACAGAGCCCGATACAGGGTACAAACACCCTTCGCCCCACAGAATTGCAGCCCCCCCTTGATAACCATGAGCCAGGATTCCCCCGCCTCCTCCCCTTTTTCCCCGCCCTTCTTCACGGCCCGCCTCACGCCCAGCGGTCTGCAGGTCGATGCCTGGGCCGACCAGCCGCTGTTGCACTCGCTGGAGCAGGGCGGCGTGGACTGGCCCAGTTCCTGCCGCAACGGCACCTGCCGCACCTGCATCGGGCAGCTGGTGTCGGGCAGCGTGCGCTACGAGATCGAATGGCCGGGCGTGACGCGCGAGGAGCGGGCCGAGGGCTGCGTGCTGCCCTGCATCGCCTATCCCGAAGGCGATGTGGTGCTGCAGGACCCCGGCCCCTGAATCCGGCCAAAGCCCGCGCCGCCTGCGGCCGATGGCCGCTGGAATAGAATGTGCGCTTTCGCAAGGTCATTCCGGGTCATGCCGATTGCCGACAGCGGCTGCGCCGCGCCACACGTTCTTTGGAAGCCCACTTCTGACGCCTGCCAGGCCGAGGAAGCCGGCGCGTGTGCCGCGCCCCGTCCGCACGACCCGGCTCCTCCAGAAGGCACTCCATGAACAACTCCACGTCCCCCGTGCCCATCTCGCCGGTGGAAGACATCATTGCCGACATGCGCGCGGGCCGCATGGTCATCCTCGTCGATGAGGAAGACCGCGAGAACGAAGGCGATCTGGTGCTGGCCGCCGACCATGTCACCCCCGAGGCGATCAACTTCATGGCGCGCTTCGGCCGCGGCCTGATCTGCCTGACGCTCACGCGCGAGCGCTGCGAATACCTGAAGCTGCCGCCCATGGCCGCGCGCAACGGCACCGTGTACAGCACGGCCTTCACCGTATCCATCGAAGCGGCCGAGGGCGTGACCACCGGCATCTCCGCCGCCGACCGCGCCCGTACCGTGCAGGCCGCCGTGGCCAAGGACTCCAAGCCCACGGACCTGGTCCAGCCGGGCCACATCTTCCCGCTGCAAGCCGTCGACGGCGGCGTGCTCATGCGCGCCGGCCATACAGAGGCCGGCTGCGACTTCGCCGCCCTGGCCGGCTGCAGCCCCGCCGCCGTGATCTGCGAGATCATGAAGGACGATGGCACCATGGCCCGCCTGCCCGACCTGCAGCTGTTCGCGGCCGAGCACGGCCTGAAGATCGGCACCATTGCCGACCTGATCCAGTACCGCAGCCGCAACGAATCCCTGCTCAGCAAGGTCGGCGAGCGCCCGCTGCAGACGGCGCATGGCGAGTTCATCGCCCATGCCTTCCGCGACCTGCCCAGCCAGTCCGTGCACCTGGCCCTGGTCAAGGGCCAGTGGGATGCCGACACGCCCGTGCCCGTGCGCGTGCATGAGCCGCTGTCCGTGCTGGACGCGCTGGAGACCGGCCGCACCCTGCATTCCTGGAGCCTGGACACCAGCCTCGAATACATCGCCCGCCAGGGCCACGGCGTGGCCGTGCTGCTCAACTGCGGCGAAAGCGGCGACCAGCTGCTGGCCCAGTTCGACGGCAGCGCACGCGCCGCCCAGGCGCCCGAGCGCGGCCGCATGGACCTGCGCACCTATGGCGTGGGCGCGCAGATCCTGCGCGAGTGCGGCGTGCAGCGCATGCAGCTCATGGGCCAGCCGCGCCGCCTGCCCAGCATGGCCGGCTACGGCCTCGAAATCAGCGGCTACATCCCCAAGGAATAAGAAATGTTGAACGCAGAAAAGGGCCAGGCCCTGAATCTTGATGGTGCGCAACTGCGCATTGGCATCGTGCAGGCCCGCTTCAATGAAAGCATCACCAACAGCCTGACCCAGGCCTGCCGCGAAGAGCTGCTGGCCCTGGGCGTGCAGGCCGGAAACATCGACCACGTCACCGTGCCCGGCGCCCTCGAAGTGCCCGTGGCGCTGCAGGCGATGGCCGAGTCCGACCGCTACGACGCCCTGGTGGCGCTGGGCTGCATCATCCGTGGGGAGACATACCACTTCGAGCTGGTGGCCAACGAATCGGGCGCGGGTGTCACGCGCCTGGCCCTGGACTACCAGCTGCCGATCGCCAACGCGATCATCACCACCGAGAACACCGAGCAGGCCATTGCACGCCAGACCGAAAAGGGACGCGACGCGGCCCGGGTCGCCGTGGAAATGGCCAACCTGCTCCAAACCATTGACCGACCATGAGCGACGAACACTCCACACCGGCCTCCGCACGCCCTCCCCGCCAGAGCCGCACCGGCCTGACCAGCACCGGCGCGCGCAAGGCCGCCTCCAAGTCCAACCGCAGCCGCGCGCGTGAATTCGCGCTGCAGGCCCTGTACCAGCACCTGGTGGGCGGCAACGACGTGGAGGCCATCGACCGCTTCACGCGCGACCTGTCGGGCTTTCACAAGGCCGACTCGGTGCACTACGACGCGCTGCTGCGCGGCTGCATCAACTCCCAGGTGGACCTGGACGCACTGATCGCCCCCAAGCTGGACCGCACCATGGCCGAGATCTCGCCCATCGAGCACGCCAGCATGTGGATAGGCGTCTATGAATTCCAGCACTGCATGGACGTGCCCTGGCGCGTGGTGCTCAACGAGTGCATCGAGCTGGCCAAGGAATTCGGCGGCACCGACGGCCACAAGTACGTGAACGCCGTGCTCAACGGCCTGGCGCCCACGCTGCGCGCCGATGAGGTGGCACACGACCGCGCCGCAAAGAGCAGCGCAGCGCCTGCTGCGCCGGCCGCACCTGCGGCCGACGACGCGGCCGGCCAGGCCGGCTGAAGCGCGTCCTGCCACGCGCCTGCATCCACCGGGGCACAGGCCCCGCCGCATCCGGCCGTCCCTGGCCCGCCCGCGCCTGCCGGGCGCGGGCGCCTCTTTCAGGATTTCACCCGTCATGAAGTTTTCGATCCGCGCCGACCGCATTGAGCCCTTTTACGTGATGGAGATCGCCAAGGCGGCGCAGGAGATGGCGCGCGGCTGCGCGGACAGCGACACGCCGATGATCTTCCTGAACATCGGCGAGCCCGACTTCACCGCGCCCCCGCTGGTGCAGGAGGCTGCGGCCCGTGCCGTGCAGGACGGCGCCACGCAGTACACGCCGGCCCTGGGCCTGCCCCAGCTGCGCGAGCGCATCAGCCACTGGTATGCGCAGCGCTTCGGCGTGGATGTGCCGGCGCGGCGCATCGTGGTCGCGGCCGGCGCCTCGGCCGCGCTGCAGCTGGCCTGCCTGGCGACCATCGACGCGGGCGACGAAATCCTCATGCCCGATCCCAGCTATCCCTGCAACCGCCACTTCGTGAGCGCAGCCGAAGGCCGGGCCGTGATGGTGCCGACCACGGCGGCCGAGCGCTACCAGCTCAGCGCCGACAAGGTCGAGGCCGCCTGGAACGCGCACACGCGCGGCGTGCTGCTGGCCTCGCCCTCCAACCCCACCGGCACCTCGATTGCGCCGGCCGAGCTGCGCCGCATCCTCGACGTGGTGCGCGCCCGCGGCGGGCTGACCATCATCGACGAGATCTACCTGGGCCTTTCGTACGATGCGGCTTTCGGCCAGACCGCGCTGGCGCTGGGCGAGGACGTGATCAGCATCAACAGCTTCAGCAAGTACTTCAACATGACGGGCTGGCGCCTGGGCTGGATGGTGGTGCCCGAGGCCATGGTGCCCGTGGTCGAGCGCGTGGCGCAGAACCTCTTCATCTGCGCCAGCACCGTCTCGCAGCGCGCCGCCCTGGCCTGCTTCGAGCCCGAGTCCATTGCCGAGTACGAACGCCGCCGCGCCGAGTTCAAGGCCCGGCGCGACTTCTTCATCCCCGCGCTCGAGGCCCTGGGCCTGCCCGTGCCCGTACAGCCCGACGGCGCCTTCTACGCCTGGGCCGACTGCCGTGCCGCTGCCGCCAGGCTCGGCGTCCAGGGCAGCTGGGACTTTGCCTACGCCGTCATGGAGCGCGCCCACCTGGCCATCACGCCGGGCCGCGACTTCGGCACGTTCGAGACCGCCGACTTCGTGCGCTTTTCGACGGCCAACTCCATGGAACAGCTGCAGGAGGCCGTGCGCCGCCTGCAGCGCCTGCTGGCCTGAGGGCCGCCGCACATGGCCTTCGAATTTCCCATCCGCGTCTACTGGGAGGACACCGATGCCGGAGGCATCGTGTTCTACGCCAACTACCTCAAGTTCTTCGAGCGCGCCCGCACCGAGTGGCTGCGCGCCCTGGGCATAGGCCAGCAGCAGCTGCGGGAACAAACGGGCGGCATGTTTGTCGTAACCCAGGCCCAGCTGCAATACCTGCGGGCGGCCCGGCTCGATGACCAACTCCTTGTTACCGCCGAGCTGCAAAGCAGTGGCCGCGCTTCGCTGACAATACGCCAGCAGGCGCTGCTGGCATCCGCCGGCGATGGCAATGCGCCGCCGCCCCTGTTGTGCGAAGGCACGATCCGCATTGGATGGGTGGATGGCTCGACCATGCGCCCCGCAAGAATTCCGAACCGCATCCTGGAGCAACTCTCATGAACTCCCATGACATGTCCATACTCAGCCTCGTGCTGCAGGCCAGCTGGGTCGTGCAGCTGGTCATGCTGATCCTTGTGGGCGCCTCGGTGGCCAGCTGGGCCACCATCTTCCGCAAGTCGCAGACCTTGAAGCGCGTGCGCACGCTCAACGACGGCTTCGAGCAGGACTTCTGGTCGGGCACCAGCCTCAACGACCTCTATGCCTCGGCGGCCCACCACGCCAAGCAGGGCGGCCCCATGGAACGCATCTTCGCCAGCGGCATGCGCGAGTACCAGAAGCTGCGCGAGCGCCGCATCGCCGATGTGAACCAGTTGATGGACGGCACCCGCCGCGCCATGCGCGCCAGCTTCCAGCGCGAGATGGACGAGGTCGAGTCGGGCCTGTCCTTCCTGGGCACCGTGGGCTCGGTCTCTCCCTACGTGGGCCTGTTCGGCACCGTCTGGGGCGTGATGCACGCCTTCACCGGCTTTGCCAACATGGAGCAGATCACGCTGGCCACCGTGGCCCCCGGCATTGCCGAGGCGCTGGTGGCCACGGCCATGGGCCTGTTCGCCGCCATCCCGGCCGTCACGGCCTACAACCGCTACGCCCACCAGATCGACCGCGTGGCCAGCCAGCAGGAAACCTTCATCGAAGAGTTCTCCAACATCCTGCAGCGCAACGTGGGTGCGACCGGCTCCAGCACCCCGTCCGGCCATTGAAGTCGCGCACAGTTTGCAAGGAGTGAGCACATGCCCGCAGTAGCCTCGCGCGGCGGCCGCAGCCGCCGCACCGTCAACGAGATCAACATGGTGCCCTTCATCGATGTGATGCTGGTGCTGCTCATCATCTTCATGGTGACAGCGCCGATGCTCACGCCGGGCTCCATCAACGTGCCCAGTGCCGGCAAGGCCGCGCGCACGCCCCCGAAGCGCGCCGACGTGATGATCGACAAGGACGGCGGCATCCGCATCAAGGCCGGCAGCACCGACAAGACCGTCACGATCCAGGAACTGGGCGCGGTCGCCAGGAGCTGGCAGGACCAGCAAAGCGACGACAGCGCCGTGCTGATCTCGGCCGACAAGAAGCTGCCCTTCGAGACCGTGATGGCCGCCATGTCGGCCCTGCAATCGGCCGGCGTCAAGCGCGTGGCCTTCGGCGTCAAGTCCTCCCAGTAAGCAGCGCCGCCCGCCTTCGACTCCATGCCCAACCTGCAAGACCACGACCAGTTCGCACCGCCGCGCACGCGCGGCCGCACCCGTTCGTGGGCCATGGCCGTGGCCGCGCACGGGCTGCTCGTGGCCGCCATGCTGTGGACCGTGCGCCCCCCGAAGCAGGCCGACGAGCCCATGGTCGAGGCCGAGTTCTGGTCCACGGCCGCGCCGGCCCCTGCCCTGCCCGTGCCCGCGCCTCCCCCGCCACCTGCGCCCGAGCCCATTCCCCAGCCGCCACCGCCGCCGCCCGCGCCGGTGATTGCGCCGCCCCCACCTCCCAAGCCGCAGGCCGTGGACGACGACCGCGAGGCCGAGATCGCGCTGGAGAAGAAGCGCAAGATCGAGCAGCAAAAGAAGGAGCGCGCCGAACAGGCCGCCCGCGAGCAGCGCGAGAAGGAACGCCAGGAGCGCCTGGACAAGGAAAAGGCCGAGAAGGCGGCCAAGGACAAGGCCGAGCGCGAGAAGGCGGAAAAAGCCGAGAAGGACCGCCGCGACAAGCTGGAGCAGCAGAAAAAGGACAAGGCCGAGCAGGACCGCAAGGACCGCCTGGAGCAGCAAAAGAAGGACAAGGCCGAAAAGGAAAAGGCGGACAAGGAAAAAGCTGCCAAGGACAAGGCCGAGCGCGAGAAAGCCGAGAAGGCGGAGAAAGAAAAGGCCGAAAAGGCCGCCAAGGCAGAAGCCGAGAAGAAGGCCGCCGAGGACAAGCGCAAGAAGGAACAGGCCGCCAAGGAAGCACGCGAGGCCAAGGAAGCCGAGGCACGCCGCCTGGAGAACATCCGCCGCATGCAGGGCCTGGCCGGCAGCGGCGGCTCGGCCGGCGAAGGCGCCGGTGGCAGCAAGAGCGGCGGCTCGGGCAGCTCCGCCGGAGGCCCCTCGGCCGGCTATGGCGCCAAGGTGGCCGCGCGCGTCAAACCCAACATCGTCTACCCGGACGCCATCAGCGGCAACCCGCGTGCCGAGGTGCGCGTGCGCACCGCACCCGATGGCACCATCACCGGCGCCACCATCGCCAAGTCCAGCGGCAACAAGGCCTGGGACGATGCCGTCATCCGCGCGCTGCAAAAGACCGAGACGCTGCCGCGCGACATCGATGGCCGCGTGCCTTCGGACCTGGTCATCGGATTCCGCCCGCAGGACTGAACGGACACGGGCCCTTCATCAAAAAGCCCCGCCGGTACCTGCCGGTGGGGCTTTTTCCATCTTGCGTTGTATGCAATCCGCCACGCGCCTGCGACTTCGCTTGCGGCACCGGCCGCTTGTCCCTAGCATCCCCGTCTTTGCCGCATTCGCGGCACCCGTCCACCATCGCAAAGGAGAGAACCCATGTCCCATTCGACACGTCCCTTTGCAGTCGTGCACGCTTGAAGCCCTAGCGCCTCCAGGCCACGCTGCAGACCTGATTCCCGGCCCCGCAAGAGGCCCGGCTTTCGGCTGCGCGTGCGCTTTTCCTGATGCCTGTCCATCGAGCTTGCGGCGACTGCCCATTGCGCATTCCGCATCTGCCGGAATGTGCCCCAAGCACTCGATCGAAAGCCATTCATGGGCAATTCCATAGTATTCCGTGGCGCAAACGCGGCACCCGCAATCACTCAAGCCAGAGACACCGAGGAAGGGCCGCCCCGCACCGAGGGTGTCGTCTCCCCCCGCGAAGCGAGAGGGGGGAAGGCGCGCAGCGACTCAGGGGGGCCGGACATCCATCTTCAGGTGTTCGCCAACCGCGGCGTCTGGATTGAAGACGCCGCCATCCAACAACTTCAAACAACGGCCCGCAACCTGGCCGGCATGCGCGCAGCCGTGGGCCTGCCGGACCTGCACCCGGGCCGGGGCTACCCGGTAGGGGCAGCCTTCTTTTCCGTGGGTCGCTTCTACCCGGCCCTGGTCGGCGGCGACATCGGCTGCGGCATGTCGCTGTACAGCACGGAGCTGGCAGCGCACAAGACCTCGGCTCCCAAGCTGGAAAAGGCGGTGGGCAACATCGACGGCCCCCTGCCCCAGGAACTGCTGGACGCCGTGGACATGCAGCAGCTGGAGCACATCGCCCAGGCCAGCGGCGTGGCCGACCTGGCGTATCTGCAGGACAGCCTGGGCACCATTGGCGGCGGCAACCACTTTGCCGAACTGCAGGTGGTGGACACGCTGTACGAGGACGGCGCGCTCGACAGGAAGCGCGTGCACCTCATGGTGCACAGCGGCTCGCGCGGGCTGGGCGGCGCCATCCTGCGCGCCCATGTGGAGGCCTTCAGCCACGACGGCCTGGCCGCCAGCAGCGATGCCGCCACGCAGTACCTGCGCCAGCACGCGGCCGCCATCGCCTTCGCCCAACTGAACCGCGCCAGCATTGCGGCACGCCTGCTGCGCGCCCTGCGCACGCGCGGCCAGGCCCTGCTGGACATCACCCACAACCACGTGATCGCCCACCACTGGCGCGGCGAAGACGGCTTTTTGCACCGCAAGGGCGCCACGCCGGCCGACCAGGGTCTGGTGGTGATCCCGGGTTCGCGCGGCGACTACAGCTACCTTGTGCGGCCCGTGGCCGGGCGTGACGAGGCACTGCACTCGCTGGCGCACGGCGCGGGCCGCAAGTGGGCACGTACCGATTGCATGGGCCGCCTGCGCCCGCGCTTCACGCTGGACGAACTGCTGCGCACAAAATTCGGCAGCGCCGTGGTCTGCGCCGACCGCGAACTGGTCTACGAGGAGGCCCCCCAGGCCTACAAGGACGTGGACTCCGTCGTCGCCAGCCTGCAGGAAGCCGGCCTGGTGCAGTTGGTGGCGCGGCTGCGCCCCCTGCTGACCTACAAGAAGGGAGCCATGCAATGCTGCTGATCCAGCTGACCGCATCCCACGGCCCCGCCGAGTGCGAGCATGCCGTGCGCCTGACCCTGCGCGAGCTGCTGCGCGACTGCGCCGCCAGCGGCATCGCCGTGGACGTGCTGGAGGAAACGCCCACGCCGGCCGGCTACAGGTCCGTGCTGCTGCGCTGCGAGGGCGACACCGGCCTGCTTCACGGCACGCTGGGCGCCTGGCTGGGCACCATCCAGTGGGTCTTCGACAGTCCCCTGCGGCCCCATCACCCGCGCAGGAACTGGTTTGTTGCCGTGCAGAAGTGCGAGCCGCCCCGGCAATTGCCGGCAGACGGCGAAATCGTCTTCCAGGCCTGCAAGGCCTCGGGCAAGGGCGGCCAGCATGTCAACACCACGGACTCCGCCGTCCATGCCCTGCATGTGCCCAGCGGGATCTCGGTGAAGGTCATGAGCGAGCGCAGCCAGCACGCCAACAAGCGGCTGGCGCGCGAGCTGCTGGCCCTGAAGCTGGCGCGCCTCAACGCGCAGGGCGAGGGCCAGGCCCGGCGCACGCGCAGCCAGCTGCACTGGGAGGTGGAGCGCGGCAGCCCCGTGAAGGTGTTCCGCGCCTGAACGCCCGGGGCTAGCCCCTGGCGCACATGTAGATGCCCAGGGCCAGCAGGCCCAACATCAGCACGCGCTTGAAGACCTGGGGCGACAGCGACTGGCGCAGCCGCTCGCCCCAGGCCATGCCGGCCAGGGCGGGCAGCAGCATCAGCGCGGAAACCAGGGCCGTGGCCCCCCAGCCCGTCCAGGACGAAGCGGCATGGCCCGGCCCCTGCGCCAGCGCCATGCCCGCGCCCAGCGCCAGCGTGGACACCGTGAAGCACAGGCCCATGGCCTGCATCAGCGCCTGCCGGCCCAGCGCCAGCGATTGCAAAAAGGCCACGGCCGGCACCACGAACACGCCGGTCAGCGCCGTGATCCCGCCCGTCAGCAGACCACACAACAGGCCCAGCCAGGCCTGATGCCTCTGCGGCAACTGCAGGCCCGGCCCCCACAGGCCCCACAGGGCATACACAACCAGGGCCACGCCCAGCGCCGTGCGCGCCACGGCGGCCTCGCCCACCGGGCCCCACCACAGCATGCCGCCCACCGTGCCCGCGACAATGCCCAGCTGCATCCAGCCCAGGCGCCGCAGCAGCGGCCGCAGCGATGGCAGGGGCCGCATCTGCACCACATTGGTCACCAGGGACGGCAGCAGCAGCCAGGCCGCCGCCTGCCCGGCCGGCATGAACAGCGCCAGCAGCGCCATGGACACCGTGGGCAGGCCCAGGCCCACTACTCCCTTGACGACACCGGCCAGCCCGAACACGGCCACCGCCGCCGCCAGCACCCACCACGCATCCCACATCACGGCCACCCTGCACTTTCCACCGACTTGGCTCAGGCCCTTCCTGAACCTCATGGCGCCATGCTCGTGCACCAACAAAGGGATCACAATCGGGAATCTTCAAACCAAGGCTCAGGCATGGCCTGATCCTTCAGCACCACAGGCCATGCGATTCGACCTCACCGACCTGCAGCTGTTCGTCCACATCCTCGACTGCGGCACGCTCACCGCGGCGGCCGGGCGCTCGCACATGACGCTGGCCTCGGCCAGCGAGCGCGTGCGCGGCATGGAGGCGCAACTGGGCTGCGCCCTGCTCGCGCGCCAGGCGCGCGGCGTGCGGCCCACGGCGGCCGGCCACACGCTGGGCCAGCATGCGCGCAGCGTGCTGGCACAGATGCAGCGCCTGCGCGGCGACATGGCCGAGTACGGCGCGGGGCTGGCCGGCCATGTGCGCGTCTGCGGCAACACCTCGGCCGTGGGCGAGCACCTGCCGCTGGCCGTGGCGGGCTTTCTGCGCAGCCACCCGCGCGTGGCGCTGGAGCTGCAGGAATGCGGCAGCGCCGAAGTGCTGGACCGGCTGCGCCAGGGCCTGTGCGACATCGGCGTGGCCAGCGATGCGCAGGACACCACCGGCCTGCAGGCCACGCCCTGGCGCCCCGACCCGCTGGTGGCCGTGCTGCCGCGCGGCCACCGCCTGGCTCGGCGCAAACGGCTGGCCTTGCAGGACCTGCTGGCCGAAGACTGGGTGGGCCTGCCGCACGATGCCGCCCTGCAGATGCTGGTGCGCCAGCAGGCCGCCTTGCTGGGGGGGCCGTCGGAAGGGCAGTTGCGCTGGCGTGCCCAGCTGCAGCACCTGGACAGCATCTGCCAGCTGGTGGGCCAGGGCGTGGGCGTGGCCGTCATGCCGGCGGCAGCCGCGCAGCGCCTGGCCCCGGCCAGCGGCGCCCGCGCCGTGCCCTTGAGCGATGCCTGGGCCCGGCGCCAGCTGCTGCTGTGCACGGCCCGGGAAGACCAGTTGCCCGCCCATGCAAGGCAGTTGCTGGAGCATCTGCAAGGGCTTGGCTCGCCTGAGCCTTAGCGAACCATGTTGGAAAGCGCTATGCAGGACAATACGGGGATCATGACCCTCAAAGCCCCCGAACTGCTGCTGCCGGCCGGCTCGCTCGACAAGATGCGCGCGGCCTACGACTTTGGCGCCGACGCCATCTACGCCGGGCAACCCCGCTACAGCCTGCGCGCACGCAACAACGAATTCCGCCTCGAACAGATCGCCCAGGGCATCTCCGAGGCGCATGCGCGGGGCAAGAAATTCTTCGTCACCAGCAACCTGATCGCCCACAACGACAAGGTGCGCACCTATATCCGCGACATCGAGCCCGTGATCGAGTGCAAGCCCGACGCGCTGATCATGGCCGACCCCGGCCTGATCATGATGGTCAAGGAAAAGTGGCCCGAGACCGAGGTCCATCTCTCGGTGCAGGCCAACACCACCAACTGGGCCACGGTGAAGTTCTGGCAGAAGGCCGGCGTCTCGCGCATCATCCTGTCGCGCGAGCTGTCGCTGGACGAGATCGAGAAGATCCGCCAGGAATGCCCGGACATGGAGATCGAGGTCTTCGTGCACGGCGCGCTGTGCATCGCCTACTCGGGCCGCTGCCTGCTGTCGGGCTACTTCAACCGGCGCGATCCCAACCAGGGCACCTGCACCAATGCCTGCCGCTGGGACTACAAGACGCATGACGCGGCCGTGGACCCCAATACCGGCGAGGCCCTGGCCCAGACCATGGAGCAGGACTTCAGCTTCGAGAAGGCCCGCGAGGAAGCCGACAGCCAGTTCACCAGCACCTGCGGCGACGGCGCGCGCCACCCCAAGGCCGAGCAGGTCTACCTGCTGGAGGAAAAGGGCCGCCCCGGCGAGCTGATGCCCATCATGGAAGACGAGCACGGCACCTACATCATGAACTCCAAGGACCTGCGCGCCGTGGAGCATGTGGAGCGCCTGGTGAAGATCGGCGTGGACTCGCTCAAGATCGAGGGCCGCACCAAGAGCCTGTACTACGTGGCACGCACGGCCCAGGTCTACCGCCGCGCCATCGACGATGCCGTGGCCGGCCGCCCCTTCAACCCGCACCTGATCACCGAGCTCGAAGGCCTGGCCAACCGGGGCTACACGGGCGGCCTGCTGGAGCGCCGTCCCTCGCAGGACTACCAGAACTACGAGACCGGCCACTCGGTGCTGCAGCGCAGCCACTTCGTGGGCGAAGTGCGCAGCTATGCCGACGGCATGGCCGAGGTGGAGACCAAGAACCGCTTCTCGGTGGGCGACACGCTGGAGATCATCCACCCCCAGGGCAACCGCCAGGTGCTGCTGGAGAAGATGTTCAACCTCGACGGCGAGCCCGTGCAGGTGGCCCAGGGCAACCCGGTGCGCGTGCGCATCCCCCTGGAAGGCCCGGCTGAAGGCGCGCTGATCTCGCGCCTGCTCTGAGGGCGGGCTTCGCCCCTGCTTCCAGTTTTTCTTCTTGGCGGCCGTCCAGGTCCATTGCCGCAATGGCCTGGAGCGGGCGCCTTTTTCTTTCATTCCTCATTTCTGCACTGCCATGGACATCGTCGTCAACGAAGAACTCAAGGCCTACATCGACCCGCTGACCCCCGATGAACTCGACGCGCTGGAGCGCAGCATCCTGGCCGAGGGCTGCCGCGATGCGCTCGTGCTCTGGAACGACCTGCTCATCGACGGCCACAACCGCTACGCCATCTGCCAGAAGCACGGCCTGCCCTTCAACACCATCCAGGCCACGCAGTTCAAGAACATGGACGACGTGCACCTGTGGATGATCGACCAGCACCTGGGCCGCCGCAGCGTGTCCGACTTCCAGCGCGGCGTGCTGGCGCTGCGCAAGCGCGAGATCATTGCGGCCCGCCGCTCGGCCGCTGCCGCCGCCGTGATGGCGGCCAAGGCCGAGGCGCCGGCCCAGCCCGAAGGCGAAGCGCCCTGGGAAGGCGAGACCGACCCCGTGGTCGCCGCCGCCCTGGCCAGCGTGGCCAAGGTGCCCGATGAGGCCCTGGACACGCGCGAGGCCCTGGCCCGCGTGGCCCGCCTGTCCAGCAGCCAGGTCAAGCTGATCGAGACCATCCAGCAAAAGGCCGCGCCCGAAGTGGTGGCCGCCGTGCGCTCGGGCGACATCTCGCTGAGCACCGCCGCCGTGGTCGCCAGCCTGCCCGTGGATGAGCAGCAGGCCGTGGCCGCCGCCGGCGCCGACGAACTCAAGCAGGCCGCCAAGCGCGTGCGCGATGCGAAGAAAAAGCCCAAGGCCGCCAAGCCCGAAGCCGACGCTGCCGACGGCGAAGGTGCGGCCGTGACCGCCTCGCCCGAGGAACTGCAGCAGCGCGTGAACGAACTTGAAGCCGAGAACGAGCGCCTGCGCCAGCAGATCAAGGCCTTGCAGGAACTGCTGGCCGAACAGGGCTGATCCCCGGGCCGCGACCTCCCCAGGCATGACGCGCTACCAGGAACTGGCCGACGATATCGAGGCCTCCATCGCCGCAGGCGTGCTGCGCGCGGGCGACAAGCTGCCCTCCGTGCGTCACACCAGCGAGCGGCGCGGCGTCAGCGCCTCCACGGTGTTCCAGGCCTACTACCTGCTGGAGGCACGCGGCCTGGTGCGCGCGCGCGAGCGCTCGGGCTACTTCGTCGCGGCGCGGCCGCACAGCGCCCCGCCCGAGCCCACGCAGCTGTCGGCCCCCCCGGGCGAGCGCTTTGCCGTGGTCGATGTGAGCGAGCGGGTGTTCGAGGTTCTGGAATCGTCCATGGACCGCGATGTCGTGCCGCTGGGCTCGGCCTTTCCCTCGCCACGCCTGTTCCCGCTGCAGCGCCTGGGCCAGGCCCTGGCCCGCGCCGCGCGCCAGGCCGATCCGCGCAGCGCCCTCGACGACCTCACGCCCGGCAGCATGGCATTGCGACGCCAGATCGCGCGGCGCTACCTGGCCGACGGTCTGGCACTGTCACCGTCCGACCTGGTCATCACCAATGGCGCGCTGGAGGCACTGAACCTGTGTCTGGCCGCCGTCACGCGGCCCGGTGGCGCCGTGGTCATCGAATCGCCCTGCTTCTACGGCGCGCTGCAGGCTCTGGAGCGCATGGGGCTGTCCGCCATCGAGGTGCCCACGCATCCCGGCGAAGGCATGGACCTGGCCGCGCTGGAGACCGCCGTGCAGCGCCACCGGCCCCAGGCCATCTGGTTGATGACCAGCTTCCAGAATCCGCTGGGCAGCCTGATGCCCGAGGCGCGCAAGAAGGCCCTGGTGGAACTGGCCACGCGCCACCAGCTGCCGCTGATCGAGGACGATGTCTACGGCGAGCTGTACTTTGGCGAACACCGCCCGCCACCGGCCAAGGCCTTCGACACCGAGGGCTGGGTGCTGCACTGCGCCTCGTTCTCCAAGTGCCTGGCGCCCGGCTGGCGCGTGGGCTGGACCGCTCCGGGCCGCTTCACGCGCGCCGTGGCGCGGCAAAAGCTCACCACCACGCTGGCCACCAATGCCCCCAGCCAGCAGGCGCTGGCCGACTACCTGGAAAGCGGTGGCGTGGACCGCCACCTGCGCCGCCTGCGCCAGAGCCTGGCCCTGCAGCGGGACCACATGGCATCGGCTATTGCCCGCCACTTTCCGCAAGGCACGCGGGCCACGCGGCCCGAGGGCGGCTACTTCATGTGGATAGAGCTGCCGCCGTACTGCGATGCGCTGGCCCTGCACCGCGCAGCGCTGGCGCGCGGCATCAGCGTGGCGCCGGGGCCGATCTTCTCGGCCTCGCAGGCCTTCGGCCATTGCCTGCGGCTGAACTACGGCCATGACTGGAGCGACGAGACCGGGCAGGCCCTGGCCACGCTGGGCGAGCTGGCTCGCGCAATGCAGTCCCTTCCCGCAGCAAAAGCAGCAGGGTAAGCGCCCGCTGCGCTGGCGGCACCTGCTGCGCTGTAGCGCCCGGGCAACGCGACCCCGCGCAGCTGCTGCCAGCCTGGTGCCGGCTGGATGATTCTCATTTAGACTCGCGCACCGAACCGGCATTGCCGCCATGCATGCTGACCGGTCCTTGTCTCCTGCTTCCGCCTCGCCCGCCGCCACGCGTCCTGCAGCCTGCCAGCCGACCCTTCAGCGCTGCACCATTCCCAGAGGCACAAAGGAAGTTTTCCATGGTTTCCAGCAATCACTGCGCCACGCTCACACGCTGCGCGGCCGCTGTCGCCGCCGCCCTGCTGTCGCTGCAGGCGTCGGCACAGGCACCATCCACCACCACCGCACCCGAGGCCGGCCTGTCCACCATCACCGTCACGGGCAACTGGCTGGACAACCCCAGCGAGGAAAAAGTGCTGGACCATGCCGGCGCGCGCACCATCGTCGAGCGGGCGCGCATCGAGGAAACCGGCGCCTCCAGCCTGCGCGACGTGCTGCGCCTGGTGCCCGGCGTGCAGGTGCAGGACAGCAACGGCACGGGCGGCAGCGATGTGTCCCTGAACATCGGCGTGCGCGGCCTGACGGCACGCCTGTCGCCGCGCTCCTATGTGCTGATGGACGGCGTGCCCGTCTCCTACGCGCCCTACGGCCAGCCCCAGCTGTCGCTGGCGCCCGTCTCGCTGGGCAACCTGGAGTCGGTGGACGTGATCCGCGGCGCGGGCTCGGTGCGCTACGGCCCCCAGAACGTGGGCGGCATCATCAACTTCGTCACGCGCGCCATTCCCAAGACCTTCGCGGCCGAGGCCTCGGTGGGCACCGAGTTCTACAGCCACGGCGGCAATGCCAAGACCACGCCCAGCCTCTTCGTGGGCGGCACCAGCGAATCCGGCCTGGGCCTGGCCCTGCTGTACTCGGGCACGCATGGCGACGGCTGGCGCGCAGGCAATGACAAGACCGATATCGACGACATCCTGCTCAAGGGCGCCTACCGCATCTCGGCCCAGGACGACATCGCCGTGTCGCTGCACCACTTCGAGGGCTCGGGCCGCATGCCCGGCGGCCTGACCACGGCGCAGTACGCGGCCGACCCGTTCCAGTCCACGCGCTCCTACGACAGCTTCGACGGCCGCCGCACCGATGCCTCGTTCAAGTACAACCACAAGGACGGGCGCAACAACTTCGAGGTGCTGGGCTACTACGTGGACTCGTTCCGCGGCAGCCACATCGAGCAGGACAACGCCAACCAGCGCCGCCTGACCGCCGCGCCGCGCAGCTACCACTACTTCGGCATCGAGCCGCGCTACTCGCGCCTGTTCGAGACCGGCTCCGTGGTGCAGGAAGTCAGCGTGGGCTACCGCTACCTCAAGGAAAGCAGTTCCGAGGTCGCGCTGCGCACCGCCTACTACAACCCCGCCACCATGGCCAACGCCATGGCCCTGCCGATCACGCCCTACCAGACCAGCCAGGGCGGCACCACGGCCCATGCCTTCTACATCGATGACCGCATCGACATCGGCAACTGGACCATCACCCCCGGCGTGCGCTACGAACGCATCAACTCCTTCAACAACGTCAGCAACCTGGGCGCCGACGGCAGCACCGTCACCAGCCAGCTGTTCCCCAAGGCCGAGGCACGCGAGCTCCTGCCCACGCTGTCCGTGCTCTACCGCATGAATGCGCAGTGGTCGCTGTTCGCCAACGCGGGCAAGTCCTTCGGACCGCAGCAGTATGCGCAGCTGGCCCAGACCGAGCGCGGCCTGCATCCCGAATCGGCCAAGACCTATGAGGTGGGCACGCACTACAACAGCCCGGCGCTGAACGCCGAGCTGACGCTGTTCAACATCGACTTCGACAAGGAACTGCTGCTGACCCGCGTGGGCGTGGACGGCATCTGGACCGACCTGGGCGCCACGCGCCACCGCGGCATCGAGTCCTCGCTGCGCTACGACCTGGGCCAGTGGAATGCCGCGCTCAAGGGGCTGACGGCGGGTGTGTCCTATACCTATACCGAGGCCGTCTCGCGCGCCGGCGATTTCGCAGGGCGCGACCTGCCGCTGTACTCGCGCCACACGGGCCAGCTGTGGGCGCGCTATGCGCTGGGGCAGTGGACGCTGAATGCGGACCTGGCCGCGCAATCGAAGCAGCGCTCTCCGGGGTCGGGCACGCAGTATGTGACGCAGGAAGATGCTGCGGGGCGGCTGGGTGATATTCCCGGGTTTGCGACCGTGGGCCTGCGTGCGGGCTATGACTTTGGCAAGTCGCTGGGCAATCTGCGGGTGGCCGTGGGGGTCAAGAATCTGTTTGATCGCAGGTACTACACGCGGTCTACGGACAACAACGGGGGCAAGTATGTGGGGATGCCTCGGACGTTGTATGTGCAGGGGACGTTGCCGTTCTGAGGCTTTGGTTTACGTGGGTCTGTTTTTGACCCTGCCGGGTGGTATTTTTCTGAGGCCGGGTCTCGGCCCGGCGGCCGACTGCCCTTTCTTGATTCGCCAAGAAAGGTCAGATCAAAGCAGGCGACCCGAATGTCCGCGACCCTCCGCTTCGCTGCGGGCAACCTGCGCTGACATACGGGGAGTGGGCATGGAGCGGGCCTTCGCTTCGCTCGGCCCGTTTTGTTCTTTTTAGCCCTCAGCTGTGAATCCCACGCGCTTGACGATGGGGCCCCATTTGGCGAGCTCGGACTGCAGCAGCGCGGCCAGTTCGGCGGGGGTGGAGGATTGGGCGTCCAGGCCGAAGGTGGCCAGGCTGTCCACCACGTCGGGCGTGGCCAGGGCCTTGCGCATGTGGCCGTTCAGGCGCTGCACGGTCTCGGCAGGCGTCTTGGCGGGCACGAAGAAGGCGAACCATTCGCTGTGCGCCATGTCCTTGTAGCCCTGCTCCACCAGCGTGGGCACCTGGGGTGCGAAGCGGCTGCGCTTGGCGCCGCTGACGCCCAGGATGCGCATCTTGCCGCCGGCCAGGTGCTGCAGCATGTCGCCCACGGGGCCGCAGACGGCGGAGACGTTGCCGCCCAGCATGTCCAGCAGCGCCGGCTGGGTGCCGCGGTAGCCGGCGTGCTTGAAGTCCACACCGGCATGCTGGCCCAGCAGGGCGCCGATGAAGTGCGGCGTGGAGCCGGGCGCAGGCGAGCCGAAGTTGGCGCCTGCGGGGTTGGCCTTGGCCCAGGCGAAGAATTCGGGCACGGTGGTCACGCTGGCGGGCACGGCGGGGCCGACGGCAAAGCCGAAGTCGAAGATGCAGCCCACGGTGACTGGCGCCAGGTCGGCCACCGGGTCATAGGGCAGCTTCTTGTAGATGTGCGGGTAGATGGACAGCATGGACGTGGGCGTCTGCAGCAGGGTGGCACCGTCTGCGGGCCGGCCCTTGACGTAGCTGATGGCGATCTGCCCGCCCGCGCCGGTGCGGTTTTCCACCACGGCGGTCTTGGCATAGCCCGACAGCTTGGTGCCCACGCGGCGGCAGATGGCGTCCGAGGTGCCTCCGGCCGCGAAGCCGGTGATGATGTTCAGGGTCTCGATGGGGCCCTGGGCCTGCGCCCAGGCCTGCTGGCCCAGGCTGGCCAGCAGCGCACCCGCTCCAGCGGTGCCCAGCCATTGGCGGCGGTCGATGTTCATGCGTATGTCTCCGGTTGAAATTGAAACTCTGAAAAAAAACAGTGGGGGAACAGCGGGGGAAATGCGTGCCAGCCCGGCGGCTTCAACTGTCGTCGCGCAGCCAGACCACCTGGCCCGAATGCGTGACCGCTCCCTGGTGGGCCGGGCGCACGGTGAGCGCGTATTTTTCCAGCACGCCGCCCAGCGGCGGCATCTGGCGGCGCGCGGCGGCTGATTGTTCCAGACGTTCGGCCAGTTCGGCCTCGCCGATTTCCACCGTGATGCTGCGCGCATCGGCGCGGGCGTCGATGGCGATGAGGTCGCCGTCGCGCAGTGCGGCAATGGGGCCGTTGTCGGCGGCCTCGGGGCCTGCGTAGCCGATGCACAGGCCGCGCGTGGCACCAGAGAAGCGCCCATCGGTCAGCAGGGCCACCTTGTCGCCCATGCCCTGGCCATAGAGCAGCGCCGTGATGCCCAGCATCTCGCGCATGCCGGGGCTGCCGCGCGGGCCTTCGTTGCGGATGACGATGACATCGCCGGCCGCGTACTGCATGGCCTGCACGGCGGCCTGGGCCTGTTCCTCGGACTCGAAGACGCGCGCGGGGCCCCGGTGCACCAGGGTCTTGAGGCCGGCCGTCTTCAGCAACGCGCCATCGGGGCAGAGGTTGCCCTTGAGCACGGTCAGGCCACCGTCGCGCGTGATGGGGTTGCCGGGCGTGCGCACCACCTCGCCATCGGGCGGCGCGGCATCGGCCAGTTCTTCGGCCAGGGTGCGGCCCGTGAAGGTGAGCGCATCGCCGTGGACAAAGCCCTGCTCCATCAGCGTGCGCAGGATCACGCCGGCACCGCCGATGTAGTACACGTCGCGCGCCAGGAAGCGCCCGCCGGGGCGCAGGTCGGCGATCAGCGGCGTGCGCGCGAAGATTTCGGCCACGTCGTCCAGGTGGAAGCGGATGCCGGCCTCGTGCGCGATGGCCGGCAGGTGCAGGGCGGCATTGGTCGATCCGCCCGTGGCGCTGACCACGGCGCAGGCATTCTCCAGCGCCCGGCGCGTGATGATGTCGCGCGGCAGCGGGCCGCCGCCTTCGGCGCTGGCCCACACGGCCTGCATGAGCTGGCGCGCGGCGCGGCGCATCAGCGGTGCGCGCTCGCTGAACACGGCGGGCACCATGCTGGAGCCGATGGGCGCCAGGCCCAGCGCCTCGCTCACCATGCCCATGGTGTTGGCCGTGAACTGGCCTGCGCAGGCGCCGGCCGTGGGCAGGCAGGCGCGGCTCATGGCCTCCAGGTCCTGCGCCGTGGCGGTGCCGGCCAGCACCTGGCCGATGGTCTCGTAGGTATCGACCACATTCAGGTCGCGCCCGTGCACGCCGGGCGCCTGTCCCGGCAGGGCCGAGCCGCCATGCACGAAGACGCTGGGCACATTGCAGCGCACCATGCCCATCATCAGCCCCGGCAGGTTCTTGTCGCAGGCGCCGATGGCGAAGATGCCATCCCACTGGTGGCCGCGCACCGAGGCCTCCACGCTGTCGGCGATCAGCTCGCGCGAGACCAGCGAGAACCGCATGCCCGAATGCGCCATGGTCAGCCCGTCGCTGACCGACACCACAGGGCATTCATGCGGCGTACCGCCCCCGGCATAGATGCCGGTCTTGGCATGCTGGGCCTGGTCGCGCAGGTTGAGGTTGCAGGGGCTCATCTCCCCGCCCGTGTGGAACACGCCGATGTGCGGGCGCTCTATGTCTTCGTCGTCCTGGCCCAGGGCATGCAGGAAGCTGCGCGTGGTGGCACGGATGGTGCCGGAGCGGATCAGGGCGGAGCGAAAAGGCGTGGGCTTGGGCGTGGCCGCTGCCGGGCTGCCGCCGGTGGTGCTGGTGATGCCGGCTGTGGTGGTGGAGGCGGCCAGCGATGCGGAGGCGCTGGACTCGGAAAAGACGTTGTCGGGGGAGGCAGGTTTCTTGTTCATACGCGGGACGGAAAACAGCCGCCCACCATAGCGGGGTCTGCGGATTTCCCTATGAGCATTTACACCAGATCGTGTCGCCCGGGAGTCGCCCGCATACCACCCTTGTGTCGCCCCGGCTCAGAGGATGGCCTGAAGGCCTTTGTCGGCGATGACGTTGAGCAGCTTGAGCGCCGGTCCGGCGGGACGGGTTTCGCCCTGCTCCCATTTGCGCACCGTGGAAGCCGTGGTGTGCAAATGCAGCGCAAACACCGGTTGGCTGAACTTCAAAGTCTCGCGCAGCTGTTTGATGTCGGCCGCCTCGAACTCCCGCACCGGGGGAGGACAGATCGCGTCGAACTCGCGCATCGTCACCTTGTCGATGGCGCCCGCTTCGTACAGCGCAGCCAGATCGCCGCGCAGGGATTCAATGATCTTGCTCACAATGCACCTCCAACAAAACGCCTGACTGCAAGGCCGCCGACAAGGCCTGGGTGGACAGGTCCAGAAACAGCTTGCCTGCAAACCTCAAAGCCCTCTGATCTTCCTGTGTGATGTTCGCCTTGTCGTTCTTGGTGAAACCATGCAGGAAGATGTATCGGTTGCCGATTCGTGCCGACAACAGCGCTCGATAACCCCCACTCTTGCCCGCGCCTGGACGCGCCACCCGCTTCTTGTAGAGAAAGCCCCCCAGGTCCGCGTCGATCAGCCCTCTTTCCATCTCCCTGACCGCCTTGCACAGCGCGGTATCGGGCAGTTTCTCGCTCGCCTGCCATCGGGAAAAGTCCTTGCGTTTGAGAACGCGCGCCATGCCAGCCTCCCAACTATACCCGTTACGGGTATGTATTTCACCTTCATACATATCACCACAGGGTAGAGCCTGCGAATTTGAAGTGCTGCCTCGTGCCTGCCTCATTCAAGCCCCTGTCGTTTCTCCTTGGCCTGACTGCCAGCCCGCTTGTCCGCCTTGTCGGGAAGACACGATAAAAAAAGGCCCCGGAACAAACTTCCGGGGCCTCAAAACCGATGCCAGCCCGCGCTGCAGCGGACCAGGCATCGTGCACAACAACTGCGCTGTACTCGTGAATCAATCCATCCAACCGGCCCTTCAGCGCGGCACCAGGAACGTGCTGTGCGCCTGCTTGGAAAGCGCCGGGTCCCCTACCGCCGTGGCCGTGATCTCCACGCCGTGCGAGCCAGGGCCGGCCGCGCCATAGGGCGCCTGCAGCCGCACCACGACCCAGCGGTCCTGGGCCGCGCCCACGTCCACCTCGGTCTCCGAAGCCACGCGCAGGCCTTCGATGCCCGAGGCCGACAGCACATAGCGCTGGTCCTGCTCCGTGGCATTGCCGATCTGCACGCGGTAGATGTTCTCGATCTGGCCGCCGGCCACGATGCGCGACAGCGTGCCCCGGTCGCGCACCACGTCCACCTTCAGCGGCGTGCGCAGCGCCAGGCTGGCCACCATGGCCGTGGAGATGGCCACCAGCGCCGTGCCGTAGATGAGCACGCGCGGGCGGAAGATGCGGCGCACCAGCTCGCTCTGGCGCCAGCCCCGGGCCACGCCGTTCTGCGTGGACAGGCGGATCAGCCCGCGCGGGTAGTGCATCCGGTCCATGACGCTGTTGCAGGCGTCGATGCACAGGCCGCAGCCGATGCACTCGTACTGCAGGCCGTCGCGTATGTCGATGCCCACGGGGCAGACCTGCACGCACAGCGTGCAGTCGATGCAGTCGCCCAGGCCCTGGGCCCGGTAGTCCACGCCCTTGTGCCGCGGGCCGCGCGATTCGCCGCGTGCGGTGTCGTAGGTGACGACCAGGGTGTCCTTGTCGAACATGGCGCTCTGGAAGCGCGCATAGGGGCACATGTGCTTGCAGACCTGCTCGCGCAGGAAGCCCGCGTTGCCGTAGGTGGCCAGCGCATAGAACAGCACCCAGAAGATCTGCCACGCGCCGGTCAGCGCCAGCACCTCGGGCAGCAGGCTGCGGATGGGCACGAAGTAGCCCACGAAGGTCAGCCCCGTCCACAGCGCAATCAGCAGCCACAGCGCATGCTTGCCACCGCGCCGCGCGATCTTCTCCGGACCCCAGCCGCTGGCATCCAGGCGCAGGCGTGCGCTGCGGTCGCCTTCCAGCCGGCGCTCCACCCACATGAACAGCTCGGTGTAGACCGTTTGCGGGCAGGAAAATCCGCACCACAGCCTCCCCGCCACCGTGGTGAACAGGAACAGCGCCAGCGCCGAGACGATGAGCAGCACGGCCAGGTAGATGAAATCCTGCGGATACAGCAGCCAGCCGAAGATGTAGAAGCGCCGCTGCTCCAGGTCGAACAGCAGGGCCTGCCGGCCGTGGATCTGCAGCCAGGGTATGCCGTAGAAGAACAGCTGCGTGAGCCAGACCATGGCCCAGCGCCAGTTGGCGAAGCGCCCCGAGATGGAGCGCGGCTGGATCTTGCGGCGTGACTCGAACAGCGGGGAATCCGCGCTGGCGTCGGCGATGGGAATCACCTTGCGCGGCGCGGGCCGCGGCCGGGGGGCTGCGGCGGTTTCATCGGGAAGCGGTTTCGGTCGTTCTGACATGCGGGGCCTTCGCCCCGGCCGGTGCGCCCGTGATGCGGGCTTGTCATGAATTGCCGGGGACTGCCTGGACTATGCCCAGCGCCCTGCTCCGCGGGTAGCAGCAGATGCGGTGAATTCGACCGTATCAGATGGAGCTTCAGGCCTGGGGAGCACGAAGACGCGGCACCGCCAGCCGCAACCCCCACGCCACCAGGCACAGCCCCAGCAGCGACGTCAGCGTGCCGATGCGCACATCGGCCTGGAGCACGCCCCAGCGGCTGAAGATCTCCGTCCAGTCATGGTCGCCGCCGCCCACCAGCGGCAGCACCTGGGCGCGCGCGTCCTTCATGTAGCGGGCCACGTTCATCAGGTTCTCGCCCAGCCACATCAGCGAGGCGATCCAGCCCGTGCGCTGGCCCTGCCTGCGGAAATGGCGCATGAACAGGGCGGGGAACAGCAACTGGAACAGCGTGCCGCCGTAGACCGAGAGATGCTGCGAGAACAGGGCCACCAGCGGGTGCCCGGCCTCGTGCAGCGCGAGGTTGGCGTTGTCCAGCAGCATCAGCCAGCGGTCCTCGCTGAAGAAGTGGCCCCAGATGATCCAGGCGCCGAAAGCCGTCAGCGCGATGGCGGCAGGGCGTGTGACCGGCGTCCATTCGACCGGGTCGTCGAAATCGTCGAGGTCGGCGCCGCGCTTCATGGCGCCAGCAACGCCGTTGCGTTCAGAGGGCATGCCAGCGGCTTGGCGGGGTACATGCGAGGTCGGCAAAAAGGGGCAGGCGCAGGATGCATGGCGGCAGTGTTCCGGAGAGTGGGAGGAAGATAGCAGGTTGCACCGGCACCGGGCTGCCGCGTTGCAATCCATCCCGGACAGGTTCTGGCAAAGTCGGGCATCCGCATCTTCAAGCCAAGGAACATCCACACCATGAACCTGCGCCCCTTATTGCATGAGCTTGTCCGCCAGCATGGCCTGGACCGCAAGGCCGCCGTGCAGCTGTTTGCACTGGCGGGATTCGAGCAGGAACCGGCCGCCCTCAGAACCCGCCTGTGGCCCGTGGTGGCCTTGCTGGGCGCGGCGCTGGGCGGGCTGGGCATCGTGCTGTGGATTGCCGCCAATTGGGAGAGCATGGGCCGCATGCAGCGCTTTGCCCTGCTGCAGGGCTTCGTGCTCGTGATGTGTCTTGGCGCGGCATGGCGCGCGGCGGCGCGCGTGCCGCTGTCCGTGCTGGCGCTGCTGGGCACGGGTGCGCTGTTCGCCTTTTTCGGGCAGACCTACCAGACGGGAGCGGACCCCTGGCAGCTGTTTGCGCTGTGGGCAGCGCTGACCCTGCCGCTGGCCCTGGCGGCCCGCAGCGATGGCGTCTGGGTGCCCTGGGTGGTGGTTGCCATGACGGGCATTGCGCTGTGGGCGCAGGCCCATACGCCGCAGTTCTGGGAGGTGGAGTCGCGCGACCTGGGCGTGCATGCCGTGGCCCTGGGCGCCGCCCTTGCCGTCACCGCGGTCATGGCACCGGCCCTGCGACGCTTCACGGGCGCGGGGCTGTGGGCCTTGCGCGGTGCGGGCGCGCTGGCGCTGGCGATGATCACCTCCACCGCCATCAGCGGGCTGTTCCACAGCACGGTGGCGCCGCAGTACCCGCTGGGGCTGGTGCTGCTGGCAGGCGCGGCGGCGCTGGCGGGCCTGCGCAGGCATTTCGACATCTTCCTGCTCAGCGGTGCGGCGCTGGGCCTGAACGTGCTGCTGGTGTGCGGCCTGGTCTACCTGCTGCTGGAGAAACTGGGGGCGGACTTCACGGGCATGCTGCTGCTCGTCGGCCTGGGCGCTGCGTGCCTGCTGGCGGCCACGGTGAGCCTGGTGCTTCGAATGTCCCGCAACGCGGAAGGAGGCCTTCAATGAGCCACGAGCACGACACCCTGCTGCGCCAGGCCGTGGACCAGGGCATCCTGCCGCCTGCTGCCTTGCAGGACCGCCGCCCTGCCGCCAACGACCGCCATTGGGCGGTGGTGCTGCTCACGGCGCTGGGCGCCTGGCTGGCCCTTCTTCCCTTGCTGATTCTGTTTGCGTTTGCCCTGTCCGACTGGATAGAGCGCGGCGCCGGCACCTATGTGATCGGCGCCATGATGCTGGCCGCAGCCGTGGTCGTGCTGCGCGCCGAGGAGCTGCCCGTCTTCCTGGAGCAGCTGGCCCTGCCTGCCATGCTGACCGGCGCCGGCCTGCTGTGCTTTGGCCTGGCGCGCGACCTGTCGGGGCAGGCTGCGGCCGCGATAGGCCTGGCCATTGCGCTGGCCTGCACCGCCGCCATTGCAAGGCCCTGGCTGCGCGTGCTGCTGGGCGCCGCCTGCGCGCTGCTGTTTTGCACCATGCTCTGGCCGGACAACGATCCATCCACCCTGTACGCAGGCCTGCCGACCTGGGTCATCGTGCATGCGGCGCTGCTGCTCTGGATGCTGCTGCTGGCAGCCCAGTGGCGCGCGCTGGGGCAGTCTGCAGCACAGACCCGCATGGCGGCGGCGCTGGAGCCCTTTGCCACGGGCTGGCTGCTGGCGGTGCTGGCTGGCCTGGCCTTTCTGTCCGGCAGGAGCTTCATGGTGGCCGGCGTGCTGGGCGGCGGCCTGGCGGGCGAGCTGGCGCAGGAAGCCGCCCCGAACATCTCCATGGGCGTTCTGACGCAGGCCGGCTCGGCCGTGCTGGCCCTGGCAGCCGCCTGGTTCGCCCAGCGCGCATGGCCCACGCTGCGGCAGCCGCGCGCCGCCGTGGCTGCCGTGGTGCTGGCCGTGCTGAGTGCCTTCCTGCCCTGGCTGGGCGCCTGCCTGCTGGCGCTGGCGGTGACCGGCACCAGCGGCCGCTGGCGGCAGGCCGCAGCGGCCGCCCTGGCTGCGGCCTGGATCGTGGGCAGCTTCTACTACCAGCTGGCCTGGCCACTGGCCACCAAGGCCCTGGTGCTGGCCGGCTGCGGCGCCTTGCTGGGCCTGCTGGCCTGGGCAGGGCCGCGCGCCGCAGTCCTGCCAGGCAGCGCGGAGACCGCCGCCGCATCGGGCGCGGCGCCCCTGCAGCGCTGGGCGCCGTGGCTGGTGGTGCTGACGGCGGCCTGCACGCTGGCGGTGGCCAATATCGGCATTGCGCAGAAGGAGCGCACCATCGCCCAGGGCCGCAAGGTGTTCGTGGAACTGGCGCCGGTGGACCCGCGCTCCCTGATGCAGGGCGACTACATGCGCCTGAACTTCCGCCTGCCTTCCGAGGACAGGGACGTGGAGAAAGAGAACCTGCGCAGCGGACGCCTCTACGCCATCGGCAAGCTCGATGAGCAGGGCGTGGTGCAGTGGCTGCGCACCGGCACGACCAGCGAGCCGCTGGCGCCCGGCGAGCAGCGCTTTGAACTCACCCCGCGCGGCGGCCGGTGGACGCTGGTGACGGATGCCTGGTACTTCCGCGAAGGCGATGGCCAGCGCTGGGAGCAAGCCCGCTACGGCGAGTTCCGCGTGGAGCCCGACGGTCGCGCGCTGCTGGTGGGCATGGCTGACGCGCAACTGCGCCCCATCGTCCCCTGAGCGCACCACGCAAATCACTCGAAACTGTCGCCCTCGGCCAGCGGCGCATGCCGGTAGCTGGCCGGCGTGCGGCTGAGCTTGACGGGCGCGCCCAGGCCCCGGTAGCCGCCCTCCATCTCCACCACCATCTCGCGGTGCAGGGTATGCGGGTGGTTGAGCGCCGCGTCCACGCCCAGCACGGGTGCGGCGGGCACGCCGATGGCCATCAGCGCATCGGCCAGCGCGGGGCCGTCGCAGGACTGCAGGGCCTGCTCCAGCAGCGGCTTGAGCGCATCGCGGTGGTGCGAGCGCTGGCCGGCCGTGGCAAAGCGCTCGTCGGCCACCAGTTGCGGGCATCCCAGATGCTCGCACAGCAGGCGGAACTGGCGGTCGTTGCCCACGGCCAGGAAGACCGGCGTGGTGCCCGTGGCAAAGCTGTCGTAGGGATAGATGTTGGGATGGGCGTTGCCCGATCGCCCTGGCGTCCTGCCGCTCATGAACCAGTTGCCCGCATGCGGGTGCAGCAGCGAGATGCCGCTGTCGTACAGCGAGACATCGACCAGCTGGCCCAGGCCGCTGCGCTGGCGCTCCTGCAGCGCCAGCAGCACGCCGATGACGCCGTTCATGCCCGTGACCATGTCCACCACGGGCAGGCCCACGCGCAGCGGATCGCCGCCGGCCTCGCCGTTGACGCTCATCAGCCCCGTCATGGCCTGGATGGCCGCGTCATAGCCGGGCCAGGCACCCAGCGGACCATCGGCTCCGAAGCCGCTGACGCGGCACCAGATGAGGCGCGGAAAGCGCTCGCGCACCTGCTCCCAGCCAATGCCCCACTTTTCCATGGTGCCGATCTTGAAGTTCTCCACCACCACGTCGGCCTGCTCCATCAGCGCCAGCACGGCCTGCTGGCCTTCGGGCTGGGACAGGTCCAGGAACTGCAGCCGCTTGTTGCGGTTCAGGCCCCGGTAGTAGGAGGACACACCGTCCTGGAACGGCGGCCCCCAGGCGCGCGTATCGTCGCCCTGCGGCGGCTCCACCTTGAGCACGTCGGCGCCGTGGTCGCCCAGGATCTGGCCGCACAGCGGGCCACCAAGAATGCGGGAGAGGTCGAGGACACGGATGCCCTGAAGGGCACCATTGGCTCTGCTCATAAAGTTTCTTTCTTCATTGGCACAAGGTGCAAGACTGGCGTGCTTCAAGCCACCGGGGCGCCCAGCAAGGGCCGCCCCGCAGCGAAGGCGCCGTCCCACTCCCGCGTGCGAGAGAGGGGGAAGCGGCGTAGCCGCTCAGGGGGTGTTCTCCATCTGTTCAGTCGAGCTTCGCGCCGGAGGCATCGACCACGGCTTTCCATTTGGTCACTTCCTGAGCGATGAAGGTCGACAGCCCCGCTGGCGACAGATCCGATGCCGGCTCCAGCCCCTGGTCGGCAAAGGTCTTGCGGATGCGCTCGCTGCCCAGGGCCTTGCGGAAGGCCGCGTTCAGCGTCTCGATGCGGTCGGCCGGGGTGCCGGCCGGTGCCACCACGCCGAAGAACACGCTCACGTCGTAGCCGGGCAGGCCCTGCTCGGCGATGGTGGGAATATCGGGCATGGCCTGGGAGCGCTTTTCCGTGGCCACGCCAATGGCCTTGAACTTGCCGGCCTTGATGTAGGGCATGGCGGTGAGGATGTCGGTGAAGGTCATGTTCACCTGCCCCGCCAGCAGGTCGTTGAGCGCCGGGCCCGTGCCCTTGTACGGGATGTGCTGCAGCGAGGTGCCGGCCATCTTGTTGAACAGCACGCCGGCCAGGTGCGAGGAGGCGCCGTTGCCCGAGGACGCATAGTCCAGGCTGCCCGGCTTGGCCTTGTCCTGGGCAATCAGCTCCTGCACGGTGGTGGCCTTGGTGGCCGGGTTGACCACCAGCACATTGGGCAGGTGGCCCACGCGGATGATGGGCGCGAAGCTGGTCTGCGGGTCGTAGTTGATCTTGCGGTACAGGTGCTTGTTGATGGCCAGCGGCCCCGAGGTGCCGAACATGATGGTGTAGCCGTCGGGCCTGGCGCGGGCCACGAAGTCGGCGCCGATGTTGCCGCCTGCGCCGGCCTTGTTCTCCACGATCACGCTCTGGCCCAGCGTCTCGGTCAGCGCCGTGGCCAGCACGCGTGCCATGGCGTCCGTGGGCCCGCCGGGCGGGAAGGGAACGACGAAGCTGATGGGCCGCTCGGGAAAGCGCTCGGCCAGTGCGGCGGCCGGCAGCGCGGCGGTGGCGGCGAGCGCACAGGCGCACAGGAATCGGCGTTTCTGGAAGGACGGCTTCGGGTCAGTGCAAGGCATGGTGTTTGTCTCCGGTACTTGTGCGGTCATCCCTGTGGACGGGATGTGTGTTCTGGGTCGGTGCGGTCGATGGGCTCAGCGTGTCCAGCCTTCGGGCAGGTCGCCTGCCGCCAGCGGGTCGCGCGGCAGCACGCGGTGCAGCAGCACCAGCTGGGCCCAGCGCATGCGTTCGGCACTGCGTGTGCAAGAGGCCTCCCAGGCCATGGCCGTGGCCGTGAAGCAGTGGTACAGGCCCGAGGCGGCGGCGCGCGCCAGGCGGTCACCGCCCTCCTCGGCCGCGCGCAGGGCCAGGGCCGCAGCCTTGTCCATGCTGGCCGACAGCGCGGCCTTGAATTCCGTGGCCGCCTCGGTCTGGGCCAGCAGCTGGGCCGCGTGGTCGCGCAGCACGGGCAGCGAGCCTTCGCGCTTGATGGCGCGGATCACGTCCAGCGCCACGATGTTGCTGGTGCCTTCCCAGATCGATCCCAGGTGGGAGTCGCGCACCAGGCGCGGATCGCTCCACTCCTCGATGTAGCCGCAGCCGCCGCGCACCTCCATGGCATCGCCCGTGACCTTGCGCGCGTCGCGGCAGGCGCGGAACTTGATCATGGGCGTGAGGATGCGCAGCAGCGCGTAGGCGCCGTCTTCGCCTGCGTCCGAACGCTGCAGCGCCTGGGCCGTCTGCAGCACCATGGTGCGGGCCTGCTCGGAGTAGATGCGCAGCTTGTCGAGCTGGCGCTGCATCAGCGGCATGTCCTGCAGGGCCTTGCCGAAGGCGCGGCGCTCGCGCGCCACGTACTCGGCCTCGGCCACGGCACGGCGCATCAGCCCGGCCGAGCGCACGCCGTTGGACAGGCGCGAGTTGTTCACCATGTCGGCCATCTGCACGAAGCCGCGGCCCTGCTCGCCCACCAGGTAGGCGACGGCGCCGTCGAGCACGATCTCGCCGCTGGCCATGGAGCGCGTGCCCAGCTTGTGCTTGAGCCGCACGATGCGGTAGTGGTTGGCCGAGCCATCGTCCAGCCGGCGCGGCAGCAGGAACAGCGAGATGCCCTTCATGCCCGCCGGCGCGCCTTCCACGCGCGCCAGCACCATGGCGAAGTCGGCATCGGGGTTGGAGCAGAACCACTTGTCGCCGGACAGGCGCCAGCTGCCGTCGGCGGCCGGGCGGGCCAGCGTCTGGGTGTTGGAGATGTCCGAGCCGGCCGCCTGCTCGGTCATGAACATGGCGCCCTGGGCCTGGTCCTCGAAGCGCAGCTGCGTCATGCGCGGCCAGTACTTCTCGACCAGGGCCGGCTCGCCGTACTTGCGCAGCGTGCGCGCCAGCGAGTCCGTCATGGACAGCGGGCAGCACAGGCCGAACTCGGCCTGCACGAACAGATAGGTCAGCGCGTACTTGGCCAGCGGCGGCAGCTTGCCATCCCAGCCCAGCACGCCCGTGCGGTGCGACATGACGGCCAGGCCGAACTCGCCGTAGGCCACGCGCTCCATCTCCACATAGGCCGGATGCTTGACGATGCGCTGCGCATCGCGCCCCGTGCGGTCGCGGTGCTCCAGCTCGGGCGGATTGCGGTCGGCGGTCAGCGCCCATTCATCGATCTCGCGGCCGGCCAGCGCGCCCATGCGCTCCAGATGGGGCTGCAGGTGCGCGTTCACCTCGGGCGGCAGGTACAGCGCCAGCAGGGGCTGCAACTGCGAATCGGTGGTGTACAGGTTGCTGCCGTGGCGGTCGGGCACGGCCTGGAAAGCCTGGGCGGGGGAAGACTGCATGGCGGCCAGCGCCTGCGGTTCGGGGTTCATGGTCTGTCTCCTGTGCGGGAACCTGGCCCGGGCGCATGGGCTCCGGGTCTTGGGGATGCCCCCATTCTTGGAAACAGTTCTATTCGAGTCAAATATCGATAACGTATTGATCAATAGTCAAACCGGATAGAACGCCATGGAGCTGAGACAACTGAGGTACTTTCTGGTGCTGGCCGAGGAGCTGCACTTCAGCCGCGCAGCCCAGCGCCTGTCCATCTCCCAGCCGCCGCTGAGCGTGGCCATCCGCCAGCTGGAGGAAGATCTGGGCGCCCAGCTGTTCGAGCGCACCAGCAAGGAGGTGCGGCTCACGGCCGCCGGCAAGCACCTGCGCGTGCAGGCCCAGGACATCATGGAACAGGCCCAGCGCGTGCGCCAGGACATGCGCGCCATCGCCGACGGCGTGCAGGGCCGCATCCGGCTGGGCTTTGTGGGTTCGGCCATCTACCGCGGGCTGCCCGAGGCGCTGGAGAGCTTTCGCGCCCGGCACCCGCTGGTGCGCATCGACATGCTGGAGCTCAACAGCGCAGAGCAGATCGCCGGCCTGCAGCAGGAGCGGCTGGACCTGGGCCTGCTGCACGCCACGCGCCCCGCGCCAGGCCTGCAATCACACACCCTGGTGAGCGAGCCGTTCATGGCCTGCCTGCCGGACAGCCACGCGCTGGCCGGACTGCGCAAGCTGCAGGTGCGCCAGCTGGCGGGCGAACGCATGGTGCTGTTCTCGCGCCAGGTCTCGCCCGACTACCACCAGCAGATATGGCAGATCTGCCAGAGCGAAGGCTTCACGCCCGACCTGCACCATGAGGTGAGGCACTGGCTGTCCGTGCTGTCCATGGTTTCGCTGCGTCAGGGCGTGTCCCTGGTGCCGGCCTGCCTGCAGCGCGTGGGCTTTCCGGGGCTGGCCTTCGTGCCCATCCAGGGCCGGCACCCGCAGTCGCAGATGCAGGCCATGTGGCACCCGGGCCATGTGCAGCCCCTGGTCGAATCGCTGCTGGCCCATCTGCGCGACAGCGTGCGCAGGCTGGGGCAGCAGCCATAAACGCCACACCCTTGCTCAGTTCACTCTGTCCAAAACTGGCGTGACCCAGAAGCGAGGGACACCGAGCAAGGGCCGCCCCGCTGCCAGGATGTCGTCCCCCTTGCAGGGGGAAGCCGCATAGCGGCTCAGGGGGTTTCCAACTTCATTCCAGGAGCTGCCTGAGAACGTACGGCAGGATGCCGCCGTGCTTGTAATAGTCCACCTCGATGGGCGTGTCGATGCGCAGCTTGACCACCACGGTCTGCTTGCTGCCATCGGCACGCGTGATCACCAGCTGGGCCTCGCTTTGCGGTGCCAGGTCGGCGGCGGGAATCACCTCCACGAACTCCTCGCCCGTCAGGCCCAGGGTCTGCCAGCTGTCCGTGCCCAGGAACTGCAGCGGCAGCACGCCCATGCCGACCAGGTTGGAACGGTGGATGCGCTCGAAGCTGCGCGCCACCACGGCCTTGATGCCCAGCAGCTGCGTGCCCTTGGCGGCCCAGTCGCGGCTCGATCCCGTGCCGTATTCCTCGCCCGCGAAGATCACGGTGGCGCGGCCCTCGGCCTGGTACTTCATGGCCGCGTCGTAGATGGGCATCTTGGTGACCTGTCCCGTGCCGTCGCGGTACAGCGTCAGGCCGCCCTCCTCGCGCGAGCCATCGGGCTGCGCGGGAATCATCAGGTTCTTGATGCGCACGTTGGCAAAGGTGCCGCGCATCATCACCTCATGGTTGCCGCGCCGCGAGCCGTAGCTGTTGAAGTCGGCCTTTTGCACGCCGTGGGCCAGCAGCCACTGGCCTGCGGGCGAGCTTTCCTTGATGGAGCCGGCCGGCGAGATGTGGTCGGTGGTGATGGAGTCGCCGAACAGCGCCATCACGCGCGCGCCGTGCACCACGTAGGGGTTGGAGCCCTCGGCGCCGGCAGCACCGGCGGCAGGCGCGTCCAGCTGGAGCCGGAAATCATCGAAGAACGGCGGCTCGGCAATGTAGGTGCTCTCGGGCCAGGTATAGGTGGCGCCCGTCACGCCGTGGATCTTTTCCCAGAGCTTGCCGGGCTCGGAGCGCACCTTCTCGTAGTTCTCGCGGAAGGCCTTGCCGTTCATGGCGTACTTCATCAGCGCGTGGATCTCTTCGCTGGTCGGCCAGATGTCGCCCAGGTAGATGTCACGGCCGTTCTTGCCCTGGCCCACGGGCTCGGTCATCAGGTCGCGGCGCACCGTGCCGGCAATGGCATAGGCCACGACCAGGGGCGGGCTGGCCAGGAAGTTGGCCTTGATGTTGGGGTGGATGCGCGCCTCGAAGTTGCGGTTGCCCGACAGCACGGCCGCGCAGACCAGGTCGTTGCTGGTGATGGCCTCGTTGAGCTCCGGCGTGAGGTCGCCCGCGTTGCCGATGCAGGTGGTGCAGCCGTAGCCGGCCAGCGCAAAGCCCAGCTTTTCCAGGTAGGGCAGCAGGCCGGCTTCGGTCAAATACTCCGTCACCACGCGCGAGCCCGGCGCCAGAGAGGTCTTGATGTGCGGCTGCACCGTGAGCCCGGCCTTCACCGCCTTCTTGGCCAGCAGGCCGGCGGCCAGCATCACGCTGGGGTTGGAGGTGTTGGTGCAGCTGGTGATGGCGGCAATCAGCACGTCGCCGTTGGCGATGCTCAGGCGCTTGGGCGGCGTGGGGGCATCGACCGGTGCCTCGCTGTGGGCGGCCTCCAGCTTGGGCTTGTTGGCCTCCATCTCGGCCAGCGAGCGCTGCGCGCCCGGCGGATGGGCCGGCGTCTCGGGCGCCACCTCGCCCTCGCCGCCACCGCCTACGGGAAAGCTCCGGCCCAGCCGTTCGATCGGCTGGTTGAACCCGTTGTGCGCCGCAGGGGCACTGAACAGCTCATCGAACTTGGACGACACATTGCCCAGCTCGATGCGGTCCTGCGGGCGCTTGGGTCCGGCCAGGCTGGGCGCCACCGTGCCCAGGTCCAGGCGCACCACATGCGAGTAGTCGATCTCGCCGGCGGCCGGCACGCCGAACAGTTCCTGCGCGCGGAAATAGCCCTCGAAGGCCTCGATCTCGGCCTTGCTGCGGCCCGTGCCCTTGAAGTAGTCGATGGTTTTTTCATCGACGGGGAAAAAGCCCATGGTGGCGCCGTACTCGGGCGCCATGTTGCCGATGGTGGCGCGGTCGGGCAGCGCCAGGGTGCGCGTGCCTTCGCCGAAGAACTCCACGAACTTGCCCACCACCTTCTCGCGGCGCAGGATCTCGGTCACCGACAGCACCAGGTCGGTGGCCGTCACGCCCTCGCGCAGCTGGCCCGACAGCTCGAAGCCCACCACATCGGGCGTGAGGAAGTACACGGGCTGGCCCAGCATGGCGGCCTCGGCCTCGATGCCGCCCACGCCCCAGCCCACCACGCCGATGCCGTTGATCATGGTCGTGTGGCTGTCCGTGCCCACCAGGGTGTCGGGGTAGTGCACGCCGTCCTTGGTCTTGTGCACGCCGCGCGCCAGGTACTCCAGGTTCACCTGGTGGACGATGCCGAAGCCCGGCGGCACCACGCCGAAGGTGTCGAAGGCCTGCATGCCCCACTTCATGAACTGGTAGCGCTCCTTGTTGCGCTGGAACTCCAGCTTCATGTTCAGGTCCAGCGCCTTCTTGGTGCCGAAGTAGTCCACCATGATGGAGTGGTCCACCACCAGGTCCACGGGCACCAGCGGCTCGATGGACTTGGGCTTCTTGCCCAGCCTGGCGGCCGTGCTGCGCATGGCGGCCAGGTCGGCCAGCAGCGGCACGCCCGTGAAATCCTGCAGCACCACGCGCGATACCACGAAGGGGATCTCGTCCACGCGCTCGGCCTGGGGCTTCCAGTTCGCCAGCTGCTCCACATGCTCGCGCGTCACCTTGTTGCCATCGCAGTTGCGCAGCACGGACTCCAGCACGATGCGCAGCGACACGGGCAATCGCCGGACCTGTGGATATTGCCTTGCCAGCTCAGGCAGGGAGAAGAACTTGCCCTTCTTGCCCCCCGCCGCAGCAAAGGTCTTGAGGGTGTTTTCATATTCGTGGCGCATCGTGAGACTCCTGGATGAAACTCTGGGAAGGCACATGCGCGCCGCCTTTTTCCGGGCTGCTGGGCATGTACCAAGACTCTGATTTCCATTGTGCCCAGAAGTGCCCGCGGATGCTGTGGTCCATTGGCGATAGTCACACGCGGACAACGCTGTCCGCGCGGAAAAAGCGGCAGGCTTTCACGGGGCTGTCATCGGACCGGCCAGCGAAGCCCTGCTGCGCCACAACCCCGCGCACTGCAGATCGCCCAGCGCCACGCCGATGGCCGCCTGGCCCAGCACCCATGCCCAGCCTGCGGGCGCAGGCTCCAGCACGCCGCTGTACAGCACAACCCCGCAGGCCAAGGCCCAGCCGAAGTTGCCGAACACGGCAATGGCCACCAGCCCCCGGCTGCGCGGCATGCGGCACGCGCCCCAGCCAGCCACGCAGGCCCAGGCCAGCAAGAAGCACCCCGTGCCCAGCAGCAGCGCCTGCGGCAACCCCGTGACAACGGCCAGCGGCTGCGCGAAGGCCAGTTGCACCGCACCCGCGGCAACGCAGCAGATGGCGTCGGCCCACAGGGTGCGGGGCAGGAAACGGGCATGGGAAAACATCGGCATCAGCACTCCTTGTGGATTGCCGGGCATGCACCTCGCAAGCCGGCCCCGCCGATGCTCCGCCGCCACCGCCCCCCGAGTCCATGACCTGCCAGGTCATGCCAGCCCCGCTGGAGCAACTCCAGTCGCTATGCCACAATCCGCACCAGCCCCCTGTCACGGGGCCGGTGCTTGAAAACACCTTTTCCAAGACTAGCGGTGCAGCCTCCCCGTCAGCGAGGCTTTGTCACGTCTGAATCCTGTATTCGTGGGCGCTTGCCCACGTCTGTGCGATTTCGGGCGGGATGGGGCTCACCGCAAGGCTGCCCGCACGACTAGTCTCGTGTTTTCAACATCCCGCCCACCTGCCTGCGCTTGAAAACGCAACCCGGTGGTCTCAAGCCTCGACTAGGAGCACGGAAGCATGCGCAATGTTTGCCTTTCCACGGCCTCTCTCAACCTTGCATGGAGAGCCGAGCCATGACACCCAGACCCCCACCCAGCGCCGAGCATTTCACCCAGGTCGTGACCGAGGTGGACCGCCTGGTGCAGCAAGGCTGTGCCGAGATCTCGGCACTCTCCCGCATGGCCCTGCTGTGGCTGGAAACGCCCGAGACCAGCAACCGCCTGGACGTGCTCGCCAGCGCCCTGCGCACCATCCGCAACAGCGCCGACATGCTGGCCAGCGAAACCAGCGGCGAAGTCGTCGCCGTGGGCTGCTCCCACCACGTCAAAAGCAGCGCAGCCCCCTGAACCCGGCCGAGCGCAGCAAAGGCCCGCACCAGCCCCCCCGTATGCCAGCGCCTGCGTCGGGCCGCCTTCTTTAGCCTGACCTTTCTTGGCAAGAAAGGGCCGTCGGCTGCCGGGCCGAGACCCGGCCTCGAAAAACAACGGCCCGGCAGGGTCAAAACAAGCCCGCTGTAGTCATGACATGGCAACACGCGCACCGCCAACCACATCCCGCGTGCGCCGCAACCCAGTCCACTGCAACTCAGCCAACACCACAACCACCAACGCCTGAGCCAACACCCACGCCACCCCCCAGGCAGACAACCCCAACCCACCAAACGCCAACAGCGCAACACAGCCCACAGCCCACCCCAAATTCCCCACAACCACCAGCCCGATCAACCGCCGCGGCACAGGCGAGCGCGCCGCCATCCACGCAGCCAGCAGCGCATAGCCCAGCAAAAACCAGCCTGTGGACTGCAGCAGCGCCAGAGGCAACCCCGTCACATCCGACAGCGGCTGCCCCGCCACCAGTTGCAAGGCGCCCGAGGCGGCGCAGGAAGCAGCATCGGCCCACATCACGCGGGGCAGGAAACGGGGGGAAGCGAACATCGACATGGCGAACTCCTTGAGAGCAACAGGCACACACCGTGCATGCCATGGACTGCATGGTCCGCCGCAGGCTGCACAGGGTCGATAACCTCGCAGGTCATGGCCGCCACGCCGGCCCCGCCGCTACGATGCGGACCATGACCTCCACCGCCCATCCACCGTCCGCGCGCTCGCCCTTCGGCGACCATCTGCGCCACTGGCGCCAGCACCGCCGCCTGAGCCAGCAGGGCCTGGCACTGGAGGCCGAGATCTCCACGCGCCACCTGAGCTATGTGGAAACCGGCCGCGCCCAGCCCAGCCGCGAGATGGTGCTGCGCCTGGTGGAGCGCCTGGGCGTGCCTCTGCGCGAGCGCAACGCGCTGCTGGTGGCCGCAGGCTATGCGCCCATGTACCAGGCCCGGCCGCTGGACCACCCTGACCTGGCCGCCGCGCGCCAGGCCGTGGACCTGGTGCTCAAGGGCCACGAACCCAATCCGGCCCTGGCCGTGGACCGTCACTGGAACCTGGTGGCCGCCAACGCCATCGTGCCGCTGCTGCTGGCCGGCGTGGCGCCCTGGCTGCTGGAGCCGCCCGTCAATGTGCTGCGCCTGAGCCTGCACCCCGAAGGCCTGGGCCCGCGCCTGGCCAATGCAGCCCATTGGCGCGCGCATCTGCTGCACCGCCTGCAGCAGCAGATTGCCGCCACGTCGGATGCGCAGTTGCAGGCGCTGCACGACGAGATTGCCGCCTACCCGTTCAAGGAAGATGAAGCGGACTCACATGGCGCAGCACCTGCCAGCCACATTGCCGTGCCCTTCGCGCTGGACACCGACCATGGCCGGCTGAACTTCATCAGCACCATCACCATCTTCGGCACGCCGGTGGATGTGACACTGCAGGAGCTGGCCGTGGAGTCGTTCTTTCCAGCGGATGCGCAGACGCAGGAGGTGCTGGGGCGGTTGAGGCAGGCTGCGTAAACCGGAAAGTACAGAGCCAGAAAGCAGCAAAGCCCGCCGAAGCGGGCTTTGCTCATGGAGCCGGATCAGGTCGGACTCAGGCGCTCACGCCCTTGGCCACGTCCGCGTACTCTTCGATCTGGTCGAAGTTCATGTAGCGGTAGACGCTGGACTTGTCGGCATCGATCACGCCCATTTCCTTGAGGTATTCCTCCTTGGTGGGCAGCTTGCCCAGGCGCGATGCGATGGCGGCCAGCTCGGCCGAGCCCAGGAACACGTTGGTGTTCTTGCCCAGGCGGTTGGGGAAGTTGCGGGTCGAGGTGGAGATCACCGTCGCGCCTTCGCGGACCTGGGCCTGGTTGCCCATGCACAGCGAGCAGCCCGGCATTTCGGTGCGGGCACCGGCCGTGCCGAAGGCGGCGTAGTGGCCTTCCTTGATCAACTCGTTCTGGTCCATCTTGGTGGGCGGAGCCACCCACAGCTTGACGGGGATGTCGCGCTGGCCGCCCAGCAGCTTGGCTGCTGCGCGGAAGTGGCCGATGTTGGTCATGCACGAACCGATGAAGGCTTCATCGATCTTGGTGCCGGCCACTTCGGACAGGAACTTGGCGTCATCGGGATCGTTGGGGCAGCAGACGATGGGTTCCTTGATGTCGGCCAGGTCGATCTCGAACACGGCAGCGTATTCGGCGTCCTTGTCGGCTTCGAGCAGGTCGGGCTTGGCCAGCCAGGCTTCGACCTTCTCGATGCGGCGCTGCAGCGTCTTGGCGTCGGCGTAGCCGTCGGCGATCATGTTCTTCATCAGAACGATGTTCGAGGTCAGGTACTCCTTGATCGGCTCGGGGTTGAGCTTGATCGTGCAGCCGGCAGCCGAGCGCTCGGCCGAGGCGTCGGACAGCTCGAAAGCTTGCTCGACCTTGAGGTCGGGCAGGCCTTCGATTTCCAGGATGCGGCCCGAGAAGATGTTCTTCTTGCCGGCCTTGGCCACGGTCAGCGCGCCTGCCTTGATGGCGTACAGGGGAATGGCATGCACCAGGTCACGCAGGGTGACGCCGGGCTGCATTTCGCCCTTGAAGCGCACGAGCACGGACTCGGGCATGTCCAGGGGCATCACGCCCGTGGCGGCGCCGAAGGCCACCAGGCCGGAACCTGCGGGGAAGGAGATGCCGATGGGGAAGCGCGTGTGCGAGTCGCCGCCCGTGCCCACGGTGTCGGGCAGCAGCAGGCGGTTGAGCCAGGAGTGGATCACGCCGTCACCGGGACGCAGGGCCACGCCGCCGCGGTTGCTGATGAAGGCAGGCAGCTCGCGGTGGGTCTTGACGTCCACGGGCTTGGGGTAGGCGGCCGTGTGGCAGAAGGACTGCATGACCATGTCGGCCGAGAAGCCCAGGCAGGCCAGGTCCTTGAGCTCGTCGCGGGTCATGGGGCCGGTGGTGTCCTGCGAACCCACGGTGGTCATGCGCGGCTCGCAGTAGGTACCGGGGCGCACGCCCTGGCCTTCCGGCAGGCCGACGGCGCGGCCGACCATCTTCTGGGCCAGCGTGAAGCCGGCGTTCGAAGCAGCGGGCGCCTGGGGCAGGCGGAACACGGTGGAGGCAGACAGGCCCAGGAATTCGCGGGCCTTGGCGGTCAGCGAACGGCCGATGATCAGGTTGATGCGGCCGCCGGCGCGCACTTCGTCGAACAGCACGTCGCTCTTGAGCTGGAACTCGGCGACGGTCTCGCCGTTCTTGACCAGCTTGCCGTCATAGGGCAGCACGTCGATGACGTCGCCCATCTCCAGCTTGGAGACGTCCACTTCGATGGGCAGCGAGCCGGAGTCTTCCTGCGTGTTGAAGAAGATGGGGGCGATCTTGCCGCCCAGGGTCACGCCGCCGAAGCGCTTGTTGGGCACGAAGGGGATGTCCTGGCCCGTGGCCCAGACGATGGAGTTGGTGGCCGACTTGCGCGAGGAGCCGGTGCCGACCACGTCGCCCACGTAGGCGACCAGGTGACCCTTCTTCTTGAGGTCGTCGATGAACTGCATCGGGCCGCGCTTGCCGTCTTCCTCGGGCTTGAAGGCCGCGTCGGGACGGGTGTTCTTGAGCATGGCCAGGTAGTGCAGCGGGATGTCCGGACGGCTCCAGGCATCGGGTGCAGGCGACAGGTCGTCGGTGTTGGTCTCGCCGGGCACCTTGAAGACGGTGACGGTGATCTTCTTGTCCACTTCGGGGCGCGAGGTGAACCACTCGGCGTCGGCCCAGCTCTGCATGACTTCCTGGGCCTTGGCGTTGCCGGCCTTGGCCTTGGTGGCCACGTCGTTGAAGAAGTCGAACATCAGCAGCGTCTTCTTCAGCGCGTCGGCAGCGACGCCGGCGACTTCGGCGTCGTCCAGCAGCTCGATCAGGGGATGCACGTTGTAGCCGCCCACCATGGTGCCCAGCAGCTCGGTGGCCTTGGCCTTGGAGATGAGAGCCACCTGGATGTCACCGTGGGCCACGGCCGCCAGGAAGCTGGCCTTGACCTTGGCGGCATCGTCCACGCCCGGAGGAACGCGGTGCGTGAGCAGGTCGAGCAGGAAGGCGTCCTCGCCAGCGGGCGGGTTCTTGATCAGCTCGATCAGTTCGGCAACCTGCTTGGCATCCAGCGGCAGCGGGGGGATACCGAGCGCGGCGCGTTCGGCCACGTGGTCACGGTAGGCTTTCAACATGATTCTCTCTCCATGGTTTTCTAAAGTGGGGCTGCTTGCGGGACGCTCAGGTCCGGGCCTGGATTACTGGCCGGCGGGCTTGGGTGCTTCCAGCAGGCTGGGAGGCGGGTTCTTCTTGATGGCCTCGGCCACCTGAAGCTGGTCAGGGCTCATGCATTCGTCGGCCAGGCGCTGGCCGACCTTCTGGTTCATGAGCATGGACTTGTTGGCGATCTGCAGCCAGACGGCGCCGGCATGCTTGTCTTCCAGGCGCACGGTGCCGGTCGAGGTCTTGACGGGCGCCATGTGGTACTTGAAGCCCTTGCCGTCGATGTTGAAGTAGCCGGGGTTGGACTGGTCGGCCGTGACATTGACGAAGGCGCCCAGCTCGCAGGGAATGCGGCCGGTGTGCACGCGCTCCGAGATGGCCAGGTCTTCGGCGGACAGCGGCTGCTGGGCAGCAGCTGCCACGGCCGCCGCACCGCCGACTGCGGCAGCGCCGGCAGCGGCCTTGGCCGCGGTGGCCTTCTTGGCGGGAGCCTTCTTGACCGCAGGCTTGGCGGCGGCCTTGGCCGGAGCCTTCTTGGCAGGTTCGGCGGCGCTGGCGCCCAGGCCCATGGCCAGCAAGGGGGCTGCGATCAGGATGGAGGCGATAGCTGTCTTCATACGTTGGGCTCCTGCAAATTCCCGGTGTGGGCTAAGCAAGTGATTCTGATGCAAACCAGGGCTGCACCTGCGGGGGCAGCGCCTGGCCGGTCTGGTGGGCACGTGTGAGCAACTGCCAGAAATAGCGGTAGCTCGCCCGGTCATGTAATACACCATCCACGCTGACGGGCGCCCAGTCGGCGGCCTCGGCGGCGGTAAGTATTTGTGCGGCCTGCGCCACTTCGTCGGCCTGGGGCGCGAACGCGGCGAGGATGGGACGGATCTGGTCCGGGTGGATGCTCCACATGCGGGTATAGCCGAGCCGCCGTGACGCCTGTGTGGCAGCGGCCTGCAGCGCCTGTGGATTCCTGAACTCGGTGACCACGCAGTGCGAAGGCACCTTTCCGTGCGCGTGGCAGGCAGCTGCGATCTCCAGCTTGGCGCGCACGACCAGCGGATGGTCGAACTGGCCGGCCGAGCCCATGGCCGAGGCGGGAATCGCGCCGCCATGGGCCGAGACGAAGTCCATCAGGCCGAAGGAAATGCTCTGCACGCGCGGGTGTGCGGCGATGTCGAAGGCACGGTGCACGGCGGCGGGCGACTCGATGAGCACATGCAGCGGCAGTTCGCGGCAGCCCAGTCGGCCCAGATGCCGCTCGGCCAGCAGCACGTCGTCCACGCTTTCCACCTTGGGCAGCATGAGGTGGCACAGGCGGTCGCCGGCCTCGCCGACGATGATGTCCAGGTCCTGCGCGAAACTGGCGTGGTCCACGGCATGCACGCGCGCAGCCACGCGGGCGCCGGGCGCGGCATCACGCGCCAGCGAGGCCACCAGGCGCGCATGGGCGGCCTCCTGGCCCACGGGGGCGCCGTCCTCGCAGTCCAGCGTGACGTCGAACACGCAGGTGCCGAACTCGGCCATCATCTCGGCCTGCAGCTGCAGGCTCTTGCGCATGCGCACTTCCACGCCGCTGTAGTGGTCGCAGACGGGCAGGTGCAGGGCACCGCCCTGCGCATCGAGCAGCACCTGGGCCGGGTGTGCGCGAGAGGGTGTGGACGTGGCGGCGGTCATGGCTTGCGCTGGGCGACGATGAACAGGCGGGGGAAGGCCAGCAGGCGCCGGCCGTCGGCGCGCACGCCGTAGGCGGCGTCCACGCGGTTTTCGTATTCGGTGAGGAAGTCAGCCTGCAGGGCTTCAGGCAGGCCCTCGACGAAAGGCTTGAGGCCGGTGCCGCGCAGCCACTGGACGATGGCGCCGGCCGAGTCCATGGGATGCTGGTAGACGGTGTGCCAGACATCGACGGCGCCGGCCTCGACGCCGGCCTGCTCCTGCGGTCCGGCCAGCAGGTCGTAGTAGCTGCGGATGGGCAGGATGTCGGCCCGCACCTTGGCGGCATCGCCGATGTAGGCGGCAAACTTGGGCAGGCTGGCAATCTCGCGCATTACGCGGTGCGTGGCTTCCTGCCGGTTGTCGGGCATCTGTATCGCCAGCACGCCCCCTGGCGCCAGTTGGGCGAACAGGCGGGGTATCAGCGTTTCATGCTCCCCCACCCACTGGAGGGAGGCATTGGCATAAATCAGGTCGGGAGCGCTCTCGCCGGGGGCGGGCGTCCAGGAAGCAATGTCGGCCAGCGCGAAGCGGGCCTCAGGCAGATGCTGGCGCGCGGTGGCCAGCATCGCCTGGGAGTTGTCTATGCCGGTGATCGTGGCACCGGCATAGCGCTGTGCAAGCAGCTCGGTGGAATTGCCCGGCCCGCATCCCAGGTCCACCACATGGCGGGCCTGGGCCAAGGGCACACGCGCCAGCAGCTCGGCTGCGGGGCGCGTACGCTCATTGGCGAAACGCAGGTAAAGCGCGGGATTCCAGTCGAGCATGGCTTGCCGGCGGCTTACAGCAGGTGCTTGACGCCGTCCTGTTCGCCTTGCAGCTCGGCCAGGGTCTTGTCGATGCACTCTTGCGAGAAGGCGTCGATTTCCAGGCCTTCGACGATCTTGTACTCGCCGTTCTCGGTGGTGACCGGGAAGCCGAAGACGATGCCGGCGGGAATGCCGTATTCGCCGTTGGAGGGCACGCCCATGGTGACCCATTCGCCGCCCGAGCCCAGGGCCCAGTCGCGCATGTGGTCGATGGCAGCGTTGGCAGCCGAGGCAGCCGAGGACAGGCCGCGCGCTGCAATGATGGCGGCGCCACGCTTGCCGACGGTGGGCAGGAACACGTCCTTGTTCCAGGCCTGGTCGTTGATCTTGGCCTTGACGCTTTCACCGTTGACGGTGGCGAAGCGGTAGTCGGCGTACATCGTGGGCGAGTGGTTGCCCCAGACGGTCAGCTTGCGGATGTCGCCCACCTTGAAGCCGGCCTTGGCAGCCAGCTGCGATGCAGCGCGGTTGTGGTCCAGGCGCAGCATGGCGGTGAAGTTCTTGGCCGGCAGGTCCGGAGCCGACTTCATGGCGATGTAGGCGTTGGTGTTGGCAGGGTTGCCGACGACCAGCACCTTCACGTTGCGCGAGGCCACGGCGTTCAGCGCCTTGCCCTGGGCCGTGAAGATCTGTGCGTTGGCAGCCAGCAGGTCGGCACGTTCCATGCCGGGGCCGCGGGGACGCGCGCCGACCAGCAGGGCGTAGTCGGTGTCCTTGAAGGCTTGCAGGGGGTCGGAGTGGGCTTCGATGCCGGCCAGCAGGGGGAAGGCGCAGTCTTCGAGTTCCATGATCACGCCCTTGAGCGCGTTCTGGGCCTTCTCGTCGGGAATCTCCAGCAGTTGCAGAATGACGGGCTGGTCCTTACCCAGCATTTCGCCGGAGGCGATGCGAAACAGCAGGGCGTAACCAATTTGACCGGCGGCACCGGTGACGGCGACACGAACGGGCTTCTTGCTCATGATGAAACTCCAGGGATGGGGAAAAAATCAGGTGTTATCGGCGCCAGGTCGCACCAGCGTCAGAAACCAGCAGCCCGTGCTCCGCAAACAACGCGAAAGTGTACTCCCGATTTCGGAGCCCGGTCAATTTGTCTTATGTCTTATATAAGATATGATCGACGTCTGTTTCCAAGTCTTTCATCTGCGTCGCCGGGAGCCTCCCCACTCCGAACTTTCCCATGCCAGCCCTGCCTCCCCTCGCCTCTGAAACCGCCGCTGCCACCATCGGCGCGGGCGCATCGACCCCGGCCTTCAGCCCGCTGTACCAGCAGATCAAGGGACTGATACTGCAAAGCCTTGAAGCAGGCGAATGGCGGCCCGGCGAGCTGATCCCCAGCGAGATGGAGCTGGCGGCGCGCTTTCGCGTGAGCCAGGGCACGGTGCGCAAGGCCATCGACGAGCTGGCCGCGGAGAACTTGGTGATGCGCCGCCAGGGCAAGGGCACCTTCGTGGCCACCCACGCGGCCCAGCATGTGCAGTACCGCTTCCTCAAGCTGCAGCCCGACGCCGGCGACCAGCAGGGCGAGGGCCGTGCCGAGCGCCGCATCATCGACTGCCGGCGCCTGCGCGCATCGGCCGACGTGGCGCGCGGCCTGGCGCTGCGCAGCGGCGATGCCGTGATGCACGTGCGCCGCGTGCTGTCGTTCTCCGCAATCCCGACCATTTTGGAAGACATCTGGCTGCCGGGCCACGCCTTCAAGGGCCTGACCGCCGAGCAGATGTCCGCCTACCAGGGCCCCACCTACGCCATGTTCGAGCTGGACTACGGCGTGCGCATGGTGCGCGCCGACGAAAAGATCCGCGCCGTCCTGCCCGAGGCCGAACAGGCCCTGCTGCTGGACGTGCCCAGCACCACGCCCCTGCTGAGCGTGGAGCGCACCGCTTACACATACAACGATGTTCCCATGGAGTTACGCCGTGGCCTGTACCGCACCGACACCCATCACTACCGCAACGCGTTGAGCTGAACGATCCGTTCCCCAGAGAAGCGGGCGAAAATACGCAATTCCCAGCAAAGCTGTTTTTATTGCATTGCAATAGAATTTTGCATCGCCGCCCCTGAGCGATTACGAAGCAGTTACATCCACGAAAGTACCCTGCCATGACTGAGCAAGCCAAAAAGCGGCCAGAGTTCCGCAACATCAACTTCTTCAAGGACCTCCCCACCTACCGGTTGCCGCCGGCCGGCATCGTGTCCATCCTGCACCGCATCAGCGGCCTGCTGATGTTCATCCTGCTGCCTTTCATCCTGTGGATGATGGACATGTCGCTGACCTCGGAGATCTCCTTCGACGGCTTCACCTCGGTTTTCGCGGGTCCCTTCGGATGGTTCCTCAAGCTCGTGTGCCTGGCATTGATCTGGGCCTACCTGCACCACTTCTGCGCCGGCCTGCGCCACCTGTTCATGGACGTGAACCACCATGCGGTCAACAAGCAGTTCGGCAAGACCTCCGCCCTGGTGGTGCTGGTGCTGAGCGTGGGCCTGACCCTGATCCTGGGCGCCAAGCTGTTCGGCCTGTACTGATAGACGATCTCCCCTCACGATAAGGAAAAAGAACCATGTCCGTGAATTACGGCTCCAAGCGCACCGTGGTCGGTGCGCACTACGGCATCCGCGACTGGATGGTGCAGCGCGTCACCGGCGTGCTGATGGCACTGTTCACCATCGTGCTGCTGGCCAAGCTGATCTTCAGCACCGGCTCCGTCGGCTATGACCTGTGGGCCGGCATCTTTGCCCCGCAGTGGATGAAGTTCCTGACCTTCGCCGTGATCGTCTCGCTGGCCTGGCACGTCTGGGTCGGCGTGCGCGACATCTGGATGGACTACGTCAAGCCCGTGGGCCTGCGCCTGGTGCTGAACGTTTTCACCCTGGTCTGGCTGGTCGGCTGCGCCGGCTGGGGCATCCAGATCCTGTGGCGTATCTGATAGAGACTCGGTCTCCACGATTGAAGGTTAAGAATGAGCTACTCCAAAGCAAACATCACCAAGCGCAAGTTTGACGTCGTCATCGTCGGCGCTGGCGGCTCCGGCCTGCGTGCCGCGCTGGAACTGTCGCGCGCCGGCCTGTCCGTGGCCTCGCTGTCCAAGGTCTTCCCCACGCGCTCGCACACCGTGGCCGCGCAAGGCGGCGTGTCCGCTTCGCTGGGCAACATGAGCGAGGACAACTGGCACTACCACTTCTACGACACCATCAAGGGCTCCGACTGGCTCGGCGACCAGGATGCGATCGAGTTCATGTGCCGCGAAGCGCCCAACGTCGTGATCGAGCTGGAACACTTCGGCATGCCGTTCGACCGCAACCCCGACGGCACCATCTACCAGCGCCCCTTCGGCGGCCACACGGCCAACTACGGTGAAAAGCCCGTGCAGCGCGCCTGCGCCGCGGCCGACCGTACTGGCCACGCCATGCTGCACACGCTGTACCAGCAGAACGTCAAGTCCAAGACCAACTTCTTCGTGGAGTGGATGGCGCTGGACCTGATCCGCAACACCCAGGGCGACGTGGTCGGCGTGACCGCCATCGAACTGGAAACCGGCGACCTGTACGAGCTGCACGCCAAGGCCGTGCTGCTGGCCACGGGTGGCGCTGGCCGCATCTTCCAGGCATCGACCAATGCCTTCATCAACACCGGCGACGGCCTGGGCATGGCTGCACGCGCAGGCATCCCGCTGCAGGACATGGAGTTCTGGCAGTTCCACCCCACCGGCGTGGCCGGCGCGGGCGTGCTGCTGACCGAAGGCTGCCGTGGCGAAGGCGCCATCCTGCTCAACAGCGAAGGCGAACGCTTCATGGAGCGCTACGCTCCCACGCTGAAGGATCTGGCACCGCGTGACTTCGTGTCCCGCTCCATGGACCAGGAAATCAAGGAAGGCCGTGGCTGTGGTCCCAACAAGGATTACATCCTGATGAAGCTGGACCACCTGGGCGCCGACACCATCCGCAAGCGCCTGCCTTCGGTGGAAGAGATCGGCCACAACTTCGCCAACGTGGACATCACCAAGGAACCGATTCCCGTGGTGCCCACCATCCACTACCAGATGGGCGGCATTCCCACCAACATCAACGGCCAAGTCGTGGTGTGGGACGGCCAGCAGAACAACGTGGTCAATGGCCTGTACGCCGTGGGCGAATGCTCGTGCGTGTCGGTGCACGGCGCCAACCGCCTGGGCACGAACTCGCTGCTGGACCTGCTGGTCTTCGGCAAGTCGGCCGGCAAGCACATCGTGCAGTTCGTCAACGGCTTCGGCGACCACAAGCCCGTGCCGGCCGATGGCTCGGAGCGCACGCTCACGCGCCTGAACCAGCTCGACGACTCCAAGGAAGGCACCTACGCCCAGGACCTGGCTGGCGACATCCGCGCCACGATGCAGCAGCATGCCGGCGTGTTCCGCACGCAAAAGAGCATGGACGAAGGCGAAGTCAAGATCAACGCCATCCGCGAACGCGTGGGCTCCGTGACCCTCAAGGACAAGTCCAAGGTCTGGAACACCGCCCGCATGGAAGCGCTGGAAGTGGACAACCTGATCGAAGTGGCCCAGGCCACCATGATCTCGGCCGCTGCCCGCCACGAATGCCGCGGCGCCCACACCGTGTACGACTACGAGCATCCTGCCGACCACGCCGAGTTCCCGCTGGGCCGCAATGACAAGGAATGGCTCAAGCACACCCTGTGGTACAGCGCCACCAACAGCCTGGACTACAAGCCCGTGAACCTGAAGCCCCTCACGGTGGACAGCGTGCCGCCCAAGGTCCGCACGTTCTAATCCAGCAGCCCACGAGAGAACAGACAAATGAAGCGCACTTTCAAGATCTACCGCTACGACCCGGACAAGGATGCCAAGCCCTACATGCAGACCGTCGAGGTCGAGCTGGACGGCCACGAGCGCATGCTGCTGGACGCCCTGGTCAAGCTCAAGGAGATGGACCCCTCCATCTCGTTCCGCCGCTCCTGCCGCGAAGGCGTGTGCGGCTCGGACGCGATGAACATTAATGGCAAGAACGGCCTGGCCTGCCTGACGAACATGAAGACCCTGCAGGGCGACATCGTTCTCAAGCCCCTGCCCGGCCTGCCCGTGATCCGCGACCTGATCGTGGACATGACGCAGTTCTTCAAGCAGTACCACTCGATCAAGCCGTACCTGCAGAACGACAGCTTCGCGTCTCCCACCAAGGAACGCCTGCAGTCGCCTGAAGAGCGCGAAGAGCTCAACGGCCTGTACGAGTGCATTCTGTGCGCCAGCTGCTCCACCAGCTGCCCCAGCTTCTGGTGGAACCCCGACAAGTTCGTGGGCCCGGCCGGCCTGCTGCAGGCCTACCGCTTCATCGCGGACAGCCGCGACGAGGCCACGGGTGACCGCCTTGACAACCTGGAAGATCCGTACCGCCTCTTCCGTTGCCACACCATCATGAACTGCGTGGACGTGTGCCCCAAGCACCTGAACCCCACGCAGGCCATTGGCAAGATCAAGGAACTGATGGTCCGCCGGGCCATCTGATGACCATGACGAATACTCTGCTCGACGAACGCGAGCGAGACCTGCTGCGCTGGCGCTGCCGGCGCGGCCTGGTCGAGAACGACCTGTTCATCGCGCAGTTCTTCGCCACCTACGGAGACCAGCTCACGCGGAGACACGCGAGCGGTCTGTCTGCCTTGATGGACCTGGCAGACAACGACCTGATGGACCTCTTCTTGCGCCGCAAGGAGCCTGAAGGTGAACTCGATACCCAAGAAATCAGGGAAGTTCTGGAACTGGTGCGCAAGCGCAAGCCCGGTTCTCTCCCGCTAGTAGGCTAGGCAATCTAGAGAAGGAAGTTTGGAAATGAAACTCGCAGACAACAAAGCAACGCTGTCTTTCAGCAACGGCGCCCCCAGCGTCGAGCTGCCCGTCTACCAGGGCAACGTCGGTCCCGACGTGGTGGACATCCGCAAGCTGTACGCGCAGACCGGCATGTTCACCTATGACCCGGGCTTCCTCTCTACCGCCTCGTGCCAGTCCGCCATCACCTACATCGATGGCGACAAGGGCGAGCTGCTGTACCGCGGCTACCCCATCGAGCAGCTGGCCAAGAACTGCGACTACCTCGAGACCTGCTACCTGCTGCTGTACGGCGAGCTGCCCAACGAGTCGCAGAAGGCCGACTTCGTCGAGCGCGTGACCAAGCACACCATGGTCAACGAGCAGATGCAGTTCTTCCTGCGTGGTTTCCGCCGTGACGCCCACCCCATGGCCGTCCTGACGGGCCTGGTCGGCGGCATGTCGGCCTTCTACCACGACAACATGGACATCAACAACGCCGAGCACCGCGACATCGCCGCGATCCGCCTGATCGCCAAGATGCCCACGCTGGTCTCCATGGCCTACAAGTACGGCATCGGTGCGCCGTACATGTACCCCAAGAACGACCTGAGCTACGCCGGCAACTTCATGCGCATGATGTTCGGCAACCCCTGCGAGGAGTTCAAGGTGAACCCCGTGGTCGAGCGCGCGCTGGACCGCATCTTCATCCTGCACGCAGACCACGAGCAAAACGCCTCCACCTCCACCGTGCGCCTGTGCGGCTCGTCGGGCACCAACCCCTTCGCCGCCATCTCGGCCGGCGTGGCCTGCCTGTGGGGCCCCGCCCACGGCGGCGCCAACGAAGCCTGCCTGAACATGCTGGAATACCTGCAGGCCAACGGCGGCGTTGCCAAGGTCGGCGAGTTCATGGAACAGGTCAAGGACAAGAACAGCGGCGTCAAGCTGATGGGCTTCGGCCACCGCGTCTACAAGAACTACGACCCCCGCGCCAAGCTCATGCAGGAAACCTGCAATGAAGTGCTGGCCGAACTGGGCCTGGAAAAGGACCCCCTGTTCGCCCTGGCCAAGGAAGTCGAGAAGATCGCCCTGGAAGACGACTACTTCGTGCAGCGCAAGCTCTACCCGAACGTGGACTTCTACTCCGGCATCGTGCAGCGCGCCATCGGCGTGCCCGTGAACCTGTTCACCGGCATCTTCGCCCTGGCCCGCACCGTGGGCTGGATCGCCCAGCTCAACGAGCAGATGGCCGACCCCGAGTACAAGATCGGCCGTCCCCGCCAGCTGTTCACGGGCTCCGTGTCCCGCGACGTCAAGCCGATCGGCCAGCGCTGATCGCAGGTCCGGGCCTCAGCGGCCCGGCACCCAAAAGCCCCATGCCTTTGCATGGGGCTTTTTTCATGGGCGAGTCCACCGTTCCAGAAGGCCACGCCACTCCTAGGAACACCATGCTGGCTATCGTGACATGGACCTCGATTGATCACATCTACCCTAAGGTGACCGTTGACCCTCCCTGAAACGGGATGGAGGCGCAGCGCAATGCCCGCTGCCGTTCAACGCAACCCCGGGACTCACATGCTTGTCGAAATCACCAAGGACGGAATGCTCATCCATGCGCGCGTCAAGAATGCGCGCAGCCCCGCCATCGAGAGAGGAAAGCGGACCGCCGCCATCACCGGCATCGTCGTGCACCAGACCGATGCCAACACGGCCCAGTCTTCGCTCAACAGCTACAAAAACCCGAAGGCCAATGCGGCACACTTTCTCATCGACAAGGACGGCACCATCTACCAGACGGCGGCCATCTACCAGCGCACCAACCATGTGGGGCCGCTGAAGGCAAGATGCCTGCTTGTGGGGAAATGCAGGGCCAAGGACTATGAAGGACTGAAGGCAAAAGGGGTACACCGCATCGAGATGATGAAGGCTCCTGGTGAACGCTATCCGAGCAATATGGAGGCCATAGGTATCGAGATGGTCGGCCGAGCGGAGTTGCCGAAGGGGTTCAAACCTTCCTCCAACGAAGCGGATTTGCCCCCCGAGAGATTGCGAGGAGAGCGCGGCCTCTATCCCGCCCCGACCCAAGCTCAGAACCGGTCACTGACATGGCTTGTTGAAGCACTGCAGGACTCCATGCAACTGTCGCCCGGTGAAGTCTTCAAACATCCCGAGGTAAGTTGGAAAAATCTGACCGAAGCAGAAGGTGCAAACTGGAACCTTCCTACGAACACACCATGAAGTACCACCAATTTTTTTGGGCAATAACTTCAGCGATGGTCGTGGCCTCAACGATTCATGCTGCTGACGCCCGGTATTCTGCAAAGAACATCCAGAAAATCAATATCTTCGTCCCCTCATCAAGCAACCCCGCTTGGGAGGATAAAAAATGGCTCGATTGCGACGATGTGATCCTGACCGAGGAGGATGTGCGATATGCATTGCAGCATATACGCCGAATTTCGGAAAAAGCCTATTTCAGCGAAGAAAACATGGATAGATCCGGATGCTCCGGAGGTGCGTCCGTCACGTTCAAGAGCGGAAAGATCATCGTCATGGATATCGAGCCGACAGGGCGAATCAGAATCTTCGAGGCGAACAGGAAGCTTGAACCCCTTGGAGTACCCTCACGCTACTACGACTGCGCTCCTTGCAACAAACGCAAGATGAACCTGCTGCAAGACGCCTTGGACCGCGCCACGGAAAGGCGGCTCAAGGAGCTGAAGAGGCAGGGCCGGCTCCCGCCTTGAGTCACGATCTGGTCTTCTCTTGCGCGCCGGTTTTGGCAATGGCTCTGACGCTTTACTCAACGCTTCATGCGGCCGAAGCCAGATAGCCGCTCAGGCATGTGCCACCGGCCCGGCTGCAACGGCTGGCGGCTTGGTGAACAGCCTGCTGGTCGGCCGCGCCGCCTGGCCTGAGCGCCCGGGCCAAGCCCCCTGCTTCACGCAGCGGCGCGGTTTCGCCGACAATGCCCCCCCGGCCCTCGTGGCCGGGCCTTTCTTGCGCCGGGGTTCCGGCCCCAGCCATTCCTGCACACCATGAACTTTGCCTCCCTCGGCCTGAGCCCGGCGCTGGTCTCCAGCCTCCAAGACCTGGGCCTGGTCGATCCCACGCCCATACAGACCCAGTCCATCGCCCCCGTGCTTGCGGGCCGCGACCTCTGGGCCTATGCGCCCACGGGCTCGGGCAAGACGGCCGCCTACCTGCTGCCGCTGCTGCAGCGCTGGATGGATGGCGGCAAGGCCCAAGGTGCCCAGGGCGGCTTTGTGCGAACGCTGACCACGCTGATCGTGGTACCCACGCGCGAGCTGGCCCAGCAGGTGGGCGAGACGCTGTCCGACCTGGGCCGCACGCTCAGGCAGCCGCCGCGCATCGGCGTGGTCTATGGCGGCGTGTCCATCAACCCGCAGATGATGATGCTGCGCGGCAGTGCCGACTTCCTGGTGGCCACGCCGGGCCGCCTGCTGGACCTGGTGGAGCACAACGCCGTGCGCCTGTCCGCCGTGCGCCATCTGGTGCTGGACGAGGCCGACCGCCTGCTGGACCTGGGCTTCCAGGACGAGCTGCAGCGCGTGCTGGCCCTGCTGCCGAAGCAGCGCCAGACCCTGCTGTTCTCGGCCACCTATCCCGATGCCGTGCAATCGCTGGCCACAGACCTGCTGCACGATCCCGTTCAGGCCCGCGTCGATGCCGCCGAAGGCCAGGATGCCGCCAGCCCCCAGAGCATTGCCCAGCGCGCCATTGCCGTGGACCGTGCGCGCCGCACCCAGCTGCTGCGCACGCTGGTACAGGGGGAGACGGCGCCCGGCACCGACCCCGCCACGCTGGAGCGCGCCCTGGTCTTCGTGGCCACGCGGCACACGGCCGAACTGGTGGCGGAAAAGCTCTACAAGGCCGGCATCTTCGCCACGGCCTTCCATGGCGACCTGAGCCAGGGCGCACGCAAGGAAGCGCTGGCCGACTTCAAGGCCAGGCGCTGGCAGGTGATGATCACCACCGACCTGGCGGCGCGCGGCATCGATATCACCCAGCTGCCCCTGGTCGTCAACTACGACCTGCCGCGCTCGGCCACCGACTATGTGCACCGCATCGGCCGCACGGGCCGGGCGGGCGAGGACGGCACGGCCATCAGCTTCGTGACGCCGGCCGACCAGGCGCACTGGGCGCTGATCTGCAAGCGCAACCAGCTGGACCTTGAACTGGAGCAGTTGCCGGGCTTCGAGCCCACCGAGCCCGTGCCGCCGCCCCCGGTGGCGCAGGACGGCAATGGCGGCATCAAGGGCCGCCGCCCCAGCAAAAAAGACAAGCTGCGCGCAGCGCAGGCTGCCGAGGCAGCAGCCAAAAGAGGCTGAGCTCTCCAGGCCGATCCGCTCAGCCCGCGCCGCCGCGCCCGCCAAAGCGATCCCGGTACGCCACGGGCGTGATGCCCAGGTGGCGCACGAACAGGTGGCGCAGCGCCTGCTCCGAGCCCAGGCCCACGCGCGCGGCCACGGTCTTGAGCGGCAGATGGGCCTGGCTTTCCAGCAGTTGCTTGGCCGCCTCCAGCCGCGCGCTCTCCACAAAGGCCGTGGGGCTTTGCCCGGTTTCCTGCTGGAACACGCGGCGCAGGTGCCGCTCGCTCATGTGCGCCTGCTCGGCCATCTGCGCAAGGGTCAGAGGCTCGGCCAGATGGGCCATCACCCACTGCTGCACGGCCTGCACGCCGCCGTGCTGCGCGGCCTGGGCCGCCAGCGGCACGCTGAACTGCGACTGGCCACCGGGACGCTTGAGGTACATGACCAGGTCACGCGCCACCTCCAGCGCCAGCGCGTGGCCGAAATCCTCTTCCACCACAGCCAGCGCCAGGTCGATGCCGGCCGTCACGCCGGCCGAGGTCCACAGCTGGCGGCTGCCTTCGCCATCGCGGATCTCCTCGCGCAGGTAGATGGCATCGGCATCGACCTGCACGCGCGGATGGCGCTGGGCCAGTTGCGCCGTCACGCTCCAGTGCGTGGCCGCGCGCCGGCCGTCCAGCAAGCCCGCCTCGGCCAGGAAGAAGCTGCCCGAGCACAGCGCAATCAGCCGCTGCACGCGTGGCGCCACGCGGCCCAGCCAGGCGACCAGCTCGGCCGAGCCGCCCAGCACCTGCTCGATATGGCGCGAGCCCACGACGACCACGGTGCAGCCCATGCCTGCAGCCTCCAGCCCGGCCAGCGTGTGGGTGGCCTCCAGCGACATCAGCGTGTCCGAGCGCACGGGCCCTTGCCGCTGCGAGACCACGCGCACCTCGTAGCCGTCGCTCTGGCCGCGCGCGCGCAGGTGCACGTTGGCATAGTCGAACACCGACATGGGTCCTATGGCCTCCAGCGCCTTGAAGCCGGGGTAGACGACAAGATCGATGCGGTGGGCGCTGGCGTGGCGGTGGTCCATGGGAAACGGCGGGCTCGGAGGCGGTCAGGGTGGAAAGAATGGGGCGGACTATACGAAAAGACGCAAGCACCCACGGCCTGCAGGCCCGGCCGACGCCGGCCACACCCCTCAGATTCGGACATATCACCTGAGGCTGCGGCCATGATGCGGCCGGTCCGCGCGGCCATGGCCTACATTCAAGGCTTCGCGGAGCGCGCGCACTGCCGCTCCTGAGCCACCCCGACAGAAAGACACGCCCATGAAATCCAAAGCCGCCGTCGCCTTCAAGGCTGGAGAACCCCTGCAGATCGTCGAGATCGACGTGGCCCCCCCGAAGAAGGGCGAGGTCCTGATCAAGATCACCCACACCGGCGTCTGCCACACCGACGCGTTCACGCTGTCGGGCGACGACCCGGAAGGCATCTTCCCCGCCGTGCTCGGCCATGAAGGCGCGGGCATCGTCGTCGAGGTCGGCGAAGGCGTGACCAGCGTCAAGCCCGGCGACCACGTGATCCCGCTGTACACCGCCGAATGCGGCGAATGCCTGTTCTGCAAGAGCGGCAAGACCAACCTGTGCGTTTCCGTGCGCGCCACCCAGGGCAAGGGCGTGATGCCCGACGGCACCACGCGCTTTTCGTACAACGGCGAGCCCATCTACCACTACATGGGCTGCTCCACCTTCAGCGAATACACCGTGGTCGCCGAAGTCTCGCTGGCCAAGATCCACCCCGATGCCAACCCCGAGCAGGTCTGCCTGCTGGGCTGCGGCGTGACCACGGGCCTGGGTGCCGTCAAGAACACCGCCAAGGTCCAGGAAGGCGACACCGTGGCCGTGTTCGGCCTGGGCGGCATCGGGCTGGCCGTGATCCAGGGCGCCAAGCTGGCCAAGGCCGGCCGCATCATCGCCGTGGACACCAACCCCTCCAAGTTCGACCTGGCCCGCACCTTCGGCGCCACCGACTGCGTGAATCCCAAGGATTTCGACAAGCCCATCCAGCAGGTCATCGTCGAGATGACGGGCTGGGGCGTGGACCACAGCTTCGAATGCATCGGCAACGTCAACGTGATGCGTGCCGCCCTGGAATGCGCGCACCGCGGCTGGGGCCAGTCGGTCATCATCGGCGTGGCTGGCGCGGGCCAGGAAATCTCCACACGCCCCTTCCAGCTGGTGACGGGCCGCAAGTGGCTGGGCACGGCCTTCGGCGGCGTCAAGGGCCGCAGCGAGCTGCCCGGCATGGTCGAGCAGGCCATGAGCGGCGAGATCCAGCTGGCCCCCTTCGTCACGCACACCATGGGCCTGCCGGAGATCAACGAGGCTTTTGACCTGATGCACGAAGGCAAGTCCATCCGCTCCGTCGTCGTGTACTGAAGCTCCCCTGAGGCGCTGCGCGCCCTCCCCCGTTGCACGGCGCCTCTCTACTCGCTACGCGAGGGAGGGGGACGGCGCCCTCGCCTGGGCAGCGCCAGTTTCATGGGCCGTTGACCGTGTATAGCGTATCAACTCCCATCTTTGAATGCTGCACGCACCGCTTGCGAAGGTGCCCGTAGCATTTTTCTTTTTGAGGAACACCATGTCCGCACTGCCGCCCCTGGAACTCAAGAACGCCCATGCCTGCTTCGGCGGCGCACAGCGTTTCTACGAGCATTTCTCCGCCGAGATCGGCCTGAACATGAAGTTCTCGGTCTTCCTGCCGCCCAAGGCCGTGGCCGGCGAGAAGGTGCCCGCCGTGCTCTACCTGGCCGGGCTGACCTGCACCGAAGAGACCTTCATGACCAAGGCCGGCGCCCAGCGCTTGGCCGCCGAGCTGGGCATTGCGCTGATCGCGCCCGACACCAGCCCGCGCGGCGCAGGGCTGCCCGGCGAGGCCGATGCCTGGGACTTCGGCGTGGGCGCGGGCTTCTACCTGGACGCCACCACCAGGCCCTGGGCACTGCACTGGCGCATGGAAAGCTATCTGCTGGGCGAGCTGCTGCCGCTGATCGCCGCGCGCCTGCCCATCGACGCGCAGCGGCTGGGCATCTTCGGCCACTCCATGGGCGGCCACGGCGCGCTCACGCTGGCGCTGCGCCATCCGGGCCGCTTCAAGAGCCTGTCGGCGTTCGCGCCCATCGCCAACCCCGTCAACTGCCCCTGGGGCCAGAAGGCCTTCTCAGGCTATCTGGGCGATGACCGCAAGGCCTGGGAAGCGCATGACGCCAGCTGCCTGATGGCCGCCCAGACCCAGGCGCCCTACCCGGCCGGCATCCTCGTGGACCAGGGCCTGGCCGACAAGTTCCTGATCGAAAAGCAGCTGCTGCCCGAAGCCTTCGAGGCCGCCTGCGCCCAGGCCGGCCAGCCGCTGACGCTGCGCCGCCACGGGGGCTACGACCACGGCTACTACTTCATCCAGAGCTTCATTGATGACCATCTGCGCCATCATGCAGAGCAGTTGAGTACCCCCTGAGGCGCTTCGCGCCTTCCCCCTCTCTCGCTTCGCGGGAGGGGGACGACGCCATCGCCGCGAGGCGGCTCTTGCTCGGCGTCCCTGTTTTTTGGTCGCGCCAGTTTCAAAGATTAGGCGCAAGGCAAAAAATAGAACGGGCTCATCTCATCCAGGCATGCGCCCCGCGCGCATGTCCTGCGCAATACGCTCCAGAACCTGCGGCAGCTCCTTCACGCTGGCGATCACGTGGTGGGCGCCGGCTGCGCGCAGCTTGGCTTCGGCGCAGGCCATGCGTTCGCGCACTTCTTCGGCGGGGGCGGCGGCCAGTTCGGCGGGGGAGTAGCCGACTTCGTTGCCGGACAGGGTCAGGCCCACGGTCCACATGCCGGCGTTGCGGCCTTCCTCGATGCCGGGCACGGTGTCGTCCACCTTCACGCAGGCACGCACGTCGCCGATGCCCAGCGCCAGCACATTGGCCAGCGCCATGAAGGGGCCGGGGCGGCCGCCTGCGGCCATTTCATCGCCGGCCACCACATGGTCGGGAGCCAGGCCGTTGGCCGCTGCCTGGGGCAGCAGCTGGTTCAGGACTTCACGCGGATAGCCCGAGCACGAGCCCACCTTCAGGCCCTGCGCGCGCAGCCAGCCCAGCAATTCAGGCGCGCCTTCGATGGGTGCCGAGAACTCGCCCACCTTGGCGATCTGCATGGGCATGAAGCGGGCGTAGATGGCATCCACGTCGGCGTCGCCAGGCTGCTGGCCGAAGGCCTTGTGCCATTGCGCGCGGATGCCCTCGTCCTGCAGCAACTCGTGGATGTGCTGCCACTTGGACAGGCCCATGGGGCCGCGCGCCTGGGCCAGGGTGATGGTGATGCCGAAGCTGGCAAAAGCCTCGACAAAGATCTGCGTGGGTGCCAGCGAGCCGAAATCGACCAGGGTGCCGGCCCAGTCGAAGATGACGGCCTGCAGCGGCGACAGATCGGCGGCGGCGGCGGTGGAGGCGGTGGTGTGGTTCATGGTGCTTTTTGACTAGGAAAGAGGTTCAAACAGAAGAGGGCCGCACGCGCCTGTTCATTCCAGCGTGCGGATGAAATTGCGCCCGCGCGGGCCGGATGCGGCCGACTGCAGCAGCTGCTGCCACTCATCCCCAGGCACGCCGTAGTGGGCGGGATCGGTGGCCACGCCCAGGCCTTCGAGGAAGTTGCGCAGGCGCTGCACGGCCAACTCGCCCGTGGCGGCATCGAAGATGGACAGCAGGGCCGCGTCGGCCTCGTCGTCGGCGCCCAGGGCCATCTCCAGCACCAGCGGCAGGCTGAACGAGCAGGCAATGCCGTGGGCCACGCCATGGCGCAGCGTGATGTCGTAGGACAGCGAATGCGCCAGCGCCGTGCGGGTGTTGGAGAAGGCCAGGCCGGCCATCAAGGCGGCCTCGGCCATGCGGCTTCGCAGCGGCAGGCTGCCCAGGTCCTGCATCAGCGCGGGCAGCGTGGCCAGGGTGCGGCGCGCGGCGCCCACGGCCAAGGTGGTGGAGACGGGATTGCGGTGCCGGTTCCAGATGGACTCCAGCGCATGCGACAGCGCATCCAGCCCCGAGGCCAGCGTGGCGCCGGCCGGCAGGCTTTGCATGAGCTGCGCGTCGATGATGGCGGCCTCGGGCCAGGTCCAGTGCTGGTGCAGCGAGTGCTTGCGGCCAGCGGCCTGGTCCCAGATCGTGGCCCAGGGCGTGACCTCGCTGCCCGTGCCGGCCGTGGTGGGAATGGCGATCAGCGCCTTGTGGCCTGCGGCCGGCAGGGCCAGCCCCTGCTCCAGGGCCTGCAGCAGCTCGCCGAAACGCCGCGTGGGCGTGGCGCACATCAGCGCCTTGGCCGAGTCGATGGCGCTGCCGCCGCCCAGGGCCACGATGCACGGGACCTCGGCGTATTCGCGGTGCACGCGGTCATACAGCGGGGCCAGCCACTGCACATCGGGATTGGGCGCAATGCCGTCCACCACGCCGCGCAGCTGGCTGCCCAGCCGTTGGCGCAGCTGCTGCACCAGGCCCAGGGATTCGGCCTCGGGAAACGTCACCAGCAGGCAGTCGCGCCCGGCCAGCAGCTCGGGCAGGCGGTCCAGGCGGCCGGGGCCGGCATGGATGGCAACGGGGTTGTGATAGGTCCACACAAATCGGTCCTTTGAATGAAACAGGGGCGCCGAAAAAAGCGCTACCCTCAATGGCGGGTGCCCTGCTGGATGCGGCTGCGCAGCCAGTGGGAGACGAGATCGGCAGCGATCACCATCACGGTGATGACCACGATGCAGGTGGCCGTCTCCTGGTAGCGGAACAGCTTGAGGCTGCCGACCAGCTCGAACCCCAGCCCGCCCGCGCCCACCATGCCCAGCACCGTGGCCGAGCGCAGGTTGACCTCGAAGCGGTAGAGCACGACCGCGATCCAGGCCGTGATGGCCTGCGGTATCACGCCGAAGACGATGAGCTGCAATTGCGTGGCGCCTGCGCTGCGCAGGGCCTGCAGCGGGCCGTCGTCGATCTCTTCGATGCTCTCGGCGAAGAACTTGCCCAGCATGCCCATGCCATGCAGGGCCAGGGCCAGCACGCCGGGAAACGGCCCCAGGCCCACGGCCGAGACAAAGACCAGCGCCAGGATCAGCTCGTTGATGCTGCGCACCACGTTCAGGAACTGACGCGTGATGCGCCGCAGCCAGTGCCAGCCATGCAGGTTGCTGGCGGCGATGAAGGACAGCGGCAGCGCCAGCACCACGGACAGCAGCGTGCCCCAGATGGCGATCTGCACCGTCTCCAGCGCGGGCGCCATCAGGCGCGGCAGCATGCTCCAGTCCGGCGGCACGGAGCGCGCCACGAAGTCTGCGATCTGGGGCATGCCTGCCGCCAGTTCGCCCCAGCTCATCTGCGCGCCGCCCGCGCTCCAGTGCAGCACCCAGGCGATGGCCAGGGCCGCAGCCGCATAGCCTGTCCAGCCCAGGGTGCCGTGGGGGCGCGGCGCGGTCCATTGCCAGCGGTCGCGCGGCTCGGGGCTCCAGGAATTGGCGCTGGTCATCACAGTCCTCCTGCGGGCGCGCTGGCCCGCATCCACGAGGCAGGCACCGGCGCCTGCGCATGCAGGCCGGCAGGCCCTATGGCCTGCGTGCCCGGTAGTGTGTCCGGTTCTGCGCCCTGCCCTGCAGTGGGCTGCGCATGGTAGATGGCCTGCAGCGCGGCCTCGTCCAGCGCCTGCGGCGATCCGTCATAGACCATGCGGCCCTGGGCCAGGCCCAGCACGCGGTCGCCGAACTCCCGCGCGTAGTCCACCTGGTGCAGGTTGCAGACCACGGCAATGCCCAGCTCGCGCGTGGCATCACGCAGGTACTGCAGCACGCTGCGCGCGGTCTTGGGGTCCAGGCTGGCCACGGGCTCGTCGGCCAGGATGACCTGGGGCTGCTGGGCCAGCGCGCGGGCAATGCCCACGCGCTGCATCTGCCCGCCCGACAGCGCCTCGGTGCGCTCCAGCGCCTTGTGGGCCAGGCCCACGCGCTCCAGGCACTGGTCGGCCAGGCGGATATCGCTTTCGCGGAACAGCTGCAGCACCGAGGCCAGGGTGCCGGTCTGGCCCAGGCGCCCGGTCAGCACGTTCTTGCGCACCGACAGGCGCGGCACCAGGTTGTGGTGCTGGAAGACCATGGCCACGTGGCGAGCCAGCTCGCGCCGGCTGTGCCTGCCGCCGCCCAGCATCAGGTCCATGCCGCCCACCTCCAGCGTGCCGCTGTCGGCGCGGGCCAGGCCGTTCATGCAGCGCAGCAGCGTGGACTTGCCGGCCCCCGACAGGCCCAGCATGACGACGAACTCGCCGGGCTGCACATCCAGGTCGATGCCATGCAGCACATGGTTGCTGCCATAGCTCTTGCGCAATTGGCGGATGCGGATCATTTCATGCTTCCCAGGTCGAGCTTGAGCGCCTTGGCCGTCTGGCGCACCACGTCGTAGGCCTTGTCATCCGTGGCCGCGAAGCCGTCGAGCACGCCCTGGTCACCCCAGGGCAGGTCCTTGACCTCGGCCAGGGCCGCAGCCACCTTCTGCTTGGTGCCGGCGTCCAGGTTCTTGCGCCAGGTCATGGGCGACTCGGGGATGGGCTGGGAGCGCCAGACGATCTGGAAGTCCTCGCGCTTGACCAGGCCCTTGTTCACGGCAGAGTCGAAGATGCGGTCGGCCACGGCCGCCGCATCCACCTTGCCGTTGGCCACGGCCATGATGCTGGCGTCGTGCGAGCCCGAGAAGATCACGCGCGAAAAGCCCTTGTCCGCATCGAAGCCCTCGGCCATCAAACCCGCCTTGGGAAACAGGTGGCCCGACGCCGAGGTCGGGTCCACAAAGGCAAAGCTGCGGCCCTTGAGATCGGCCACGCTGGCCGGGCCCTTGTCCTTGCGGGAGATCACCATGCTGTGGTACGCGCTCTTGCCCGTCTTCTTGGTCACGGCCACGGCAAAGGCCTCGGCGCCGGCCACCTGGTTGGCCAGCACGTACGAGAACGGGCCGAGGAAGGCGATGTCGATCTTGTTGGAGCGCAGCGCCTCGATCACGCCGTTGTAGTCATTGGCCACGAAGGGCCGCACCTTCATGCCGGTGCGGGTGGCCAGCTGGTCCATGACCTGCTGGCTGGCGCGGATCATGGCCTGCGCGTCCTCCGAGGGGATCAGGCCCACGCGCAGCTCGGCGCTCTGGGCAAAGGCGGCAGTGGTAGCGGTGGAGGCGGTGGCGGCCAGGGCCAGCACGGCGCCGGCATGGCGCAGCCAGGTCTTGCGGTTCATCTTCATGGGAGCGTTCCTTTGCATCAGGTCAGGCACATCGGCGGATCGGTGGATCCGTGAATCGCCGGTCAAATCGCCAGGCGGGTGGGTATGGCTGAATGCTAGGAGCGACATATTTCTGCCATGTGAAAGTTTCAGAATCAGTTTTGACAGCATCCATAGACAAAACCTTGAGATACCGACTTTCGTGAGCAACGCCCGCTACCGCGCCTTCATCGCCGTCGCCCACCATGGCAGCCTCAGCGCCGCCGCCCGCGCACTGGGCGTGAGCCAGCCCACCATCTCCACCCAGATCGCCACGCTGGAGCGCCAAAGCCAGATCGAGCTGTTCCACCGCCGCGGCTACCGCATGACGCTCACGGGCGCAGGCGCCAGACTGCTGCCCATGGCGCAGAAAATCATGGCGCTGGAGGCCGAGGCCGAATTCTTCCTGCGCGACTCGGGGCAGTTGCACCAGGGCGAGCTCAAGATCGGCGCCGTGGGGCCCTTCCATGTGATCGAAATGGTGGCCGCCTACCGCGCACGGCACCCGGGCATGCAGCTGTCCATCCGCATGGGCAACTCGCAGCAGGTGCTGGCCGACCTGGAACGCTACGACACCGACGTGGCCGTGCTCGCCGGCCTCTACGACCGCCCGGAGCTGCTGGCGCGCGAGTACGCGCGCCACGCCATCATCCTGTTCGCCCATGTCGCCCATCCCTTCGCGCGGCGCAGCGAAATCGCGCTGTCCGAACTGCAGGGCCAGCCTCTGCTGCTGCGCGAGCACGGCTCGACCACGCGCACCGCGCTGGAATCGGTGCTGCAGGCCGCCGGCGTGCAGCCGCGCACCGAACTGGAGATCGGCAGCCGCGAAGCCATACGCGAAGCCGTGGCGCGCGGCCTGGGACTGGGCGCCGTGTCCGAAGCCGAATTCATCCCCGACCCGCGCTTTCGCCCGCTGCGCATCGCGGGCGACCCGGCCAGCACCACCACCTATGTCTATTGCATGCGCGAGCGCAGCGACAGCCTGCTGGTGAGGTCGTTTCTGGAGGCGGTTTGAGCCTGCCGGTCCGCTCTCAGAACAGACTGCGCTGCGGCAGCAGCAGCGACGGGTGGTAGAGGCTGCAATCGAGCCGCAGCGGCTCGCGGTTGAATCCGTACCGACGGCAGGCCAGGGCGAAGCGCTGGCGCAGCAGCTCGGCCCAGTGGCCAGTACCTTTCATGCGCTGGCCGAACTCGGCGTTGTACACGCGGCCGGCCTCGCGCTGCTCGCCCTGGATGCCGTGCAGGTCGCGCACGCGCTCCATCACGCGGCGGGCGCGGTCGGGGTAGTGCACCTGCAGCCATTGCTCGAACAGCGGCGCCACTTCCCAGGGCAGGCGCAGCACGGCATAGAAGGCGTGGCGCGCGCCTGCGTCGGCGGCCGCCTCCAGCACCTTCTCCAGGTCTTCGTTGATGAAGGGAATCTGCGGTGCCAGGCTCACGCCCACGGGCACGCCCGCCTCGGTCAGCGCGCGGATGCTGCGCAGCCGGCGGTGCGGCGCGGCGGCGCGCGGCTCCAGGTGGCGGGCCAGGTCGGCATCCAGCGTGGTCAGCGTGATGTGCACCGAGGCCAGGCCCTGGCGCGCCAGCGGGGCCAGCAGGTCCAGGTCACGCTCCACCCCGCTGCCCTTGGTGACGATGGAAAACGGGTGGCGCGCCTCGGCCAGCACTTCGATCAGGCGGCGCGTCAGCCCCAGTTCGCGCTCCACGGGCTGGTAGCAGTCGGTGACCGAGCCCAGCATCACGGGCGCGGCCACATGGCTGGCGCGCGACAGCTCGGCGCGCAGCAGCTCGGGCAGGTTCTGCTTGGCGATGAGCCGGGTCTCGAAGTCCAGCCCCGGCGACCAGCCCAGGTAGCTGTGCGTGGGCCGGGCATAGCAATAGATGCAGCCATGCTCGCAGCCCCGGTAGGGATTGAGCCCCATGTGAAACGGCAGGTCGGGCGACTGGTGGCGGCTCAGCGCCGAGCGGGCCTGCTCCCAGCGCAGTTCGGTGCGCAGCGCAGCGGCCTCTTCGCCTTCGGCAGGCGCCTCAAGACTGCCCCAGCCGTCGTCAAACGCCTCGCGCGGATCGGTGGTGAAGCGGTGTGCCAGTTGGCTGGCTGCGCCCCGGCCCTTGATGGCGTGCAGGGGCACCCGGGCCGTGTCGTGATGAGGCGTGGGAGGACTGGAAAGCATGAAGCAACTGTATAAAAATACAGTCATACCAACAAGCACTCCCCGCATGCCTGCGGTTGCGAAGTGGGTTTTGCCGGCTTGGCAAGTGCCCGCGCCAATCCGCACCGCACCGTGCGGGTTCGCTTGGCAGAACGCGCACGGGCCTGCACAATGGCCTTATCGCACCAACTTGGTGCTTTTCTCTTTTCTGAAGATGCCTTGGCCCGGACAACCGCGTTGCCCGGGCTTTTGTCCGTTTGGGCGCCGCTGCCCTTCACTGCAGCCACGGCGCAAGCACACAAGGGAGCCAACACCATGGAGCGCAAGCCCCACATCATTCTTTCGTCCCTGGACCTGGAACGCATCGAGGCCCTGCTGGACAAGCAACCCGCCTTTCCCGGCCGCGAGGCGCTCGAGGCCGAGCTGGACCGTGCCGACGTGCTCGAGCCCAAGGAAATGCCGCCCAACGTGGTGACCATGAATTCCACGGTGCGCTTCACGCTGCTGGAGTCGGGCAAGACCAATACGCTGACCTTGGTCTATCCCAAGGAGATGGATGGCAGCGCCGACAAGGTGTCGGTGTTCGCGCCCGTGGGCATTGCCCTGCTGGGCCTGAGCGTGGGCGACCAGTCCCGCATGCCCGGCCCCTCGGGCCAGGTCACCGTGCGCGTGGATGCCATCGAGTTCCAGCCGGAAAGCGCAGGCGAGCTGCACCGTTGAACGCCGACCGGCGTGAAGCGAAAAAGGCAGCCCACCGGCTGCCTTTGTTGTTTGTGGACTGACGCACCGCACCTCAGCGCAGGCCCGCCACAAATGCCGCGATCAGGCCGGTGCCCACCAGGCCGGCCTGCCAGCGCAACGCCATGTGCCAGCTGGGAACGTGGCGCTCCACGCGCTCGTACAGCAGATGGCCGGCCGCAATCGACAGCACAAAGGCCGTGCACATGCCCAGCAGGGCGGCGGGAATGGACTGCGGCCAGAAATGGCTTTCCACGGCGTTGACCAGCAGGCAGACCGAGAAGTGCACGAGAAACACCGAGTACGAAATCTTGCCCAGCCGGCGCAGCGGCGCCCAGCCTTGTGCCTGGGCAAACGCGGGGCTGCGCATGGCCGCGACCAGGGCCAGCGCCGTGGCACCGGCCAGTGCGATGCGGTCGCGCCACTCCAGTGCCAGCGCCGCCACGACCAGGGCCACGATCAGCAGGGACCAGCTCCAGGCCGTCGAGGACTTGTCCGCATGCGCGGCCCAGTAGGCCAGCATGCCCAGGCCGTAGGCGCCAAAGAAGTACGGCGCCCAGACGTCCCATTGCGCATCCAGATTGAAGCCCAGCAGCGAGGCCGCCACGCCGATCACCACCAGCGCCTGCGCCACGCTCAGCGCCCAGGGCCAGCAGCGTGACAGGGCGTCGCCGCCAAAGCGGCGGCGCAGCAAGGCGCCGCCCCAGCGCGTGCCGGCCAGCAGCAGCGCCGTCAGCGCAAACAGCTGGAAGTCGATGGACACGTACCAGACGCCGGCGGACAGCGACTCCTCGCCCACGATGTTCTGCAGCAGTAGCGCATGCGCCACCAGCTGCCAGAGATCGGGCTCGCCCGACACCGAGGCATGGTCGAACCAGGGCCGCACGGCCGCCGAGACGACGACGGCCACGACCAGGGCCACGGCATAGGGCACGACCAGGCGCACGAAGCGGCGCCCGATGCGCGACCACGGATCGCTGTGCTGGCCGTGGCCTTGCGGCGCCATGCTGGCTGCCGCCAGGTAGCCGCCCAGCACCAGAAAGATCTGCACGGCCATGCGCGCATATTCATAGAGCCAGTCGATGAGGTCCGGCGCAGCCGGATGGGCGATATCGGACATGGGGCCGTAGAAGGCCAGGTGGTGCCAGACGATGGCGGCACAGGCCAGGCCCTTGGTGCAGTCGATCAGCGCACTGCGGCTAGCGTGGGACATGGGGCAATCTGCAATCTGCGAACGGGTCGGGAAGCGGGAGGCGCTGGGCCCGGGCCGCCTGGCCGCAAGCCCGCAAAGGCGCCATTGTGCGCCTTTTGACCGCGTCTTGCAGAAAGCTGACGCACCGCTTTCCAAGCCGCACAGGACATGCCGGCACGCGAAGGCACAATGCATGCCATGACGCAACCCAAACCTCTTCCGGCGTTGAACCGGCAGTTCGTCTCGCACTTCGGCGAGATGGGCAGCCGCTGGGGCATCAACCGCACGGTAGGCCAGATCTACGCTCTGCTGTTTCTTTCGCCCGAGCCGCTCAATGCCGACCAGATCGCCGAGACGCTGGAGTTCTCGCGCTCCAACGTGAGCATGGGGCTCAAGGAATTGCAGGCCTGGCGCCTGGTGCAATTGCGCCACCAGCCCGGCGACCGGCGCGAGTATTTCGAGGCGCCGCAGGATGTCTGGGAAATCTTCCGCCGCCTGGCCGAGGAACGCCGCCGCCGCGAGATCGAGCCCACCCAGTCCATGCTGCGCGCCGCCATGCTGGAGGAAGTCACCACCGAAGAGGAACGCTACGCCCAGCAGCGCATGCGCGACATGTACGAGCTGATCGACCGGCTCATGAACTGGTTCGACGACGTGCAGCGCCTGTCGCCCGAGACCGCCATGCAGCTCATGGGCATGGGCACGGCCGTGACGCGGCTGCTGGACCTGAAGGACCGCATCACGGGCGGCAAGGGCCGCGCCAAGGCGGACGACACCGACGATTGAACCTGGCAAGCCTGCGTACAAAAATGAGCTCCCGAGGGAGCTCATTGTGTTTACAGCAATGTTTCATTGGCGGTAAGCGCGTGCAAAAACTGGCGTAGCCCAAAGCGAGGAACACCGAGCAAGGGCCGCCCCCGCAGCGAGGGTGTCGTCCCCCTCCCGAAGAGAGAGGGGGAAGGCGCGAAGCGCCTCAGGGGGAGCTTTATTTCTCCCGGGCCAGGAGTTCGCGGCGCGTGGCCTCGTCGTCCATCAGTTCGTACCACATCGCATTGAGCACCGCGAAGGCGGCCGCCAGCGGCAGGCCGAGCAACCAGGCGAAGTACCACATGGTGTTGTGTCCTTTCTTGACGTTGACTGTCGTTTCTTGATTCGGTGGATCAGTACGAGTGGCCGCGGCCCTCGATGATGGCCATCGGGTCGACCTTGCCGCGCAGCACGCTGTAGACCCAGCTGGTGTAGGCCACGATGAGGGGCACGAAGATCAGCGCGCACACCAGCATGATGAACAGCGTCACATGGCTGGACGAAGAGTCCCAGACCGTGAGGCTGTGCTGCGGGTTCAGCGACGAGGGCAGGATGAACGGGAACATGGACGCCCCCACGCTGGCGATGATGCCGGCAATGCCCAGGCCGCTGGACAGCAGGGCCAGCCACTCGCGGCGCAGCCACAGGCCCAGCGCCGCCAGCAGCGGCATCAGCAGGCCGATGGCCGGCACGGCCCAGAGCACGGGCCGGGCCTGGTAGTTGGCAAACCAGGCGCCCGCCTGCAGCGCAGCCGTCTTGAACAGCGGGTTGGACGGTCCGGTGGTGTTGATCTCGCTGGTGATGCGGTAGCCATTGAGCGCGGCCAGCCACACGCCAGCCGCCGCGAACAGCACCGTGGTGGCGACGGCAGCCACCATGCCGAGGCGGCGCGCGCGCGCGGCCACATCGCCCTCAGTCTTGAACACCAGCCAGGACGCACCATGCATGAGCAGCATGCACAGCGAGACCAGGCCGGCCAGCAGCGCAAACGGGTTGAGCAGGCCGAAGAACGTGCCCTCGTAGTAGATGCGCATGTCGGGCGCCAGGCGGAAGGGCACGCCCTGCAGCACATTGCCAAGGGCCACGCCGAAGATCAGCGCGGGCACCACGCCGGCCATGCACAGCACGGCATCCCAGCGCGCGCGCCAGGCCGGCTCCTCGCGCTTGCTGCGGAACTTGAAGGCCACGGGCCGCAGGATCAGCGCCACCAGCGCCGCGAACATGGCCAGGTAAAAGCCCGAGAACGACACGGCATACAGCTGCGGCCAGGCCGCAAAGATGGCGCCGCCGCCCAGGATGAGCCAGACCTGGTTGCCTTCCCAGACCGGGCCCAGAGAGTTGATGACGACGCGGCGCTCCACGTCGGTCCTGGCCGCCAGCGGCAGCAGCGCGGCAGCGCCCAGGTCAAAGCCATCGGTGACGGCAAAGGCGATGAGCAGCACGCCCAGCAGGCCCCACCACAGCAGGCGCAGGACGTCGTAGCTGATCAGTTCGTGAAGAATCATGGTGACAATCTCCCTTGGTCATTGCCCGCGGGCGAGTTTTTGCATCAGAGGGAAGTAGGTGGTCAGGTGCGGTGCGCTTTCCTCCTGCGGTCCCTTGCGGATGGCCTTCACCATGAGCTTCATCTCGATGACGAAGAGCACGGAGTAGATGGCGATGAAGCCTGCAATCGTCAGCAGCAGCGTGCCCGCGCCCAGGTTGGAGACGGCCAGCGCCGTGGGCAGCACGCCTTCGATGATCCAGGGCTGGCGGCCCACCTCGGCCACGATCCAGCCGCACTCGGCCGCGATCCAGGGCAGGGGAATGGCGATCACGGCCAGCTTGAGCATCCACGGATGGGCGTCCAGCCTGCGCCGCACCGACAGCCAGAAGAAGGCCGCCGTGAGCGCGATGAAGAACATGCCCAGCCCCACCATGATGCGGAAGGCCCAGAACAGCGGCCCCACGGCCGGCACGGTGTCCCAGGCGGCCTGGGCGATCTGCGCGTCCGTGGCCTGGCGCGGGTCGTCCACGTAGCGCTTGAGCAGCAGCGCGTAGCCCAGTTGCCCGCCCTTGTCCTCGAAGACGGCCTTGGCCTCGGCCGGCACCTGGCCCGTGGGGCCGGCGGCGCGGATGGCCTCCAGCGCGCCATAGGCCTCGATGCCGTTGCGAATGTACTGCTCGGTGCGCTGGACCAGATCGTTGATGCCGGGGATCTCGGTGGTCAGCGAGCGCGTGCCGATCAGGCCCATGACCCAGGGAATGTGCACGGCGTAGTGCGTCTCGCGTGCGGCCTTGTCGGGGAAGCCGAAGGCCGTGAAGGCCGCCGGTGCGGGCTCGGTATCCCACATGGCCTCGATGGCGGCCAGCTTCATCTTCTGGTGCTCCGAGGACAGGTAGCCGCTTTCATCGCCCAGCACCACCACCGACAGCGCGGCGGCCAGGCCGAACGAGGTGGCCACCGTCATGGAGCGGCGCGCCAGCTGGATGTGCCGGCCCTTGAGCAGATACCAGGCCGAAACGCCCAGCACGAAGATGGCCGCCGTCACGTAGCCTGCCGAGACCGTGTGCACGAACTTGGCCTGGGCCACGGGGTTGGTCAGCACCGCGAAGAAGTCGGTGACCTCCATGCGCATGGTCTGCGGGTTGAACGCCGCGCCCACGGGGTTTTGCATCCAGCCGTTGGCGATCAGGATCCACAGCGCCGAGAAGTTCGAGCCCAGGGCCACGCACCAGGTGGTCACCAGATGCCCCACCTTGCTCAGGCGGTCCCAGCCGAAGAAGAACAGGCCCACGAAGGTGGCTTCGAGGAAGAAGGCCATCAGCCCCTCGATGGCCAGCGGCGCGCCGAAGATGTCGCCCACGTAGTGGCTGTAGTAGCTCCAGTTCATGCCGAACTGGAACTCCATCACGATGCCCGTGGCCACGCCCATGGCGAAGTTGATGCCGAACAACGTGCCCCAGAACTTCGTCATGTCGCGCCAGATGGTGCGGCCCGTCATCACGAAGACGGTCTCCATGATGGCGATGATCACGGCCAGGCCGATGGTCAGCGGCACGAACAGGAAGTGGTAGAGCGCCGTTACCGCGAACTGCAGCCGCGATAGATCGACGATGTCGAGGTCCATGGTGAGATCCTTTCTCTCGGGGTACTTGGTGAAATCCTTGATCAGCCGTCCTGTCGCAGGCGCGCCAGGGCCGCCTCGAACGGCGGTGTGCCGCGCAGCGCCTCGGACACCACGCGGCCCTGCTCCACCCACAGCAGCCGGTCGGCCAGTTGCGCCTCCCGCAGCTTGTGGGTGGCCAGCACCAGGGTGCGGCCCCGGGCTGCGCTGTCCAGCCGCACCAGCAGGTCGGCGGCCGTGCGTGCATCCAGGCCCTCGGTCACTTCGTCCAGCAGCCAGCAGCGCGCGGGGCTCAGCAGCAGCCGCGCCAGCGCCAGGCGCCGTGCCTGGCCGCCGGACAGGCCCAGCCCGCCCTCGCCCAGCCGCGTGTCCAGGCCCTGCGCCATGGCGCGCACATCGCCGGCCAGCCCGGCGACTTCCAGCGCCGCCCACAGCGTGTCCTCGGCGGCCTGGGGGCAGGCAAGCAAAAGGTTGTCGCGCAGGCTGTCCTCGAACAGTTCGGTGCGCTGCGTCATCCAGGTGCAGCGCCGGGCACGCACGGCGCCGGCCAGCGGCTGGAGCTCGCCGGCCATCAGGGACAGCAGCGTGGTCTTGCCCGCGCCGCTGGCGCCCAGCAGGGCGACACGTTCGCCTTCGGCGATACGGATGTCCTGGGCCAGCACGGCGGCACGGGGTGCCACGACCTGCTCCAGCTCAACCGCCAAGCCCTGCCCGGGCGCAGCCGGTTCGCAGGCGCCTTGCGCAGCGCCGTCGCGCAGGGCAGGCGCCAGCCGGCGCGCGGCCAGCCAGCTGCGGCCGGCCTCCAGCGCGCCACGGCGCAATGCGGCAAAGGGCTCCATGGCCGTCAGCGCCAGCAACAGGGCCAGCGCGGCCACGGGGGCGCCCAGCAGGCCGGCCTCGGCCAGCCAGCCCACGCCCAGCAGCACACCGGCCAGGGCCAGGGCGCCGCACAGGCCCTGCACGAAGGAGGTTCGGGCCTCCAGGCCGTGGAGTGCGGCGTCGGCCTCGGCCACGCGGGCGTCCAGGGCGGCAATGCGTTCGCAATGCGCGGCCAGGGTGCCGGCCATGGCCAGCTCCGCCTGCCCGGCCACCAGGTCGGCCGTGCGGGCGCGCAGGGACTCCAGCGCCAGCGCGCGGCGCACGGCGGGCCGGCGCGCACTGCGGGCCAGCCACAGGGCGCTGCCCAGGCCCGTGGCCAGCAGCCACGCAGCCAAGGCCAGGCCCAGCCACCAGCGCATCAGGCCCAGCGCCAGGGCGGCCACCAGCGTGGCACCCGTGGCGGCCAGCAAGGGCACGAACAGGCGCAGGTACAGGCTGTCCAGCGCATCCACGTCGGCCGTCAGCCGCTGCAGCAGGCGCGCGGGCCGCAGGCGCAGGCTCAGGGCGGCGGCGGGCGTGGCCCAGCTGCGCAGCAGCCGCTCGCGCAGGGCGGCCAGCACGGCCAGGGTGGCGTCATGGGTGACCAGCCGTTCGGCATAGCGCGTGCCCGTGCGGCCCAGGGCCAGCAGGCGGATGCCGGCCGAGGGCATGAAGACGTCGAAAACGATGGCCGTGGCCGGCAGCAGCCCGGCCAGCGCCGTGGCCGTGATGAACCAGCCCGACAGGCCCAGCAGCGCCATGCCCATGAGCACCGTGAGCAGGGCCAGCAGCGCGCCGCCCAGCCACAGGCGGCGGGGCGCCATGCGCGCCAGGGCGGCAAGCACGGGCCAGAGGGTGGAGCGGGGCTTCATGCGGCCAGCTCCTGCGGGGCGGCATGGCCCGCCAGCTCCACCACGCGGTGCATGGCGGCGGCCAGCTCGGCATCGTGGGTGGCGACGATCAGCGTGCGCCCGCGCGCCAGTTGCAGCAGGGCATCGGTGACCTGGGCGGCCGTGGCCGGGTCCAGGTGGGCCGTGGGTTCATCGACCAGCAGCAGGCCTGCATCGCGCGACAGGGCCAGGCGCGCCAGGGCCAGGCGCACGATCTCCCCGCCCGACAGGCCGGCTCCGCCCTCGCCCAGCGTGGCGCCGGCACGGGCCTCGGCCAGCTTGCCCAGACCGGCCAGCCGCAAGGCCTGGCGCAGTTCGCCGAAGGTGAATCCCGGGCGGCCCAGCCGGAGGTTTTCGGCCACCGAGCCGGCGAACACATGGGGGCTCTGCCCCATCCAGGCCATGCGCGCGCGCAGCCGGCCGGCCGATTCGCCGTCGAGCAGCTGTCCGTCGATATGGATGCGCCCAGGCTCGGCCACCGGCAGCAGGCCGGCAATCTGCGCCAGCAGCAGCGACTTGCCGCTGCCGCTGGGGCTCCACAGCGCCACATGCTCGCCAGCCCGCACGTCCACCGTGAGCGCCGGCAGCGTGACCGCGCCGCCTGGCACCTGGGGCCGCACCTGCTCCAGGTGCAGGGCGCAGGCCTGGCCGGCCGCCCTGCCGGGCGCAGCCAGTGCGCCGGGCAGCGGCTGCGCATCGCGGCCCAGCTCGCCCAGGGCCTGCAGCGCAGCCTCGCCGCTGGCGCGGTCGTGCCAGACGGCAGACAGCTCACGCAGGGGATCGAAGAAGCTGGGCGCCAGCAGCAGCACGAACAGCGCCTGGCCCAGGCTCAGTGTCTGGCCCCAGCTGCCAAAGGGCAGATGGCCCAGCAGGTGAAAGCCCACGTAGACGGCCACCATGGCCACGCCCAGGGCCGAGAACAGCTCCAGCACCGCAGAGGACAGAAAGGCGATGCGCAGCACGCGCATGCTGCGTTCGCGCAGGGATTCGGCATTGGCGCGCAGCCGCTGCGCCGTGGCATCCACCGCGCCCAGGGCGCGCAGGGTGGACAGGCCGCGCAGCCGGTCGAGCAGGAAGGCGTTCATGCCGCCCAGCTCCACCATCTGCGCCTGGCTGGCCGCCTTGGCGCGCCAGCCGACGATGGCCATGAACAGCGGGATCAGCGGTGCGGCCACCACCAGGATCAGCGCCACCACCCAGCTCTGGCTGGCCACGGCCAGCGCAATCACCAGCGGCACGGTGCGCACGCGCCACATGGCGGTCTGGTAGCGCGACAGCCAGGGCACGATGGCCTCGGCCTGCTCGGCCATGGCGCTGGCCGCCTGGCCCGAGGCCGCGCGCTGGCGGTCCAGCGGCGAGGTGCCCGCCAGCGTGCGCAGCACCTGCGCGCGCAGCGCGCTCACCAGGCTGCGCGCCTGCAGATTGGCGCGGCGCGTGCCGCTGGCATCGCACCAGGCGCGCAACCCGCCCAGCAGTGCCACGCCGGCCGCAAGCTGCCACAGTGGCCACAGCGGCTCCACGCCCGCGCCCGCGCCATCGGCCATGGACTGCACGGCCAGCGCCAGCAGCAGCGCCTGGGGCAGCCATAGCAGCGAGGCCAGCACCAGGCGCCCCGTACCCGCCATCGGACGACGCGCCAGCTGGTGGAACTCAGGCAATGACGGGGTACAAGGTTTGTTCATTTATTCTGTAATTTCAGTATTTACTGAAATTACGCAAAGAATTCTAAACAAACTTGCTCCAGGCAAGTCGCTCGTAGGGGGAAGCCGAGTGAAGCAGTCAAGCGTGCGCAAGGGGTTCTGCGCAAACAACTTCGAGAACCGGACCCGCACAGCGTGGGTAATACCCAAAGAAAACGGCGCCCGAAGGCGCCGTCTGGCAGGGTAGGAGTAGAGCCCGTCCTGGGCTCCCCGACCTTACGGGGTGGACAGCAGGCGGTCGCGCGCCTGGTTGTATTCGCGCTTGAGACGCTCCACCAGCTCGCCCGCACCCGTGACTTCGCGAATGGCGCCAATGCCCTGGCCGCAGCCCCAGATGTCCTTCCAGGCCTTCTTGGCGTCGCCGCCGAAGTTCATCTTGCTGGGGTCCGACTCGGGCAGGTTGTCGGGGTCCAGGCCAGCCGCGCGGATGGACGGCGCCAGGTAGTTGCCGTGCACGCCCGTGAACAGGTTGCTGTAGACGATGTCGTCGGAGGTGCCGTCCACGATGGCCTGCTTGTAGGCGTCGTGCGCACGCGCCTCATGCGTGGCGATGAAGGCCGAGCCGATATAGGCGAAGTCCGCACCCATGGCCTGGGCCGCGAGGATGGCACCGCCCGAGGCGATGGAGCCCGACAGCGCCACGGGGCCGTCGAACCATTCGCGGATCTCCTGGATCAGCGCGAACGGGCTCTTGACACCCGCATGGCCTCCCGCGCCCGCCGCCACGGCGATCAGGCCGTCGGCCCCCTTTTCGATGGCCTTGTGCGCGAACTTGTTGTTGATGATGTCGTGCAGCACCACGCCGCCCCAGCTGTGCACGGCCTGGTTCACGTCCTCGCGCGCACCCAGGCTGGTGATGACGATGGGCACCTTGTACTTGGCGCACATCTGCATGTCGTGCTCGAGCCGGTCATTGCTCTTGTGCACGATCTGGTTGATGGCGAACGGCGCCGAGGGCCGGTCCGGATGGGCCTTGTCCCAGGCGGCCAGGGTCTCGGTGATCTCGGCCAGCCAGTCTTCGAGCTGCTCGGCCGGGCGCGCGTTGAGCGCGGGCATGGAACCCACGATGCCGGCCTGGCACTGGGCGATCACGAGCTTGGGGTTGCTGATGATGAACAGCGGCGAGCCGATCACTGGCAGGGCCAGTTTCTTCAGCGCCGGGGGAAGCTTGGACATGCGTTGTCTCCGTTGGTTCTCGGTATCTCTGTCTGCGTTGTGCCTTGCGGGAGCGCCGGGTCAGAAGGCGTCCATGGGCAGTGCCATCACGCTGCCTGCGCCGTGCACGATGGCATCGCGCAGGCCCGCCGCCTTGACGAGGATGTGCTCGGCATAAAAGCGCGCCGTCGCAATCTTCGCGCGCATGAAGGCCTCGTCCTGTCCCTTGTGCAACAGCTGCTCGGCCACCAGCAGGGCGCGGCCCATCTGCCAGCCTGCCACCAGGTTGCCCGCCAGCATCAGGTAGGGAACGCTGCCGGCGTACACGGCATTGGGCTCGGCCTTGGCCTGGCCCGAGACGAAGTGCACCGCCTCCACGAAGGCCTGGCGCGCGGCGGCCAGCTGGCGGGCCACGGCCAGTGCCTCGGGCGTGCCGCTGGCGGCCAGCTCGGCCTCGGTCTTCTCGATCTGGCCCGCGATGGCCAGCGCGGTCTGGCCGCCATCGCGCGCCGTCTTGCGGCCCACCAGGTCATTGGCCTGGATGGCGGTCGTGCCTTCGTAGATGGTCAGGATCTTGGCGTCGCGGTAGTACTGGGCGGCGCCCGTCTCCTCGATGAAGCCCATGCCGCCGTGCACCTGAACGCCCAGGCTGGTGACTTCCAGACTCATCTCGGTGCTGTAGCCCTTGACCAGGGGAACCATGAATTCATAGAAGGCCGCATTGGCCTCGCGCACCTGGGCGTCGGCATGGTGATGGGATGCGTCGTAGGCCGCGGCGGCCGTGGCCGCCATGGCGCGGCAGCCCTCGGTGTAGGCACGCATGGTCATGAGCATGCGGCGCACATCGGGGTGGTGGATGATGGTGGCGCTGGCCTTCACACTGCCGTCCACGGGGCGGCTTTGCACGCGCTCGCGGGCATAGGCCACGGCGTGCTGGTAGGAGCGCTCGGCCACGGCAATGCCCTGCACGCCCACGGCGTAGCGGGCCGCGTTCATCATGATGAACATGTATTCGAGGCCGCGGTTTTCCTCGCCCACCAGGTAACCGATGGCGCCCCCGTTGTCGCCGTACTGCAGCACGGCCGTGGGCGAGGCCTTGATCCCCATCTTGTGCTCGATGCTCACGCAGTGCACATCGTTGCGCGCGCCCAGCGATCCATCCTTGTTGACCAGGAACTTGGGCACCACGAACAGGCTGATGCCCTTGACGCCCTCGGGCGCCCCGGCCACGCGGGCCAGCACCAGATGGACGATGTTCTCGGCCATGTCGTGCTCGCCATAGGTGATGAAGATCTTGGTGCCGAAGACCTTGTAGCTGCCATCGGGCTGCGGATCGGCCTTGGTGCGCACCAGGGCCAGGTCGGAGCCGGCCTGGGGCTCGGTCAGGTTCATGGTGCCGGTCCACTCGCCGGTCACCAGCTTCTCGAGATAGGTGGCCTTGAGCTCATCGCTGCCCGCCGTCAGCAGGGCCTCGATGGCGCCGTCGGTCAGGAGCGGGCACAGCGCAAAGCTCAGGTTGGCGCTGTTGAGCATTTCCACGCAGGCCGCGCCAATCGTCTTGGGCAGGCCCTGGCCGCCAAAATCCTGCGGATGCTGCAGGCCCTGCCAGCCGCCTTCGGCGTACTGGCGAAAGGCCTGCTTGAAGCCCGCCGTGGTGGTGACCACGCCGTCCTTGAGGCTGGAAGGCGCCACGTCGCCCGGCAGGTTCAGCGGCGCCACCACGCCTTCGCACAGCTTGGCGCATTCCTCCAGCACGGCCTGGGCCGTCTCCAGGCCAGCCTCCTCGAAACCGGGCAACTGCGCCACCTGGTCGATCTGCGCCAGATGCTCCATGGCGAACAGCATGTCTTTGAGGGGAGCCGAGTAAGTCATTGTTGAACCTTCCTGAACAGAGCCTGGACCGCCGGCGCGCAGCGCGCGGCGACCTGGGACAGCGGGCGCGCCGCCACGGCACTACTGCTTTGCTGCGTTATTGCGTGACGCGGCCCGATGCGTTGACGATGGACAAATCCACGAATTTCGAGCCCGCCTGCGAGCCCGGACTATAGGTAACCCAGTAGCCGCCCAGATCGAAGGCGTCCAGGCCGCGCAGCGAAGCGGCCAGCTTCTCGCGCGTCAGCGGCTGGGTGCGGCGCATGGCCTCCACGATGACGCGGGCGTTCACATAGCCTTCCATCATGGCGTAGCTGACCGGCACGGTCAGCGACTTGCCGGCAGCGGTGGCCGCGTCCCTGAACTCCTTGTTCAGGCGCATGGTCACCTTGTAGGGACTGGGCACGACCTGGGCAATGGACAGGCCGCTCATGAACTCCACGGGCAGGCGCTTGGCCAGTTGCTCGATATCGGCTTCCGATGTCGCGTAGATCTGGGCCGTGCCGCCCGCCATGCGGTACGCCTCGACGAAGGCCGAGGTCACGGGGCTGGAGGCCACCACCATCACGGCCTGCGCCGAAGGCTGGGCCTTTTGCAACTGGGACACGGCCTTGTCCATGGCACCCTTGCCCGTGCTCAGCGAGGCGCTGACCACCAGCTTGGCCTTGGAAGGCGCAATCGCCTTGTCCACGAGTTCCGCCACGGCCTTGGCATCCGGGCGCTCGTCATGCAGCAGGGCCAGGCGCGTGATGCCCACGGTGGCCAGGTGCGAGGCGATCTTGGCCATTTCCTCGGGCAGGTTGGCGCGGGTGCTGAAGATCTGGGGATGGCTCAGCACACGCGTGTCCGTGCTCTGGTAACCCACCAGGGAGATCTGGGACTGGTCGAGCAGCTTGCTGTCCAGCAGCGAAGCCATGTTGCGGTTGCCGAAGTAGCCGGCCAGCACCACGGGCTTGGACTCGTCCAGCAGCTTGCGGGTCTTGTCCACGGTTTCATCGGGGTGGCCCACATCGTCCACCGTGACCAGTTGCACGGGCTGGCCCTGCACGCCGCCGGCCTTGTTGATCTGGTCAAAGTACAGGCGCATGCCCTGGGCATAGGCCCGGCCCTGCGTCGCGCCGGCTCCCGACATGGGTGCCACCTGCCCCACCACCCAGGCATTGGCCTCGGCGGCCAGCGCCATGGCGCCACAGACAAAGGCCACGGCCGTGCGGGCCAGGCGCAAGCGCATCATCTTCATTTCAATCTCCCTCTCGGTTCATGCCATTGCCAGCACCCGCTGGCGGCCAAAGCCGTTGTTGTAGTCGTTGCCGCGAACCATGACCAGCGGGCCATCCCGGCATCCGTGACGGAAAAAGAGGGGCCTTGTGCCCCTCATTTTTCAGCTTTGGTCGCTTACAGCGCCTGCACCAGCTCGGGCACGGCCTGGAACAGGTCGGCCTCCAGGCCGTAGTCGGCCACCGAGAAGATCGGTGCCTCGGGATCCTTGTTGATCGCCACGATCACCTTGGAGTCCTTCATGCCGGCCAAGTGCTGGATGGCGCCGGAAATACCGGCCGCAATGTACAGCTGGGGCGCCACGATCTTGCCGGTCTGGCCGACCTGCAGGTCATTGGGCGCATAGCCTGCGTCCACCGCTGCGCGGCTGGCACCGATGGCGGCACCCAGCTTGTCGGCCAGCGGGGTCATGACCTCGTTGAACTTCTCGCTGCTGCCCAGCGCGCGGCCGCCGGAGACGATGATCTTGGCAGCCGTCAGCTCGGGGCGGTCGCTCTTGGTCACTTCACGGCCCACGAAGCTGCTCTTGCCGCTGTCGCCAGCGGCCGCCAGCTGCTCCACCTGGGCGCTGCCGCCCGTGGTGGCCGCTGCGTCAAAGCCCGTGCCGCGCACGGTGATGACCTTGATCTTGTCGCTGCTTTGCACCGTGGCAATGGCGTTGCCGGCGTAGATGGGGCGCTCGAACGTGTCGGCGCTGTCCACCTTGGTGATGTCGCTGATCTGGGCCACGTCCAGCTTGGCGGCCACGCGCGGCGCGGCGTTCTTGCCGCTGGCGGTGGCGGGGAACAGGATGTGGCTGTAGTTCGAAGCAATCGCCAGCACTTGCGCTGCGATGTTCTCGGCCAGGCCGTCCTTCAGGCTGGCGCCATCGGCGTGGATGACCTTGGACACGCCAGCGATCTGGGCCGCAGCCTGCGCAGCGGCGCCGGCATTCTCGCCCGCCACCAGCACATGCACGTCGCCGCCGCAGGCCAGGGCCGCAGTGACGGTGTTCAGCGTGGCGCTCTTGATGGAAGCGTTGTCGTGTTCTGCAATAACGAGGGATGTCATGTCTGCGAATTCCTTTAGATGACCTTGGCTTCGTTCTTGAGCTTGCTGACCAGGGTCGCCACATCGGGCACCTTCACGCCAGCGCCGCGCTTGGCGGGCTCGGCCACCTTGAGCGTCTTCAGGCGCGGGGCGACATC
>NZ_JBICKN010000054.1:0-954 GCF_043104185.1 Delftia sp. WSY_22
TATCGACGGCATCGTCACCCGCTTCGGCATGCAGGGCCAGGACCACCGCCACTACGCCTACAAGGCCCGCCTGAGCCCCTGGCTGTGGCTGGCCACGCGCAAGAGCGACTTTCGCATCTTCCAGAACCTCAACGTGCCCGACATCGTCGAGCAGGTATTGGGCGTCTATGGCCATCCAATGCAAAGGAAACTCACGCGCGCCTATCGCAGTTGGGACTACTGCGTGCAATACAACGAAAGCGATTGCGACTTCGTCTCGCGATTGATGGAGCACGAAGGCATCTACTATTTCTTCGAGCACGCATCGGGCCGGCACACCCTGGTGCTGTGCGACGACATCATTGCCTCGCACGGCGCATTGCCCGGTGGTGAATCCATTCCCTTCTATCCCCCGGAAAAAGCCGCCGCAGGCGATCAGGAAAACATCCACGCCTGGCAGCTGGAGCAGGAAATCAAGCCGGGCCGCCATTACATCGACGACTACGACTTCAAAAAGCCCCGGGCCGAACTGTCCCACATGCGCCGCGATCCACCGGGCCATGCGCACGATGGCCATGAAACCTACGAATGGCCGGGCGGCTACACGGAGTACGGCGATGGAGATGCCTACATCCGCGTGCGACTGAAGCAAGGCCTCACAGGCCACAGCCGGGTGCGGGGCCAGTCCTGCCACCGGGCGCTGGCCACGGGCTACACCTTCAGCCTCTACAACTACCCGCGCGGGGACCAGAACCGGCAGTACCTGATCACCGGCCTGAGCTACCACCTCAAGGAGAACCCCCGCGTCAGCGCCGTCGCCCCGGGCGCCAAGGGCAGCGCCGCCGAAGACGGCTCCTTCCAGCGCTACGAACTGCAGGCCCAGCCCACCAGCCTGGCCTTCACGCCGCCGCGCACCACGCCCAAGCCGCGCACCACGGGCCCGCAGACTGCCGTCGTCGTGGGTCCGGCCGGAGA
>NZ_JBICKN010000055.1:0-911 GCF_043104185.1 Delftia sp. WSY_22
TCATCGCCAAGCACGCCACCCAGCAAGCCGCCGTCACCGCCGAGCAAGCCACCGACCAGGCCGTCGTCGCCGAGCACGCCACCCAGCAGGCCGCCGTCACCGCCGAGCAAGCCGCCGACCAGGCCGTCGTCGCCGAGCACGCCACCCAGCAGGCCGCCGTCACCGCCCAGCAAACCACCGACCAGGCCGTCATCGCCAAGCACGCCACCCAGCAAGCCGCCGTCACCGCCGACCACACCACCCAGCAGGCCATCGCCGCCGGTCAGGCCGGCCAGCACGCCGTTGACGGTGCCGATCACCGGCTGCAGTGCCTGGCCCGGGACCTGCGTCAGACCGTTGGCCAGGTCCGTCACCACACCCAGCGGACCGCCGTTGACCTGGGTCACGCCTTCCACCAGACCCGTGACCACGGACAGGGCGCCGGTGCCGGGGTCGATCAGCGCATCCAGTACCTGGCCCACAGGCGCTCCGGCCGTGCCGCCGAGCAGGTCGCCAACGGTGTTCTGCACCGTGGTGACAAGGCCGTCGCCGCTGCCTGTGCCGCCGCCCGGAACCAGGCCGCCCAGCAGGCCGCCGACCAGGCCGTCTTCGCCAAGCACGCCACCCAGCAGGCCGCCGTCACCGCCGAGCAGGCCGCCGACCAGGCCGTCGTCGCCAAGGACGCCACCCAGCAGGCCGCCGTCACCGCCCAGCAGGCCGCCGACCAGGCCATCGTCGCCAAGGACGCCGCCCAGCAGGCCACTGTCACCGCCCAGCAGGCCGTTGACCAGCTCGCCGATGCCGCCTTCACCCAGGCCGCTGCCCAGGCCGGCAATCAGGCCGTTGAGGGTTCCGATCACGGGCTGCAGTGCCTGGCCATCGACCTGGGTCAGGCCATTGACCAGTTCGGTCAGCACGCCCAGGGGGCCGCC
>NZ_JBICKN010000056.1:0-167525 GCF_043104185.1 Delftia sp. WSY_22
TCCACCGTTTCATCCCCGGCCTGCGCTTCCACTCGTTCTGGTACTACCAGGCGCGCGGCTCCACGGGCAGGGTGCGCTGGGCGCGGCTGCCCATGGTGTCAGACGCCTGTGCGCAGGCCGATCCCCATGGCGCATGGTGGTGTGCGCAGCGGTGCGCCGCTGTTTTGGCGCAGCGGCCATGGCGGTCCATGCAACTGCCGCCCGGCCTGCCTGCGCAGCCGGATGCCCGCCAGATGGCGCATGTCCTGCAGCAATGGCTGCCGGGCTGGAGCGCTGCGCCGGCCAGCGTGCAGGTCTGTACCCACGCGCTTGAGAACGGCGGCAGTGCGCTGCTGCAGCTGCATGTCTGGGCCAGGAGCGCGCCCAGCATTCTTTGGGCCTGGGTGGTTGGGGTGGAGGTCCAGGCGCGCCAATCCCTTCAGGGGCTGGCGCCTGCGCCAGGCAACCTGCAAGCCGGGCACCTGTCGCCGCGAGCCCTGCTGATCGTTCCCTTCGGCCAGGACATGCCCTGGGCCACCGGCCATACCGCCCGGGTACGCCTGCATGCACGGGGGCCTCAACTGCGCGGGCAGCATGAAGTGGTTGCGCAGGATGGCTGCTGGTTCCAGGACAGCGGGCTGGACGCCGTGGTTCTGGAGCCGGAGCCACGGCACGGTGCCGTCCCACCCATGTAAAGCACCCCCGCACCCGCGCCAATGAGAATCAATCTCAGTACAATCGCCGCTGTTTTCAGCCAGCCCAGGCCCGGCAGCCGCTCCGGACCGCTGGCAAGCTGCCGCGCGCCGTGCCCCTGCCCTCCCCGACCACCGCCTGCCTGACCGCCGCCCGCGCCCTGCCCCGGGTGGCCGCGCCATGGCTGCCTGATGCGGGGCGGCGGCCGTGAAACGAGACCCCTTCGCCACGCAGGGCGGCATGGCACCACCCTCCGCACTGGCCGCGCTGTATGCGCGCTGGCGCCAGCCGCTGGTGCGGCTGCTGCAGGGGCGCCTGGGCAGCCGAGCGCAGGCCGAGGACACGGCCCAGCAGGTGTTCACTCAGATGGCGGCCTCGGGCCGCCTGCCCGAAGAGGGCAAGGAGCAGGCCTACCTGAGCCGCGCCGCCAGCAATCTCGCCGTGGACCAGTGGCGCCGGCAGGGCGGGGCCCAGGCCCTGGCCACGGTGTCGGCTGACAACTGCGGTGATGAACTGCAGGGCCTGGCGGCCGATGACAGTCATGACCCCGTGCGCCAGGCCCAGAACCGCCAGTACCTGGCCCGCCTGGACGATGCGCTGGGCGAGCTGCCCGAGCGCCAGCGCGAGGCGTTCACGCTGCACATCATGGAAGGATTCACGCAGGAGGAAGTGGCGCAGCGCATGGACATCTCGCTGCGCATGGTGTCCCGGCATGTGAGCCGCGCCTATGCCTACTGCGAGCTGCGCCTGCAATACGGCAGCATGGAGCAGATGCAGCGCCTGCGCGCCGACGCAGCGCCACCTTCCGAACACACCCCAGGACGCGGCCCCACGCCATGAACAAGACACCGCCCCCAGGAATGGCGCCAGACACGCTGGTGGACCTGCACGAAGCCGCCGCCCAGTGGTTCACGCGCCGCCAGACGGCGGGCTGGACGGGCGCGGACGAGCGCGCGCTGGACGCCTGGCTGCAGGCGGACCCCTTTCACCGCGAGATCTTCGACAGCATGGGCCGCACGCGCCAGCTGTTCGGCCAGCTGCAGCAGGAGCGCGTGCAGGCACAGGCACAGGCACAGGCACAGGCACAGAAGCAGGTAAAGGCACAGCGCCCGCCGGCCCATGAGCCTGCGCGTCGGCGCACAGCGCCGTCTGCCATGCAGACCTGGCCTGGCCGCTGGCGGGCCGCCTTCGCCACGGCAGGCGTTGCCCTGTGCTGCGCCCTGCTGGTGGGCGGCTGGCATACCTGGGACAACACGGCGCGCTACACGCTGCAGATGGCGACCGGGCCGGGCGAAACGCGCGAGGTGGACCTGCCCGATGGCAGCCATGTGACTGTGAATTTCAGCAGCACGCTGCAGGTGCGCTACTACCCGCGCCGCCGCGAGGTGGTGCTGGACAGCGGCGAGGCCTTCTTCGAGGTGGCGCCGGATGCATCGCGGCCCTTCACCGTGGACTCGGGCCGCAGCCGCGTGAAGGTGGTGGGCACGGCCTTCAACGTGCGGGCTGCGCCGCCGCGCCTGGTGGTGAAGGTGCTGCGCGGCAAGGTCGAGGTGCGCGCCGACCGCGATGCCGCAGACGGGCCGGTGATGCTGCTGGGCCCGGCAAGCGGCGTGTCCATCGACCCCGTGACGGGCGGCCATGACACGGTGGCCGCGCCTGCGGACACGGTGGGCGACTGGCGCACCGGGCAGCTGCGGTTCAGGCGCACGCCGCTGGACGAGGTGGCCCGGGAGCTGTCGCGCTACCTGGGCCAGCCCGTGGTGCTGGCTTCCGAGGAACTGGGCAGCCTGCCCGTGTCGGCGTTTTTCTCCACGGCCGCGCCCGAGCCCTTCATCGAGCTGCTGCCGGACCTGATTCCCGTGCGCGTGCGAAGGCAGGCCTCGGGCGGATGGCTGATTGCCAGGCGCTGAGCCGACCGGCGAAACCACTCTGTTTACAAATTGTTTCAAACAACCACAGCAACACAGGTTCGTGGTCTTCGCCAAAACCTCGTCTTGAACAGATAGGGACCGGATTTTTCCGGCACTCCCTCGGCTGCCAGCCAGCAGGGCCGAAGCAGGACTTCGCCCCCCAGCCAACGGCCGCAAACGCGGTGCGCCGCGCGCGCAAACCGGCGGGCTGGGCCTGGTGGCCGGGCCGGCATGGACTGGTGGGTATGCCGGGCAAGGGCCCGGGCCTGCGCGCACGGTGCGATGGGGCGCATGGGCGCCGTGCAGACATGACGCAGGATTCAAACGTGAAGCGGGCAAGACAACTGAGAGGGGCCCTGGGGGGCCAGGGACTGACGGCGCAGACGCGCCACGACCAAGCGGGAGCACAGATGTGCACGGCACGCCAGGGCGCCATGGCGCTGCTGGTGGCCGGCGCGGTGGCAGCGATGGCGCTGCCTGTTCCATCGCAAGCGCAGGTACCGGCACAGGAGGCGCGTGCGCAGCAGTTGCCGTTCGACATTGCGGCCCAGCCGCTGGCCACGGCGCTGGGTGCGTTCGGCAAGCAGTCCGGGCAGCAGGTGCTGTTCGACGAGGCCGATCTGACCGGGCGCAGCGCCCAGGCCGTCAAGGGCCGGTTCACGCCACGCCAGGCGCTGGAGCAGCTGCTGGGCGGCTCGGGCATGGCCGTGGCCACGGAGCGCAGCGGCGGCTTCACGCTCAAGCCCGCACCCCGGCCCGCGGCCGGCGCGCTGACGCTGGGCGAGGTCCACGTGACCGCGCAGGCCCTGCGCAGCACGGCCACCGAAGGCACGGGCGCCTATGCGGCGCGGGCCGTGAGCATCGGCAAGAGCGAGCAGGCGCTCAAGGACACGCCCCAATCCGTCAGCGTGGTCACCGACCAGTTGATGAGGGAGCAGAACATCACCTCGGTCTACGAGGCCCTGGCCAGCACCACGGGCATCACGCTGCTGCAAAGCCCGCAGGGCGGCAAGTACATCTATTCGCGCGGCCTGGACGTGACGGGCATGCAGTACGACGGCATTCCCGTGGAGCGCCTGTACGGCCGCGCCAGCAACTACGCAGGCAGCTCGGTCATCTATGACCGCGTGGAAGTGCTGCGCGGCGCCACGGGCCTGGTGCAGGGCGGCGGCGACCCCAGCGGCGCCGTCAACCTGGTGCGCAAGCGCCCCCTGACCGAGCCAGGCGTCAGCGTCATGGCCAAGGCCGGCTCCTGGGACCGCTATGGCGCGCAGATCGATGCCAGCGGCTCCCTCAACCAGGACGGCACGCTGCGCGGCCGCGCCGTGCTGGACCGACAGGACGAGCACTCCTTCATCGACTACGTGAACAGCAAGAACACCACGCTGTACGGCACGCTGGACTACCGGCTGTCGGCCGACACGCAGGTCAGCGTGGGCGCCAGCATCGAGAGCATAAAGGGCCGGCCCTTCATCTCGGGCCTGCCGCGCTACTCCACGGGCGCCGACATCGGCCTGCCGCGCTCCACCTTCCTGGGCGCCGACTGGAACCGCCAGGACAACAGCAACAAGGCCTTGTACGCAGACCTGTCTCACCAGTTCAACGACCGCTGGCGCGCCAAGGTCTCGGCCATCCACGTGCGCGAGGAGCTGGACATGAAGTACGCGGCCTCGCTGCGCGCGGTCAATCCCTCCACCATGCTGGGGGGCAACATCGCGGCCATGACCCAGGCGCGCATGAACGCCTCCGGCCTGGATGCCCACGTGACCGGCGACATCGATGCCTTCGGCCGCCAGCACGAGCTGGTGCTGGGCGCAACCTACAGCCGCTCGCACGCCAACCCCACCTACAACGCATTGACGGCGGCCAACCCCATCGATGTGACGGCGCCCAACGCCCACATTCCCGAGCCCAGCGATGCAGCCCTGGCAGCCGTGTTCAACGAACAACGCAGGGCCATGGTGCAGCAGGCCGGCGTCTACGGCGCGCTGCGCCTGCAGGTCAGCGATCCGCTCAAGCTGGTGGTGGGCGGACGGCTGAGCAACTACAAGAGCGACTGGGACACCTACCTGCGCAGCGCCGGCGTGCCCAGCTTCAACAGCACCCATCAGGGCAATACCCGGTTCATGCCGTTCGCGGGCGCCATCTACGCCATCAATCCGCAGTGGAACGCCTATGCCAGCTACGCCAGCATCTTCAAGCCCCAGACGCTGCTGAACGCGGCCGGCGAGAACCTCAAGCCCATCATGGGCGACACCTACGAGGTCGGCATCAAGGGCGAGCTGATGGACGGCAGGCTGAACACGTCGCTTGCGCTGTACCGCGTGAACCAGAACCACCGCGCCCAGGAGGACCTGAGCACCAGCCCCACCTGCCGCGACGGCTACTACTGCTACACCGACACCGGCAAGGTCACCAGCCAGGGGCTGGATGCCGAGGTCAGCGGCGAGCTGGCGCGCGGCTGGAAGCTGTTCACGGGCTACACCTACAACAGCAACAAGTACGCCCAGGACCTGAACAACCAGGGCAAGAGCTTCAACACCTACACGCCGCGCCACCTGCTGCGCGCCTGGACCACCTACCAGCTGCCCGGTGAGTGGAATGCCTTCACCATAGGTGGCGGCGTCAATGCCCAAAGCTCCAACTACCGCCAGGTCGGCGCCGTGGCCGTGCATGTGCCCGGCCGCGCGGTCTGGAGCAGCTATGTGCGCTATCGCATCAACCGCCAGTGGGAAGCGTCGCTGAACTTCAACAACATGTTCGACAAGACCTACTACGTCTCCGTGGGCAATCTGCTCAACAGCAGTCACTACGGCGATCCGCGCAATGTGATGCTGACGCTGCGTGGCTCGTTCTGACGGTCGGCCAGGGGGATGCGGCGGGCAGGACGTGCTGGCAATAGACTAGCCACCCTGCGAAACCCGCTGCCCCCTATTCAACCGTTTCAAGGAGTTCCCATGCATCTTCAACGCACCGTCCTTTTTGCAGGCATGGCTGCCAGCCTCTTTCTGGCGGCGGGATGGGCCATGGCCGCAGAAGGTCCTGCCACCGCCCAGGCCCCCCAGGCCAAGGCTCAGGCCGCCAAGCCGGCGGGCGACACCGTGCAGGCGCAGCTGGAGGCCTCCAACTGGGTGCCCGACGGCAAGGCCGATGCGCCGCGCGTGATCTATACCTTCACCGACCCCAACTGCAAGTACTGCCACAAGTTCTGGGAGGCCGCGCGTCCCTGGGTGGATGCGGGCAAGGTGCAGCTGCGCCACATCCTGGTCGGCGTGATCCGGGACGACAGCCCGGCCAAGGCCGCCGCCATCCTGCAGGCCCCGGACCGCGCGGCCGCACTGATGGAGCACGAGAAAAAGTCCGCCCAGGGCGGCATAGCGCCCGCCTTCAGCGTCAGCCCCGACGTGCGCAAGACGCTGGAGGCCCACCGCAAGCTGATGATGTCCCTGGGGTTCCGTGGCACGCCGGGCATCGTGGTGATCGACAGCCAGGGCGGCACCAAGAGCTATGGCGGCATGCCGCGCGATGCCGCCTTGCCCGAGGTGTTCGGGGCGCTGTGAACGGGCGGCCGTGAACGGGACGCCAGGTGGTGCCCACACCTCGGCAGCCACGAGTAGCATGGCCGGCAGGATCACCACTGCGGAGAACGCCACCATGCTCAAGCTCTATGGTTTTTCCAGGGTCAATGCCGGCGCACGCGGCCGCACGCGCGATCTGCGCGTGCTGTGGGCACTCGAAGAGATGCAGCTGCCCTTCGAGATCGCGGGCATGGACCATCCCGCGCATGACCTGAACACCGAGGCCTACCGCCGGCTCAGTCCCTTCGAGCAGATTCCGGCGCTGGACGATGACGGGCAGGTGATTTCGGAGTCGGCCGCCATCGTGCTGCATCTGGCCAGAAAGTGCGGCCGGCTGATGCCCTCCGATGCAACCGGCGAGGCACAGGTGCTGCGCTGGTGCTTTGCAGCCATGAACACGGTAGAGCCCCCGCTGCTCAGCCTGATGGTGCTGGACTGGACGGCCGATGGCAGCTGCGGCAAGCACCGCGAATTCCTGGTGGGCTGGGCGCATCGCATGCTGGGCAACCTGGAGCGCTGGCTGGACGGGCGCCGCTTCATTGCCACCGACGAATTCACGGTGGCCGACATCCTGATGGCGCATGTGCTCGCCTGCATCCCGGACCGCACGCTGACCGCGCCCTGCCCCGCCGTGGAGGCCTACCGCGACAGATGCCTGGCCCGGCCCGCCTGGCAGCGGACCCTGGCGGCCTACAACGCGCGGGTGGAGGCGGCGTAGCAGGGGCTCAGGGCTGCTCGGTGCTCAGGGCTGCTGGAAGGCCGCCACAGGCTGGGACTGTGATGGTGGCGGCGGCGCAGTCCAGCTGCCGCCCAGCACGCGGAACAGCTGGGCCAGCGCCAGCTGCCGCTGGGTCACGGTATCGATGTAGGCGCTTTCATTGGCGAAGGCGTTGCGCTGTGCGTCCAGGTAGCGCAGATGGTCGTCCACCCCCGCCTGGTAACGGGCCTGCGCCAGCCGCAGGCTTTCGCGGCTGCTGTCGCGCAGCGCCAGGCGCGCGGCTTCCTCGCGGCGCAGCGTGTCGGTGGCGGCCAGGGCGTCGGCCATTTCGCGGAAGGCGGTCTGGATGGCCTGCTCGTAGGCTGCCACGGCCATGTCCTTGCGCAGCACGGCCAGGTCGAGGTTGGCGCGGTTGCGCCCCCCGTCGAAGAGGGGCAGCGTGACCTGGGGAGTGAACGACCAGGCGCGCTGGCCCGAGCGGAACAGGTCGGACAGATCGGCGCTGGACGATCCCAGGAAGCCGGTGAGCGAGATGCGCGGGAAGAAGGCCGCGCGCGCCGCACCAATGTCCGCGCTGCGCGCGCGCAGCCGGTGCTCGGCCGCCTGGATGTCGGGCCGGTGGATGAGCAGTTCGGAAGGCGTGCCGGCCGACAGGTCCTGCAGCAGCAGGGGTACGTCGGACGACTTTGCCGACTGTGCAGACCCTGCGGACTGTGCGGACTGTGCAGACAGGTACGGCGTCAGATCCTCCACGCCCGTCAGCAGCAGCAGGGCGTTGCCGGCCTGGCGCAGCTCGCGTTCGCTGCGCTCCACGTCGGCGCGGGCCTGGGCGGCCAGGCCCAGGGCGTCCTGGTGGTCCAGGGCGGTGGCCGTGCCCGCCTGGCGCCGCTGCGCGGTCAGGCGCAGCGAGGATTCACGGCTTTGCAGCGTGCGCTGCGCCAGTTGCAGGCGGCGCAGGGCCCCGTCGCGGGACAGGTAGGCCTGCACCACTTCGGCACCCAGGCTGATGCGGGCGGCGCGCGCGACCTCTTCGGTGGCCAGGTACTCGCCCAGGGCGGCTTCGGACAGGTTGCGCACGCGGCCGAACAGGTCCAGCTCGAAGGCGGCCAGCCCCAGGCCGGCCTGCCAGCTGCCCTGCACCTGCGGCTGGCCCGTGGCATTCATGTCGCCCGGCAGGCGCTGGCGCGTGCCGCCGCCCTGCAGGCCCACGCCCGGCAGGCGGTCGGCGCGCTGCACCTGGTACAGGGCGCGTGCCGCCTCCACGTTGAGCAGGGTCTGGCGCAGGTCGCGGTTGTGGGCCTGGGCCAGGTCCACCAGCTGGCGCAGCTGGCGGTCGGCGATGAAGCTGTTCCAGTCCAGCGTGGCCGCCGACGAGGACAGCACGGGCGCGGCATCCTGCTGCGGCCATTGCGTGGGAATGGGCGCCTGCGGACGCTGGTGGACCGGGGCGAGGGAGCAGCCCGCCAGCACCAGGCTGGCGGCCAGCGCACACAGGGCGCGTGGGAAGAAGTGCATGGACATGGCGCTTACTCGATGGGGGTTGCCGGGGCCTGCAGGGCAGGCGGGGTGCCGGCCGGCGCCTTGCGCCGGAACAGGGACAGCACCCAGACGAAGAAGACGGGAACGAAGACCACCCCCAGCAGCGTGGCCGACAGCATGCCGCCGATCACGCCGAAGCCGATGGCGGCCTGGCTGGAGGCGCCCGCGCCCGAGGCCAGCGCCAGCGGCACCACGCCCAGGATGAAGGCCAGCGAGGTCATGACGATGGGCCGAAAGCGCAGCCGCGCCGCCTGCAGCGCGGCCTGCGCCAGGCTGTGCCCCTGGGCATGCAGGTCCCTGGCGAACTCCACGATCAGGATGGCGTTCTTGGCCGCCAGGCCGATGATGGTGATCAGGCCCACCTTGAAGTACACGTCGTTGGACAGGCCCACGGCCGAGGTGGCCAGCACCGATCCCAGCGCGCCTATGGGCACGATCAGCATCACGGCGGCGGGAATGCTCCAGCTCTCGTACAGGGCCACCAGCAGCAGGAACACCACCACGATGGCCAGCGCGAACAGCTTGGGCGCCTGGGCACCGGCGGCTTTCTCCTGGAAGGACAGGGCCGTCCACTCGTAGCCTATGCCGCGCGGCATCTCGGCCATGATGCGTTCCAGCTCGGCCATGGCCTCGCCCGTGGTGTGGCCCGGCTTGGCATCGCCCGAGATGCGGAAGGCCGGATAGCCGTTGTAGCGCGAGATCTGCACCGGCCCGCTTTCCCAGCGCACCGTGGCAAAGGCCGACAGCGGCACCTGCTGGCCGGCGGCGTTGGGCACGTGCAGGCGCAGGATGTCCTCGGGCCGCGCGCGGGCCTGGGCATCGGCCTGCACCACCACGCGCTGCAGGCGGCCCGCGTTGGGGAACTCGTTGATCACGGCCGAGCCGTAGGCGGTGGACAGGGCCGTGTTGATGGCGCTGAAATCCACGCCCTGGGCCTGCGCCTTGCGCCGGTCGATGTCCAGCCGCAGCTGGGGCGCATCCTCCAGGTTTTCCATCATGGCGTAGGCAATGATGGGCGAGGCATTGGCCTTGGCCAGCAGCTGGTCGCGCGCGGCGATCAGCGCCTCGCGGCCCAGGCTGGCGCGGTCCTGCAGGCGCAGCGCAAAGCCGCCGGAGTTGCCCAGGCCGTCGATGGGTGGCGGGTCCACGGCCATGACGGTGCCGTCGGACAGGCTGGCAAAGCGCTGGTTGAAGGCCTGCACCTCGTCCCACGACGCCTGCCCGGCGCCGCGCACCGACCAGTCCTTGAGCGTGACGAAGGCCAGGGCCGCGTTCTGCCCCATGCCCGAGAAGCTGTAGCCCATCAGGAACTCGGCCTGGGCCGTGGCGGGGCGGCTCTGGACATAGTCCTCCATGTCCTTGACCATGGCCTTGGTGCGCTCCGTGGTGGCGCCCGGCGGCAGCTGCACGCCGACGATGTAGTAGCCCATGTCCTCGTAGGGCACGAAGGATTCGGGCATGCGCGTGTACGCCACGCCCAGCCCGGCCACGATGGCGGCATACACCAGCATGCAGCGCCCGGCGCGGCGCACCAGCCGCTGGTTGAGCAGGTCGAAGCGCTCGGTCAGCGCCGCGAAGCGGCGGTTGAACCAGCCGAAGAAGCCCTTGCGCTCGGCGTGATGGCCCTTGGCAACGGGCTTGAGCAGCGTGGCGCACAGCGCCGGCGTGAAGGTCAGCGCCAGCAGGCCCGAGAACAGGATGGACACGGCCAGCGACAGCGAGAACTGCCGGTAGATCACGCCCACCGAGCCGCTCATGAAGGCCAGCGGCAGGAACACCGCCACCAGCACCAGGGTGATGCCGACGATGGCGCCCGAGACCTGCTGCATGGCCTTGACCGTGGCCGCCAGCGGCGACAGCCCCTCCTCGGCCATGAGGCGCTCCACGTTCTCCACCACCACGATGGCGTCGTCCACCAGGATGCCGATGGCCAGCACCATGCCGAACATGGTCATCATGTTCACCGAAAAGCCCAGCGCATACATCACGCCCAGGGTGCCGGCCAGGCACACGGGCACGACGATGGTGGGAATCAGCGTGTAGCGCAGGTTCTGCAGGAACAGCCACATCACCAGGAACACCAGCGCCACGGCCTCCACCAGGGTCTGGATGACCTTGCCGATGGCCACTTCCACGAAGCGCGAGGTGTCATAGGGCACGGCGTACTGGATGCCGGCAGGGAAGTTCTGCGACAGCTCGGCCAGGCGCGCCTTGACGGCCTTGGCCGTCTGCATGGCGTTGGCGCCGGGCGCCAGCTGCACGGCGGCGGCCACGCCCTGGCGGCCGTCCTCGCGCGAGGAAAAGCTGTAGTCCAGCTGGCCGACCTCCAGCCGCGCCACATCGGCCAGGCGCACGGCCGAGCCATCGGCCCTGGCACGCAGCACGATCTGGCCGAACTCCTCGGGCGAGGCCAGCGTGCCCTTGACGGCAATGGTGGCGCTCAGCTCCTGGCCGGGCCCTGCGGGCGAGGCGCCAAAGCTGCCGGCCGGCACCTGCGCGTTCTGGGCGGCGATGGCCGCGTTCACGTCCGCCACCGACAGGCCGTAGCCCAGCAGCTTGTTCGGATCGACCCACACGCGCATGGCCACATCGGCCGCGAAGAACTGCACCTTGCCCACGCCGGGCACGCGGCGGATCTCGTTGTTGATGTTGCGCACGGCGTAGTCGGACAGGGCCACCTCGCTGTTGCCGCTGTTGCCGCTGCCGTCCTTGTAGGTCAGCGAGTAGATCATCAGGAAGTTGGCGCTGGCCTGCTCGACCTGCAGGCCCATCTGCATCACGGACGCGGGCAGGCGCGCCTCGGCTTTCTTGATGCGGTTTTGCACCTCCACCTGGGCCAGCGCGGGCTCGGTGCCCGGGGCGAAGGTGGCCGTGATCTCGGCCAGGCCCGTGGAGCCGCTGGAGGAGTCGAAGTACAGCAGCCCCTTGGTGCCGTTGAGCTCCTCCTCGATGACGCTGGTCACCGACTCCATCACCGTGGTGGCGGAGGCGCCCGGATAGTTGGCGGTGATCGAGATCTGCGGCGGCGCCACGTTGGGAAACTGGGAGACGGGCAGCGCCGGTATGGCCAGCAGCCCGGCGAGCATGATGAAGATGGCCACCACCCAGGCGAAGTTGGGGCGGTTGATGAAGAACTTGGACATGGTCTATTCCTTGGGCAGGCGCCGGCTCAGTCGCTGGACGTGGCGGAGCTGCCGGAGGCGCTGAAGGTGCCGGACAGCCCCGCCGTAGGGGAGGCAGCGGCATCGGAAAGGGCCGTGACCCGAACCCGCGCCCCTGGCTGCAGGCCCGCCATGCGGCCCACCACCACGCGCTCGCCGCCCTTGAGGCCTGCGCTGATCTGCCACTGCGCGCCATGCATGGCCGCGGTCTGCACGGGGCGCATCTGCAGCGTGTCCTGGCCGTCCACCACCAGCACGTGGGCCTGCCCGTCGGTGCTGCGCTGCACGGCCCGCTGCGGCACCAGGATGGCGGCAGGGTCCACGCCCTGGCCCACGGTCACGCGCACATACATGCCGGGCAGCAGCATGCCGTCGCGGTTGTCGAAGCGCCCGCGCAGCGCCATCTGGCCCGTGCCGCGGTCCACCGTCACATCCGAGAACAGCAGCTGCCCCGTGCGCTGCAGGCCCGTGCCGTCCACCTTCAGGGAGACCGGCGTGCCGTCCTTGCCCGCCGTCTGTGCCAGGCGGCCCTCGGCCAGGGCCGCGCGCAGGCGCTGGGCTTCGGCCACGGGCTGCTGGAAGTCGGCATAGACCGGGTCGAGCTGCTGGACCAGCGCCATGGGCGTGGCCTCGCCCTGGCCCACCAGGGCGCCCTCGGTGACCAGCGCACGGCCGATGCGGCCCGCGATCGGCGCCCTGACCGTGGCGTATTCCAGATTCAGGGCGGCCGCCTGCACCTCGGCCTGGGCGGACTGCCGCGCGGCCTGGGCCGCCTGCAGGCGGGCCTGCATGGCCTCGAAGTCCTGGCGGCTGACCGCCTCCTGCGCCACCAGCGGCGCGTTGCGGCCGACCACGGCACGCGCATCGAGCAGGGCCGCCTCGGCGCTGGCCAGCTGGCCCTGTGCACGGGACAGGGCGGCGCGCAGGGGCGCCGGGTCGATCTGGAACAGCACCTGGCCGGCCCGGACGTCGGCACCTTCCTCGAAATGGCGGCGCAGCACGATGCCGGCCACCCGCGCACGCACCTCGGCCACGCGCACAGGCTCGATACGGCCCGGCAGCTCGCTGGACAGGGCCAGCGGCGCGGGCTGCACGGTGACGGCCTGCACCACGGGCAGCGCGTCACCCGCTGCGGCCGGAGCCTCGTTGCGGCCGCAGCCCGCTGCAAGGGCGGCCAGGGCGGCCAGCACCAGGGCCGCCAGCGGCAGGCCACGTCGCTTGTTCAGACGCATGCTCATGTTCACAACCTGATTGAGTTCGATACGAAGGCCGCGATGGTACATATCAGAATCAAATGAGTCAACATCGATTCATTTGATACTTTAGAACATCAACAGATAAAATCCCCGCACTTTCCAAGGAGGCATGACAAGCGATGACGAGCACCAAGCAAGAGGACGAAGGCAAGCTGCTGGGCGCACTGGCACTGGCGCTGCTGGACGATCCCAAGGCCAATCTGCAGGAGCTGGCACGCGCCATCGGCATCAGCAAGGCCACGCTCTACCGCTTCTGCCCCACGCGCGACCAGCTCATCGACCGGCTCATCGGGCATGCGGCCGACACCCTGTCGCGCGCCATGCACGCGGCCGAGCTGGAGCGCCACGCGCCGCTGGAGGCGCTGCGCCGCCTCACCGCCCACTGCCAGGACCACCAGACGCTGCTGCTGTTCCTGATGTATTTCTGGCGCTCCGACATCTCGGTGGTCGGCCAGATAGAGAGCGAATGGGTGGCGGCCATGGATGCCTTTTTCCTGCGCGGCCAGCAGGCCGGCGTGTTCCGCATCGACATCACGGCTGCGGCCATGACCGAGCTGTGGCTTTCCATGGTCGTGGGGCTGCTGGATGCGGAGCGGCGCGGCCGTGTTGCGCGGGCCAGCGTGGCGGCCGTGATGGAGCAGTCCTTCCTGCACGGCGCCCTGCAGCCCGGCGCACCGGCTGCGTAGTGCACCGGGCGCCGATGGGGAAACCGAGGTGATGAATGATAGTCATGACTGCATATGCGCTAGCATCAGCCATGCGTTTGATCGTTCTGGACACCAATGTGTTTGTCTCCGCCCTGCGCTCTGGCGGGGGCGCATCGCGCGAAGTGCTGCGCCGCGTACTCCAAGGGCAGGCCATGCCTTTGTTTGGCAATGCCCTGTGGCAGGAGTACGAAGACCTGCTTGGCCGCGACGTCTGGACTGACGCCACGACGGCCGACGAACGCCGGCAGGTGCTGGCCGCACTGGCGCATGCCGGACGCTGGGTCAACGTTTACTATGGTTGGCGCCCCAATCTGCCAGACGAGGGAGACAACCACCTGATCGAGCTGGCCGTGGCGGGCAATGCCGAAGTCATCGTGACCCACAATGTGCGCGACCTGAGCCGCGGGGAACTGGCCTGGCCGCAGTTGCGCATTCTGACGCCCGCCCAATACCTGGATCTGGAGGAACAGCCATGAGCACCCTGACCATCCGTTTGCCCGACGACACGGCGCAGCGCCTGAAATCGCTAGCCCGCAACCGGGGACTGAGCATCAACAAGCTGGTCGAAGAATTGAGCACGCAGGCCATCACGGCGTTTGACATGGAAACGCGCTTTCGCACGCTGGCTGCCAGTGGCGATGCCAAGCAGGCACTGGACATACTGGCACGCCTGGACAGCCAGGATCCGCGTTGAGGCCGAGGCTGCATGCTCGAACGCACCCACCTCGCCATCGTCCGTGAAGTCGAAAAACAGGGCTCGCTGACGGCGGCGGCCGGCGTGCTGTGCGTGACGCAGTCGGCGCTGAGCCACAGCATGAAGAAGCTGGAGCAGCAGCTGGGCACGGACATCTGGCTGCGCGAAGGCCGCAGCCTGCGCCTGACGCAGGCCGGCCAGTACCTGCTGGCCGTGGCCCAGCGCGTGCTGCCCCAGCTGGACCTGGCCGAGGAGCGGCTGCGCCAGTTCGCCCAGGGCGAGCGCGGCGCGCTGCGCATCGGCATGGAGTGCCATCCCTGCTACCAGTGGCTGCTCAAGATCGTCGCGCCCTATCTGGCGAGCTGGCCCGATGTGGATGTGGATGTGAAGCAGAAATTCCAGTTCGGCGGCATCGGCGCGCTGTTCGGCTACGAGATCGACCTGCTGGTCACGCCCGATCCGCTGTTCAAGGCGGGCCTGGAGTTCGTGCCTGTGTTCGACTACGAGCAGGTGCTGGTGGTCTCCAGCGCGCATGCGCTGGCAGGGGCCGATTTCGTGGAGGCCGCCCAGCTCGCGCCCGAGGTGCTGATCACCTATCCCGTTCCCATGGACCGGCTGGACATCTACAACCAGTTCCTCATGCCGGCAGGCATCACGCCGCGCCGCCAGAAGGCCATAGAGACCACGGACATCATGATGCAGATGGTGGCCAGCGGCCGGGGCGTGGCGGCCCTGCCGCGCTGGCTGGTGCAGGAGTACGCGGGCAAGCTGGACGTGGTTCCCGTGCGCCTGGGCGCCCAGGGCATTGCCAAGCAGATCTTCCTGGGCGCGCGCGTGGCGGACCTGCAGACCGACTATCTGCAGGCCTTCATCGAGCTGGCGCGCCAGCCGCTGGCCGCTGGCACGCCCCCTTCTCAGGCTGCCTGAGCCTGTGCCAGGAAGTCCTGCGCAAACCGCTGCAGCACGCCGCCGGCCTCGTAGACCGATACCTCCTCGGCCGTGTCCAGCCGGCAGGTCACGGGCACGCGCAGCGTCTGGCCGTTTCTGCGCTCGACCACCAGCGTGAGTTGGGTGCCCGGCGTGCGCTCGCCTTCCACGCCATAGACCTCCGTGCCGTCCAGGGACAGGGTCTTGCGGTCGGTGCCCGGCAGGAACTGCAGCGGCAGCACGCCCATGCCGATGAGGTTGGTGCGGTGGATGCGCTCGAAGCCTTCGGCCACCACGGCCTCGACTCCGGCCAGCCGCACTCCCTTGGCCGCCCAGTCGCGCGAGCTGCCCTGGCCGTAGTCGGCGCCCGCGATGATGATCAGCGGCTGGCGGCGGTTCAGGTAGGTTTCCATGGCCTCCCACATGCGCACCACGCGGCCTTCAGGCTCGATGCGCGCCAGCGATCCCTTGTGCTGCACGCCGTCGATGACGGCCATCTCGTTGACCAGCTGCGGGTTGGCGAAGGTGGCGCGCATGGCCGTCAGGTGGTCGCCGCGGTGGGTGGCGTAGGAGTTGAAGTCTTCCTCGGGCAGGCCCATGCGCGCCAGGTATTCGCCCGCCGCGCTGTCGGCCAGGATGGCGTTGGAGGGCGACAGGTGGTCGGTGGTGATGTTGTCGGGCAGCAGCGCCAGCGGCCGCATGTTGCGCAGCGTGCGCGGGAAGGCCGCCAGCGCGCCCACGCCTTCGGTGTCCCAGTACGGCGGGCGGCGGATGTAGGTGGACTGGGGGCGCCAGTCGTACTGGGGCCGCGCCTTGTCGCCATCGTCCTTGCGGATGGCGAACATGGGTTCGTAGACGGCGCGGAATTGCTCGGGGCGCACGGCCTGGGCAACGATGGCGTCGATCTCCTCGTCGGCGGGCCACAGGTCCTTGAGGCGGATCTCGCGGCCTTCCACCACGCCCAGCACGTCCTGCTCGATGTCGAAGCGGATGGTGCCCGCCAGCGCATAGGCCACGACCAGCGGCGGCGAGGCCAGGAAGGCCTGTTTGGCATACGGATGGATGCGCCCGTCGAAGTTGCGGTTGCCCGAGAGCACGGCCGTGGCGTAGAGGTCGCGCTCGACGATTTCCTGCTGGATCCTGGGGTCCAGCGCGCCGCTCATGCCGTTGCAGGTGGTGCAGGCAAAGGCGACGATACCAAAGCCCAGCTGCTGCAGCTCGCTGAGCAGCCCGGCCTCCTTCAGGTACAGCTCCACGGCCTTGGAGCCCGGCGCCAGCGAGGACTTGACCCAGGGCTTGCGCGCCAGACCCAGGCGGTTGGCATTGCGCGCCAGCAGCGCCGCGGCGATGACATTGCGCGGGTTGCTGGTGTTGGTGCAGCTGGTGATGGCCGCGATGATGACGGCCCCATCGGGCATCAGGCCCTGGCGCTCCTGGGCGCGGGCGGCCTGCAGCTTGGCCGCATCGGCAATGCCGCGCTCGGCCAGGGCCGAGGTGGGCAGGCGCCGGTGCGGATTCGAGGGACCGGCCATGTTGCGCACCACGGTGGACAGGTCGAACTGCAGCACGCGCTCATACTGGGCATCGGCCAGGCTGTCGCTCCAGAAACCTGCGGTGCGCGCATAGGCCTCGACCAGGCGCACCTGGGCCTCGTCGCGGCCGGTCAGGCGCAGGTAGGCCAGGGTCTGGTCGTCAATGGAGAACATGGCCGCCGTGGCGCCGTATTCGGGGCACATGTTGGAGATGGTGGCGCGGTCGCCGATGCTCAGGCTGTCGGCGCCCTCGCCAAAGAATTCCACATAGGCGCCCACCACCTTTTGCTGGCGCAGGAATTCGGTCAGGGCCAGCACGATGTCGGTGGCGGTGATGCCGCCCTGGCGCCGGCCCGTGAGGCGCACGCCCACGATCTCGGGCATGCGCATCCAGGAGGCGCGGCCCAGCATGACGTTCTCGGCCTCAAGGCCGCCCACGCCCACGGCGATCACGCCCAGGGCATCGACATGGGGCGTGTGCGAGTCGGTGCCGACACAGGTGTCCGGGAAGGCCAGGCCATCCTGCACTGTCACCACGGGGGACATCTTCTCCAGATTGATCTGGTGCATGATCCCGTTCCCTGCAGGGATCACATCCACGTTGGCGAAGGCTTTTTTTGTCCACTCGATGAAGTGGAAGCGGTCCTCGTTGCGGCGGTCCTCGATGGCGCGGTTCTTTACGAAGGCATCGGGATCGAAGCCGCCGCACTCCACGGCCAGCGAGTGGTCCACGATGAGCTGCACGGGCACGACGGGGTTGACCTGGGCCGGGTCGCCGCCTTCGGCCGCGATGGCGTCGCGCAGGCCGGCCAGGTCCACCAGGGCGGTCTGGCCCAGGATGTCATGGCAGACCACGCGCACGGGGTACCAGGGAAAGTCGATGTCACGCCGGCGCTCGATGAGCTGCAGCAGGTAGCCGTCCAGCTGTGCGGGATCGGCGCGGCGCACGAGGTTCTCGGCGTGGACGCGGGCGGTGTAGGGCAGGCGTGCCCAGGCGCCGGGCGAGAGCGCATCGACGGCGGCGCGGGCGTCGATGTAGTGCACCGTGGTGCCGGGCAGGGGTTTCTTGTGGGTGTGGTTCATGGGGCGGATGCAATGCGGGCAGGCCTGCAGCCCGCCCGCCAGGTTCAGGACAGCGGCGGCTCAGGCGCGCGCATCGAGGGGCACGAACTTCTGGTCATCCGGCCCCGTGTAGTTGGCGCTGGGGCGGATGATCTTGTTGTCCTGGCGCTGCTCGATCACGTGCGCTGCCCAGCCGCTGGTGCGCGCGATCACGAACAGCGGCGTGAACATGGCCGTGGGCACGCCCATCATGTGGTAGCTGACGGCGCTGAACCAGTCCAGGTTGGGGAACATCTTCTTGACCTCCCACATCACCGATTCCAGCCGGTCGGCAATGTCGTACATGCGGGTGGTTCCGGCCTCGTCGGACAGGCGCTTGGCCACGCCCTTGATGACCACGTTGCGCGGGTCGCTGACGGTGTAGACCGGGTGGCCGAAGCCGATCACCACTTCCTTGGCATCGACGCGGCGGCGGATGTCGGCCTCGGCCTCGTCGGGCGTGTCGTAGCGCTTCTGGATCTCGAAGGCCACCTCGTTGGCGCCGCCATGCTTGGGCCCGCGCAGCGCGCCGATGGCGCCCGCGATGGAGGAATACATATCGCTGCCCGTGCCCGCGATCACGCGCGCCGTGAAGGTGGAGGCGTTGAACTCATGCTCTGCATAGAGGTTGAGCGATGTGTGCATGGCGCGCACCCAGCCTTCGGACGGACGGTGGCCGTGCAGCAGGTGCAGGAAGTGGCCGCCGATGGAGTCGTCGTCGGTCTCCACCTCGATGCGCCGGCCCGAATTGCTCCAGTGGTACCAGTACAGCAGCATGGAGCCCAGGCTGGCCATGAGCCGGTCGGCAATGTCGCGGGCACCCGCCAGGTTGTGGTCGTCCTTTTCCGGCAGCACGCAGCCCAGGGCCGAGACGCCGGTGCGCATCACGTCCATCGGATGGGCGCCGGCAGGCAGCTGCTCCAGCGCCTGCCTGACGCTGGCCGGCAGGCCGCGCAGCGCCTGCAATTTGGTCTTGTAGGCCTGCAGTTCGGGGCGCGTGGGCAGCTTGCCGTGCACCAGCAGATGGGCGATCTCCTCGAACTCGCAGACCTCGGCAATGTCCAGGATGTCGTAGCCGCGATAGTGCAGGTCATTGCCCGAGCGGCCCACGGTGCACAGCGCGGTGTTGCCGGCGGTCACGCCCGACAGCGCGACGGATTTCTTGGGCTTGAATGCGGACGCAGATGACGAAGTTGGCGCAGATGGCGCGTCGATGGTCGTGGTACTCATGAAAGGGTCTCCTGGTTCAGATAGGAATGGGCAATGGCCGCAGGAAGGCCGTTGTGGTCGACAGCCACCATCTCGAACAGGCCCTTGAGCACGTCCTCGCAGGCAATGCCCGGAGCCTGGGCCGACGCGGTGACGCAGACCGTCATGGAGCTGCGCCCGATGCGGCTGACCCAGCCGCGCAGGACGATCTCGTGGCCCACGGGCACGGGCGCCAGGAAGTCCACGCCGGTGACGGCGGCCATCACGACCTCGCGCTGTGCCAGGCTGCGCGCAGCGAGAAAGGCCGCCTTGGCCATGAGCTGCAGGCCCTGGCCCGCGAACAGCGTGCCGTGGTGGTTGGCCAGCGCGGGCAATACCAGTTCATGCAGCTCGGCGGTTCCGGTGGGTGTTGTCATGTTTCGCAATTTACGCAAAATAGCGCCCCTACCATAGTGCTGAAAAGGCGAATTCTTGCGAAACGAAGTCCGTGAATTTGCAAATTCTGCGAATAACAGCCACCCGAGGAAACAGCCATGAAGAAGACGTTCATGGGCGTCAAGCTGCGCAAACTGCGCGCGGAGCACGGCCTGTCCCAGATCGCCCTGGCCCACGCGCTGGGCCTGTCGCCCAGCTACCTGAACCAGCTGGAGCAGAACCAGCGGCCGCTGACGGTGTCGGTGCTGCTCAAGCTCAACCGCGCGCTGGGCGTCGATATCCAGCAGTTCTCGGAGGACGAGGAAGCGCGCCTGGTCGCCGGCCTGCGCGAGGCCCTTGCCGAGGCGCCCGAATCCATTGCCCTGCCCGAGCTGCAGGAAGTCGCCGCGCAGATGCCCGCCCTGGGACGTGCGGTGATGGCGCTGCACCGCCGCCATCTGGAAGCCCTGGAGCGCATCGAGAGCATGTCGCTCAGGCTGGGCGATGACCGCTCGGACATGCCGGTGGCGCGCACCATGCCGTTCGAGGCCGTGCGCGATTTCTTCTTTGCGCACCAGAACTACTTCGATGAAGTGGACCGCGCGGCCCAGGCTCTGGCCGGCGAGGCGCGTGCGGACCCGGGCCATCTGGCTGACTGGCTGGTCCGGCGGCTGCAGCAGCGCCACGGCGTGCAGGTGCATCGCCTGGAAGACTCCCGGCAAAGCCAGCGCCGGTTCGACCCGGCCACGCGCTCGCTGTGGCTGTCCTCGGCGCTGGAGCCTGCGCAACAGGCCTTCCAGCTGGGCACGCAGTTGGCCTTGCTGGAGATGGGCGACACGCTGGACCGGCTGATCGCCACCGCTGCCTTCCAGGGCGACCCGGCCTCAAGCAAGCTCGCCCGCGTGGGCCTTGCCAACTACTTTGCGGGCGCGCTGTTGCTGCCCTACGACCTGTTCCTGGAATCGGCCGAGCAGCTGCGCTATGACATCGACCTGCTGGGCCAGCGCTTTGGCGTGGGCTTTGAAACCGTCTGCCACCGGCTGAGCACGCTGCAGCGGCCCGGCGCGCCCGGCGTGCCCTTCTTCTTTGTGCGCGTGGACCGCGCGGGCAATATCTCCAAGCGCCAGTCGGCCACGCATTTCCACTTCAGCCGCACCGGCGGCACCTGCCCGCTGTGGACGGTGTACGAGGCCTTCGGCCAGCCCGACCAGGTGCTGCGCCAGCTCGCCAGCATGCCCGACGGGCGGCGCTACCTGTGGATTGCACGCTCGGTCTCGCATGGCCAGCGCGGCTATGGTTCGCCGCGCAAGACCTTCTCCATCGGCCTGGGCTGCGACATACGCCATGCCGCGCGCCTGGTCTATGCCAAGGGGCTGGACCTGGGCGACCCGGAATCGGCCACGCCCATCGGCATGGGCTGCAAGGTCTGCGAGCGCGACCAGTGCACGCAGCGCGCCTTTCCCTATGTGGGAAAGGCGCTGCATGTGGATGAGAACGCCAGCCGCTTTGCGCCGTACGGCGTAGGCGGCTAGCAACCCCCAGGCATCCTGTGCCGGGTCAGGAGGCCGCGCGCATGCGGTCGCGCAGATCGCGCACTTCGTCGTGGTTGCGCTGCGCGCCCTGGGCCTGGCGCTCCACCATCACGCGGATGGCCGGAGGCAGCGGCTGCTTGAGCGCCTTGCGGTACTGGGCCACGGCGGAATCCTCGCCGCGCTCGCACTCCTCCAGCACGGCCTTGTCGTCCTGCGAGGTCAGCGCCGTCTTCACCGACACCCAGCCCCGGTGCAGCGCGCCGGCCACCGTGCCGCCCGATGCGGGCTCGCGGCCCAGCTTGCGGATCTCGGCCTCCAGCTCCAGCGCGGCGGCGCCGCACTCGGCGCTGTGGCGCAGGAACAGGGTCTTGAGGTCCGGCGAGTCGGCGTTCTCGGCCGAGGTGCGAAAGCCGTACTCGCCATCGCGGCAGGATTCGAGCAGGTCGTTGAGCACGTCGGCCACATCGTCGTTGTCGATGTCGCCGGTGTAGGCCGGTGCCACGATGGTCCCCGTGTCATCACGGACATCGCGAACGCCTGCGCGCTCCCAGGCTGCGCGCGCTGCGGGCCGGGCCTGATCCCAGTCCAGGTGGCTGGCGCCACGGCGCGTGGTCCATTCGCGCTCCCATTCGGCGTCGAAGGCATCGAAATCGGCATCGCGGCGCGCGGCGGCCGCGTTCCAGCCCAGCTCGTAGGCGGGGCGGTACTCCTCGTAGCTGCGGCCTGCCACGTAGTAGGGCTCGTTCTGGTAGGCGTCGCGCCAGTAGGCGTCCTCGACCGTGGGATTGACGGCTTCGGCCGCGCCCTTGCCGGCCAGCCCGCCGACCACGGCACCGGCCACACCGCCCACGGCAGCACCGATGGGGCCGCCCATTGCGCCGAATGCAGCGCCGGTCACGGCACCGCCTGCAGCGCCTATGCCGGTGCCCACGGGATGTGCGCCGGGCGCGTCGGACACCGGGTCACGGTTTGCGGGATTCGATTGCGTCATGGAATGTGCTCCTTGGCAGTTGAAAGTGATGTCTATCGTGATCGCCGTGGCGCGCCGCCGGCGTGCGCGCTTGCGGCCATGTGCCGTAGGAACGCGGCGACCGGGCCTTGCGGACATCGCGCCAGTGGCCTGTGGCCATTTTTCGCACCCCGGCACAGGGCAATCGGCGTGCCTGAGAACGGCGTTCATGCGCGAGGCATCTTTTCGTTCCTGCGCTTTCGGCGTGGTCCCACGGCGGCTGCGAAAGGGCCAAGAGACCATGGCCCAAGCGCCGCCTGCGCAGGGCCGCGAATGAAAGGAAGACGCCATGAAAGACAAGACCCCATCCGCATCCAAGTCCTCTGCACCCACACAGGCGAAGCCGTCGGGCGATGGCCAGACCAAGCTGCCCGGACAGGTCGGCAAGGCGCCCCATGCGCCTGGTGAATCCGATGCATCCGACGCATCCGAACAGGGCCTGCGCCTTCCGCACGAGCGCGACCAGAGCCTGGACGCTACCAGCGATGCGCCCGATCCGGTGATGCGCCAGGCCCATGACGACCTCGCCTCCGGCCAGGTCGATACCGACATGCGCCAGACGCCGGGCCTGGATGCCGAACGGCGCAAGAAGATGGTGCGCAAGCAGCCTTGATGGCACCTGAAGCTTGCACCTGAAGCGCAACGAGCTGCTGGCAGCCAACAAGATCGCCAGCAACCGCATGACCGGCATCGAAGGGCTCTGGACGGGGAGCAGCTGCAGCAAGGGGCGGCCTTCCACGCCAATCTGGCCGCCCCCGCGCACGAAAGCGGAGCCTGCAAGGAATGCCACTCCATCGACGAAGACGACCCGGCACGGCCCGGCAACTGAGGTGCCCGCGCTTCACTTCATACAGGAGCAACCCCATGCCCGACATTCCCGACTGGCTCCAGTGGCCTGCCTTTCTGGCCTCCATCGCCGGCGCCTGGTGTGTGGGCTCGCGTTCTGCGCAAAGGCGCAACCTGGGCTTCTGGGTCCTGATGCTCAGCAATGCGCTGTGGGCGCTGTGGGGCTGGTCCACGGCGGCCTGGGCGCTGGTGAGCCTGCAGTTCTGCCTGGCCATCACCAACATCCGCGGCTCCATCAAGGCCGAGCGGTGAGCAGGCCATGGCAGCAGACGCTTTCCTGATGTCGATCCACGAAACCGGCAACCCATACCCTGGCGCCTCCATGGAAACACCCCCATTCCCCACCTGCAGATCCGCCCTGTTCCTCGACTTCGACGGCACGCTCGTGCCGCTGGCCGAGACCCCGGACGCCATTGCGCCAGACCCCGGCCTGATCCCCATGCTGACCAGGCTGCAGGGTCTGTTGGGCGGTGCGCTGGCCATCGTCACGGGTCGGCAGGTCGAGATGCTGGACCGCTTTCTGGCGCCGCTGCATCTGCCCGCCGCCTGCGAGCACGGCCTGCAGCGGCGGGATGCCGCAGGCCGCCTGCACATGCAGGCATCGGCCATGCCAGAGACCGTGCTGCAGATGTGCAATGCCTTGGCGGCCGATCATCCGCGCCTGCTGGTGGAGCGCAAGCGCTCCTCGGTCGCACTGCACTACCGGCGTGCGCCAGAGCTGGCGGCGCTGTGCCTGGACATGTTGGGCCGCGCACTGCGGCACCAGCCCGGGCTGGAGCTGCTGCACGGCAAATGCGTGCTGGAGGTCAGGCCCGCAGGGGTGGACAAGGGCCACGCCATTGCGGCCTTCCTGCGCGAAGCGCCGTTCGCCGGCCGCACCCCGGTGTTTGCCGGTGACGATGTCACGGACGAGAGCGGCTTTGCCGTGGTGCAGGCGCACGGCGGCATGGCGATCAAGGTGGGCGAAGGCGCAAGCGGGGCCCGCCACCGGCTGGGCAGCCCGCAGGCCGTGCATGCCTGGCTGAAGTCCGCATGCATGCACCTGGCTGCGCAGACCTGCGCGGAGGTGCTGCCATGAGCCGGCTGGTGGTGATCTCCAACCGCGTGGCCGATCCGCGCAGGGCCGCAGCCGGGGGCCTTGCCGTGGCCATGGGCGATGCGCTGCGGCAGACGGGCGGCCTGTGGTTCGGCTGGAGCGGGACCGTCACCGACGACGGTGCCCAGGCCGCGCCGGCCGGCCATGTGCACCGCACCCAGGCAGGCAACGTCACGCTGGCCACGGTGGACCTGGACCGCGCGGACCATGACAGCTACTACGCGGGCTACAGCAACGGCGTGCTGTGGCCCGTCTTTCACGGACGGCTGGACCTGGCGAGCTTCGACACGGGCCATGCGGCCGGCTACCGCCGCGTGAACCAGCTGCTTGCGCGCAGGCTGCTGCCCCTGCTGGCGCAGGACGACATCCTCTGGGTGCATGACTACCACCTGATCCCGCTGGCGGCCGAGCTGCGCGCCCTGGGCTGCCGCCAGCGCATCGGCTTTTTCCTGCACATCCCATTGCCCCCGCCGACCCTGCTGGCGGCCATTCCCGAGCATGCATGGCTGATGCGCTGCCTGTTTGCCTACGACCTTGTGGGCCTGCAGACCCGCCAGGACGTGCAGCATTTCGAGCGCTATGTCTGCGACGAGGCCGGGGGCCAGTCGCTGGGCGATGGCGCCTTGCGTGCCCATGGGCAGCGCCTGGTGTGCCGCGCCTTCCCCATCGGCATCGATGTGGAGGGCTTCGCGGCGCTGGCCCTGTCCGGCGCATCGCAGGACATGCATGCGCGCATGAAGCACGAGTACGCACAGCGTCGCCTGCTGCTGGGCATAGACCGGCTGGACTACTCCAAGGGCCTGCCGCAGCGCCTGCGTGCCTTCCGGGAGCTGCTGGCCCGCCATCCCGAGCAGCGCCGGCGCGCCACGCTGATCCAGATCGGCTCGCCCACGCGCGAGGGCCTGGACGCGTATGCCGACATACGGCGGGAGCTTGAATCGCTGTGCGGCGCCGTCAACGGCGACTACGGCGAGCTGGACTGGATGCCCGTGCGCTACATCCACCAGACCCTGCCGCGCGATGGCATTCCGGGCCTGTGCCGCGCGGCGGCCGTGGGCCTGGTCACGCCGCTGCGCGACGGCATGAACCTCGTGGCCAAGGAATATGTGGCGGCCCAGGACCCGGCCGACCCGGGCGTGCTGGTGCTGTCGCGGTTTGCCGGCGCGGCCGAGCAGCTGCAGGAGGCGCTGCTGGTCAATCCCTACGACGTGCACGGCACGGCCGCCGTGGTGCAGCAGGCCCTGCAGATGCCCCTGCAGGAAAGGCGCCAGCGGCACCAGCGGCTGCTGCAGCGCATCGCCGAGCAGGACGTGCACTGGTGGCGCAAGGCCTTTCTGTCTGCCTTGAAAGAGGCCAGGCCGCTGGAGCACAGGGAAAGGGAAGCCTTCGGCATCCCCGTTCCCTCGATCAGGCAGGAGCAGGCACCGCTGCGCCTGGAGCTGGCCGCCTGCCCTGCCGACGGCGTGGAACGGGACGCCTGCCGGTCGGTGGTCTCCGACAGGTAATGCCTTCCTGCTCCTGCGGCGCCGCGTTCATCCTCCCGGCACCATGGCATCGCCCGGCCCCCCCCCCCCATTTCCAGGGCTGCGCACGACACACAAAAGGAAGGCAAGCGGCGATGGCCCAGCACGACAACGAGCACGCCCATGCGTGGACATGCAGCGACACGCTGGCGCAGGCCTTGCGCGGCCACACGGACCTGTCGCCAGCGGACCAGTTGGCCCTGCTGGTGGCGCAGGGCGCCGACCGCCTGCCGCTGCCGGGCCATGGCCACACGCTGCAGCGCTGGCGCGCACTGGCCGAGGTGGCCGCCCACAGCCTGAGCCTGGCCAAGCTCTATGAAGGCCATACCGATGCCCTGGCCATCCTGTCCGAGCTGCAGGCCGACCTGGCCACCGAAGGCCTGCGCTGGGCCGTCTGGTGCGCCGAGCCGCCGGGCGAGCGCGTGCAGGCCACGCCCACGGCTCCCCATGCTGCGGCACATGCCGGCATGGCCGTGCAGCTGTCCGGCCACAAGCCCTGGTGTTCGGGCGCGCGCGCGGTGGACCGTGCCCTGGTCAGCGGCTGGCTGGCCGACGGCCGGCGCTGCCTGATCGCCGTCGCCATGGACCAGCCCGGCATCCGCAGGGACGACAGCCACTGGCAGGCCGTGGGCATGGCCGCCAGCGCCAGCGCCGACGTGCATTTCGACGGCGCCACCGGCGTGCTGGTCGGCGAACCGGGCCAGTACCTGAGCCGCCCCGGCTTTCACCATGGCGGCGCGGGCGTTGCGGCCTGCTGGCATGGCGCGGCAGCGCGCATCGCCAGCCATCTGCAGCAGGCCGTCGGTCAAGGCGAGGACCCGCACCGCCAGGCCCACCTGGGCGCGCTGGATGTGGCCCTGGCCGGCGCGGCCGGCCTGCTGCGCGACGCTGCAGCCCGCATCGATGCCACGCCCTCGGACCCCTGCCTGCTGGCCGTGAACCGCGCCCGCCTGGCCGTGGAAGCCGCCGCCGAAGAGGTGCTGCGGCGCGTGCCGCGCGCCATCGGTCCCGGCCCGCTGTGCAAGAACAGGGGCCTGGCGCAGCTGATGGCCGACCTGCCCGTCTTCATCCGCCAAAGCCATGCCGAGCGCGACCAGGCCGCGCTGGGCCGCCTGCTGGCCGGCAGGGCACAGACCTCGCAGGCACCGGGAGGCGCGGCATGGATACTGTGAAGCCGCGCCTCATCGAGGGCCGGGGCACGCCCGAATCGCGCTGGCAGGCCTGGTTTGCGCAGCGCCGGCCAGCGCAGGTATCCATGGACGACCTGCTGGACGGCCGGCGCCGCGCCGTCATCGTCGCGCCGCACCCCGATGACGAGATCCTGGGCTGCGCCGGCCTGCTGCGCCGCTGTGCCGAGCGGGGCATGCCCTGCCTCATCGTCTCCGTGACCGATGGCGGAGCCAGCCACCCCGACTCGACGCTGTGGCCGCCGCAGCGGCTGGTGCGCGAGCGCGTGCAGGAGAGCACCCAGGCCCTGGCCCTGCTTGCGCCGCAGGCGCAGGTGCTGCGGCTGGGCCTGCCCGACGGCCGTATCGCCGAGCATGCAGCGCAGTTGCTGCAGCGGCTGGAGCCGTTGCTGCAGCCCTCGGATGCGCTGCTGTGCACCTGGCGCGAAGACGGCCACCCGGACCACGAGGCCACGGGCCAGGCCTGCGCCACGGCAGCCCGGCGCACGGGCTGCCGGCTCTTCGAGCTGCCGATCTGGGCCTGGCACTGGGCCGAGCCCGGCGACACGCGCGTGCCCTGGCACCGCGCCGCCGCCATTGCGCTGGCGCCGCAGGAGCTGGCGCTCAAGCGCCAGGCCCTGTCGTGCTTTCGCAGCCAGCTGCTGCCCGACCCGTCCACGGGCCGCGACGCCATCCTGCCGTCCTGGGCCACGCAGCGCCTGCTGCGTCCGTTTGAAGTGGTGTTTCTATGAACGGCGCCCGGCAGCACTTCGAGCAGATGTACCAGGCCGACCCCGACCCCTGGCAGGTCGCATCACGCTGGTACGAGCGGCGCAAGCGCGACCTGCTGCTGGCCGCCCTGCCGCGCGAGCGCTATGCCCACGGCTTCGAGCCCGGCTGCGGCAATGGCGAGGCCACGCAGCGCCTGCTGCAGCGCTGCGACCGGCTGTGCGCCGTCGATTTCTCGGACAGGGCCGTGGATCTGTGCCGGCAGCGGATTGCGCCGCAGGACCGCGCCCGCCTGGACCTGCAGGCCCTGCCCCTGCCCTGGCAATGGCCACAGGTGCCCCAGGTGCCGCAGCAAGGCTTCGATCTCATCGTGGTCTCGGAGCTTGCCTACTACTTCGACGACGCGGCACTGGCGCATTTCAACCGCCAGTGCCTGGCCTCGCTGCAGGGCGGCGGCCACTGGCTCATGTGCCACTGGCGGCATGGGGCGCACGATCACCTGCAGACCACTCGCACCCTGCATGACAGCGTGTCGGCCCATGCGCAGCTGCACTTGCTGCTGAGCCACAGCGAACCGGATTTCCAGCTGGACATCTGGCAGAAAACCCCTGAAAGGACGGACAGATGATCGGCGTGTGCATACCAGCCCATGACGAGGAAGACCTCATAGGCCGCTGCCTGGACAGCGTGTTTTGCGCGGCCGCCCATGCCGACCTGCAAGGCGAGACCGTGGCCGTCGTCGTGGTGCTGGACAGCTGCCAGGACGCCACCGAATCGGCCGTGCGCCGCTGGCCCGCCATCCCGTTGTCCATTGCCGCGCGCAACGTGGGCAAGGCGCGGGCCCTGGGGTCGGAGTACCTGCTGCTGCTGGGCGCCCGCTGGCTGGCCTTCACGGACGCCGACACCACCGTCTCGCCGAGCTGGCTGGCCGACCAGCTGGCGCTTCAGTCCGACGTGGTCTGCGGCACGGTGCAGGTGGCCGACTGGTCGGCCCACGGCGTCCAGGCGGACACGGCGCGGCGGCACTTCGAGACCACCTACACGGACCGCGACGGCCACCGCCACGTGCATGGCGCCAACCTGGGCATCTCAGCCTGGCACTACCGCCAGGCCGGCGGGTTCGACGCACGCACCTGCGGCGAGGACCAGGACCTGGTGGACCGCCTGGCGGCCGGCGGCGCCCGCATCGCCTGGTCGGCCCGGCCCCGGGTGATGACCAGCGGCCGCGCCTACTCGCGCGTGGCCGACGGCTTTGCCGGTGCGCTGCGCCAGGGATGGGCCCTGCCCGGCGACGCGCCGCCTGCGCTGCCCGTGCTCCAGGGCGCCCTGGCGCAGCAGGCCCTGGCCCTGCCTCAACCGCAGGCCGGCTCGTCCACGCGGTAGCAGTCCCTGAGGAACACCGGCAGGTCGTTGGCCGGCGGCACGAAGGGCACCTGGTACATCATGTCGCTGACAAAGCCACGGTGGTAGCTGCCATGGTTCACCACATGCAGCACGATCTGCTCGCGCGTCATGGCACCCTGCCCGCCGCCCACGAACTCGAAGTGCACGACCTTCGCCAGTTCCTCGTCCGGGCACGCATCGACGAACTCCACATACCAGCGGTCCATTGCCTGCACGGATTCCCACAGCGCCTGCAGCGTGGGCGTGTGGTCGGTGTTGCGCATGGTGTAGCCATGCTTGCGGCCCTGCAGGTGGTGCCTGAAGATGTCCTCCACCACAAGGACGTGGTTCAGCGTGCGCACCATGTTGCCGAAGCTCGTGGGGCGCTGCTTCAAGGCCTCGCCTTCGGGCAGCTCCATCACGCTCTTGAAGGTCAGGCCGTTGGCCCAGGCCTTGTAGCGCACCAGCATTTTCAGGTTGGCCCTGGCCGATGAGACGGGAGCGCACAGGCTCTCTTGGATCGCTGTCATTCGTGGGTTCTTTCGGTGTGGATCAAAGGCCGCTCAGTGCGCCTTCGACATGGGTGCGCGCCGTGCCGCCCACCCAGACCTGGCCCGTGCCGTCACGGGTCAGGAAGATGCGGCCGTCACGGCCCAGACAGCGGCCCTGGGCGGCAACGTAGTCGCTGTCCATCACTCCCGTCGCAAACAGCCACTGCGCCAGCGACGCGTTGAGGCTGCCGGTGACGGGGTCTTCGACGATGGCGCCCTGGTGATCGGAGAAGAAGGCGCGCACCTCGCAGGCGGCAGGGCTGGCACCGCTGGCACCACCGATACCCCTGGCATAGGGCCCCACCACGCCCACGTCCATGCGCGTGGGCCACTGCCGGGCCGGGTTCAGCGCCAGCACCTGCTCGGCCGAGGCCAGGCGGATGCCCAGCCAGCCGGGGCCGTTGTCTATCCACGAGGCGGCCTGCACCTCTTCGGCGGTGATGCCCAGCATGCGCAGCGCGGCATCCAGCTCGTCGGCGGTGGGCGCGCCAAAGCGCAGCATGGGCGGCGCAGCGAATGCCAGCCGCCCATGCTCCTGCCGTATCTGCACCAGGCCCGCCCCGCACTCCTGGACGATGTGGCCTGCGTTCCTGGACGCACCGCGCTGGGACAGCCAGGCATGGCAGCTGCCCAGCGTGGGATGGCCGGCAAAAGGCATCTCCCGGTCCAGCGTGAAAATCCTCACGCGGTAGTCGGCCTGCGCCTGCGTGGGCGGCAGCAGGAACGCGGTTTCGGAGAGGTTGAACCAGCGTGTCAGCTGCTGCATCTGTGCGGTGGTCAGCGCCTGCCCACCGGTGATCACGGCCAGCGGATTGCCGGACAGCGGGCCGCTGGCGAAAACGTCGACCATATGAACGGCAATGCTCATGAAGACGGTCCTTGTTGCATGGAAAGGAAAAGAAAGGGAAACGGGCGGCGGGCCCGATCTGCGCTAGGGCCGCACATCGGCGCGATGCACCACATGGACCTTGTTGCCGTCGGGATCGCGCAGGTAGGCACCGTAGTAGCCATCGCCGTAATGCGGTCGCGGGCCGGGCGGGCCTTCGTCGCTTCCGCCACGCGCCAGGCCGGCGGCATGGGCCACATCCACCGCCTCGGGCGACGGTGCCAGAAAGGCCGCCATGCTGCCGTTGCCCGCCGTGGCCGGCTCGCCGTTGAAGGGGCTGTAGACATAAAAGCGCGGCAAGGAAGCCTGCGGCGCCACCCAGCACAGCGCGGCCGGCCCGCCATCGGGCTGGACGGCGCGGCGCTGCAGTCCCAGCGGGGAAAGCACCGCGTCATAGAAGCGGCCGGCCCGCTCGAGATCACGGGCGCCGACGGTGATGTGGCTGAACATGGGGTGAACGTTACACTATCGATAAATGAAATAGTGTCACGGCACACTCTTTTTTTTCCTTGCCCCGACCATGCTCCTGCCCTCCCCCTGGACACCCCGTCTTGCGCGCATTGAAGCCAGTGCCGCCGAGCGGCTGGCGCGCGCCCTGGCCGACGACATCGTGGAAGGCCGACTGGCCGGCGGCGACCGCCTTCCCGCCCACAGAGACCTGGCCGACAGGCTGCAGATCGGCCTGGGCTCGGTGACCAGGGCCTATGCGCTGCTGGAGCGCCGGGGGCTGACGCGCAGCGTCAAGGGCAGGGGCACCTTCGTGGCCGCCCGGCGGACGCAGGGCGGCGAGGCCATCGACCTGTCCTCCAACGCGCCGCCGGCCGCCATCAGCGAACGCCTGCTGGCGCGCACGCTGACCGCGATTGCGCGCCGCATCGATGCCGATCACTTCAATTCCTACGCGCCGCCGGGCGGACATGCGGAGCATCGCCGCGTGCTCGCGCGCTGGCTGCAGACGCTGGGCCTGAACGTGGAACCCGGCCACATGGTGCTGACCAGCAGCGCGCGCCAGGCGCTGTCCCTGGCCCTGGACCTGGTCTGCCAGCCCCGGGGCCGGCTGCTGACCGAGCGCATCACCTACCCCGGCGCCATTGCCCTGGCCCGGCGCAAGGGCTGCGCCCTGCAGGGCCTGGCCATGGACGCGCAGGGCCTGCTGCCGCAGGCGCTGGCCGAGGCGCTGCAAGGCATTCCCGCCGCCGAAGGCAAGGTGCTCTACCTCACCCCCACGCTGCACAACCCGACCACGGCCACCATGGGCGCGGAGCGCAGGCGGGCGATCGTGGATATCTGCCGGAACGCAGGCGCCTGGATCATCGAGGACGGCGTGTATGCCGCCTGCTCGCCCGATCACGCGCGCCTTGCGCACCTGGCGACCCTGGCGCCCGAGATCACCCTGCATGTGAACGGGCTGTCCAAGTCGCTGGGCCCGGGGCTGCAGGTGGGCACGCTGGTGCTGCCGCCAGCGCTGTGCGGCGCCGCGCTGGCGACGCTGCAGGAGCTGTCCATGGCGCCTTCGGCCCTGTCATGCGCCGTGGTCGATGAATGGCTGTCCCAGGGCGTGGTCGCCTCCCTGCAGGCCGACCTGCGCCATGAGGCACAGCGGCGCGTGCGGCTGGCCGCATCGCACCTTGCCCCACACCTGGGCGACAGCCGCCTGGTGCTGCACCCCGAGGCCTACAACGCCTGGCTGCCCATGGAGCGCGAGGCCGCCGACCGCCTGGTGTCGGCCGCAGCGGCGCTGGGCGTGACGCTGACCGATCCGGGCTCGCTGATGGTGGAGCCGCACGACCGTGCCAGCGGGCTGCGCATCTGCCTGGGCGCCCCAGGCCTGGACGACCTGGACGGCGCCCTGGCGCAATTGGCCAGGCTGCTTACTGCGGAGCCCTGAGCTTGTTCTGCAGCGCCCTGGCCACGGCGCCCAGCACGGGCACCTTGGCGAAGATTTCCTCCACCGGGTCCCAGAAATCGCGGTGCACTGCCACCAGTCCCTGCGCATCGAACTCCAGGTAGCTGGTGCCGCAGATGTGCATGGGCTGGCCCGATGCCCTGACAAAGCCCAGCTCCCACAGCAAAAAGCCGCTGTCCCCCTGCACCGCGCCCTGGCTGACGGCGAAGCGGGGCCGGTCCAGTTGCTCGAACATGTGGGCGAACACGCGCTGTATCGCTGCGTGGCCGCGCACATCGTTGAACGGGTCCTTGAACCGGGCCTGTTCCGCATAGAGGGCCAGCAGCGCCGGCAGGTTGTCGCGGCGCAGCGCCTCATAGGCCTGGGCCAGCCGGTCCAGTCGGGGATCGCCGAGGGCAGTGCTCATCGGTTTCAGGCTCCTGTGATGCGGCGAACCGCCGAGAAATACCAGGCATCGGGCAGGCAGCGCAGCAGCCGCACCCAGCGCGTGAAGCGGCGCGGAAAATTCATCTCGAAGCGCCCCTGTGCCCAGCCCTGCAGCATGTGCCGGGCGGCCTCGTCGGCACCGATCAGGGCCGGCATGCTGAAGCTGTTTTGCGCCGTCAGCGGCGTATCGACAAAGCCGGGGTTGATGATGGACACGCCCAGGCCCGGGCCGTGCAGGTCCAGGTAGAGGTTTTCTGCCAGGTTGTTGAGCGCCGCCTTGGTAGGACCGTAGGCCAGGGACATGGGCAGCCCGCGATAGCCTGCCACCGAGCCGACCAGGGCCAGATGCCCCTGGCCGGCCTCCAGCAGCATGGGCAGCACCGCATCGAGCAGGTGCAGCGCGCCGCCATAGTTCACGGCCAGGTGGCGCTGCATCTCGGCCAGGTCGAACTCGGTGGCGCGCTGGGGCCGGTAGTGGCCGGCGCAGTACACCACCAGGTCGGGCGCCCTGCCCACATGGGCCCGCACGGCACGGGCTGCCTGTGCCACGGCCTGGGCATCGGTCACGTCCAGCGGCAGGGCCAGGCAGCCTTCGCGGCCGCGCACGAAATCCTGCAGCGCACCGCCATGCCGCGCAGAGACAATCACGCGCGCGCCCTGGCCGTGCAGCGCTTCGGCCGTGGCGCGCCCTATGCCCGAGGAGGCGCCCAGAAGCCATGCCGAGCGGCCCTTCCAGTCGCGCAGCGGCGGGTTCAGCCGGCGGGATAACAGTGGCATGGCCATCACTCCTTGATGATGGCCAGCGTCACGTCGCCCAGGTGCAGGCCGAGCTTGCTCATGGCCGTGCGGTTGAGCAGGGTGCGCCCGTCCATCAGGTACATCCAGTCGTCCATGCTGACGTTCCAGACCCTTCCGTCCACGGGCAGGGCCAGCACGTAGCTCCAGCGGATGGCATTGCCCGCGCTCTGGCCCTGGGCCTCGCCCACCACGTCGTCGGCCCGGCCGCTGTAGCGGCCCTCGCCCAGGTGGCGGATATGCCAGATGCGCTGCTGCGTGCTGCCGTCGCTGTAGACGAAGTGCTCATCGAGCGTGCCCTCGTCGCCATTCCAGCGGCCCGTCATGCGCACGGTGAATCGCTTGACCACCTTGCCCGAGCGGTCCGTGAACATGCCGTGGGCCGTCAGCGGCCCGTTGAAGTACTGGCGCAGGTCCAGCGTCGGCTGCTCCTTGGCGTAGTCCTGCACGGAAGGACCGGCGCAGCCCGCCAGAGACAGCGCCAATGCCGCCCCCAGGCAGGCGCGCCGCAGTGGTGAAAACGAAGCGCAGTGGGTGATGTGGCTCATGTGTGCCTCCAGGAAGAATGCAGTCGCTCGGCGCGCCAGAGCAGCCCGGCCGCCGCCAGTTTGAGCAGGCAGGGCAGCCCGCCATAGGCCCAGGCCAGGGCCTGCAGGCCGGCCGGATCGGTGCTGCCGCTGCGGTAGCCCGCAACGGACAGCAGGGGCAGGGCCAGGCCCGCGGCCAGGGCCAGGTTGAGCTTGGTGGCGCAGGTCCACCACCCCAGGTAGCGGCCCTCGCCCTGGCCGCCCTGGCCGGACTCGTGGATCACGCCCGTGAGCAGTGCGCCCGGCAGGGCCAGGTCCGCGCCCAGGGCCAGCCCGCTGGCCAGGCAGATCACGGCGAAGGCCAGGCCGTCACCCGTGCCCAGCCAGGGCGTGAAGCCGAAGGCCAGCACGCTGGCCAGCATGCCCGCGCGCCAGCTGGGCGCCAGGCCCCAGCGCGAGACGGCCTTCACCCACAGCGGCAGGCCCAGGGCCGCCGCGCCAAAAAAGCACAGCAGCAGCAGGGGCTGCATCCCGGGCACCTGCAATCTGTCGGCCACGAAGAAGGGCAGCAAGGTGGCCGGAATGGCCGCGGCCACGCCGTTGACCATGAAGACGGCCAGCAGCCGGCGAAAGCCGGCATCCGCCCATGGTGAGATCCGAGAGGTGTCCGCCGTGGCCTGCTGCGGCAGCGTCACCGGAGCCTTGAGCCGGTACAGCCCCACCAGCGCCAGCGCCAGGCCCAGCGCCAGCACGGCGCTGGTGGCGTCCAAGCCCAGCCAGGCCGGCAACACGCTGGCCAGCAGCACACCGCCCAGCGTAGCGCCCTCGCGCCAGGCCGTGACGCGAGCCCGCCAGGCGGGCTGCCCGCCCCAGCGCGTGCCCCAGGCCTGGTGGACGATGGTGACGAAGCTGTAGGCCAGCGTGCACACCAGCAGGCTGCAGGCCAGCCAGCCCAGCATGGCGGCCTGGGCACCGCGCGGCGGATGCCACAGCGCCCAGAAGCACAGGACCATCAGCAGGCTGGCCAGTGCAGCCGCCCACCACGCTGGCCGCATGCCCCGGCGCAGCAGCCGGTCGGCCTGGCGGCCGATGGCGGGGTCCACCAGGGCATCGAAGGCACGCGTGGCCAGCAGCACCGCGCCCAGCCCCGCCAGCGGCGCACCGGCCACGCTGGCGTAGTGGTAGGGCAGGTTCACATACAGCGGCAGGGACACGAACGCCAGCGGCGCGGCCAGGCCGCCATAGGCCAGCCCTGTGCGCCAGGGCAGCAAGGGGGCGGCGGCAGGGTGCGAGGCCATGGCGTGGTCCCGGGCGCTCAGGATTGGCCCAGCAGCGAGCTGCGCATGGCAGGTGCCGAGGTCTGGGGCGCGAGCCAGATGCCGAAGAACAGGCGCGCATAGTCGGCATCGCGCAGCTGTGCAGTCTGGCGGCCGTTGTGGAAGAAGCGCACCTCGCCCTGGCCGTCGTTCAGGCCCAGCAGCCGGTCCTGGGCAGCCACATCGGGAAACGCCTGCTTCATCAGCGCCAGCCATTGGCGGGACTGCTCCTCGGTGAAGCCGTCGACCCTGCGCATTTCGGCGATGGAGCGCTCGGCGATGGCCGCGCCTTCGAGCTTGCGGTCATAGACCAGCTCCAGCGCGAACGGGTGGCGGGCGTAGTCTTCGGGCACAAAGCCCGGTGCGGCCCACAGCCGTGCCTCGTACACGCGCAGGCCGAAAAAGCGCAGCACGCCCGTGCCCACCAGGCGCGCGGCCGGCAGGGCGCTGCGCAGTTCGGCCGGAAGGTCGGCAGTCGGAGTCTTGGCGTGGAGTTCGTTGGGCATGGCGATCAGTGAAGGGACAAGGGCGCAGGCGGCGCCCCAGGCCAGCGCCTGGCGGCGCGGCATGTGACGTGGTGGCGATTTCATGGCAGGGGCCTGCGCAGCGTGAACTGGACGACATCGGTGTTGCCGGTGTCGAAGGCCGCCTCGCAGTAGGCGAGGTAGAAGGTCCAGATGCGCACGAAGCGCTCGTCAAAGCCCTGGGCCCGCACGGCGTCGAGGTGGTGATCGAAGGCCTGGCGCCAGCGCCGCAGCGTCTCCGCATAGTCGCGGCCGAAGGCCATGCGGCGCTCCACCACCAGGCCGGCGCGCCGTGCCTCCTGCTCGAAGGAAGGAATGCTGGGCAGCAGCCCGCCCGGGAAGATGTACTGCTGGATGAAGTCGGTGGAGCGGAGATAGCGCGCGAACAGGTCCTCGCGCAGCGTGATGGTCTGTATGCAGGCCAGGCCCCCGGGCTTGAGGCAGTCGCGCAGCGTCTGGAAATAGCCGCGCCAGTATTCGCGGCCCACGGCCTCGAACATCTCGATGGAGACGATGGCATCGAAGGGCTCGCCCGCATGCCGTGCCGGCAGGTCGCGGTAGTCCTGGTAGCGCAGCTCCACGGCGTCGGCCAGGCCGGCCTGCCGCATGCGCTGCTGTCCCCAGGCCAGTTGCTCGCGCGACAGCGTCACGCCCGTGACCCGGGCGCCGAACTCCTGCGCCGCCGCCTCGGCCAGCCCGCCCCAGCCGCAGCCGATCTCCAGCAGGCGCTGGCCGGGCTGCAGCCGCACCTCGTCCAGCGTGCGCCTGAGCTTGGCCTGCTGGGCGTCCTGCAGGTCGGCGTGGCGCAGCGATTCACCCGTGCGCCCCTGGAACCAGGCGGCGCTGTAGCTCATGCCGGGGTCCAGCCACAGGCGGTAGAAATCGTTGCCCAGGTCGTAGTGGGCATGGATGTTCCTGGCGCTGCCGGCCCGCGTATTGCGCTGCAGCAGGTGGCGCAGGCGGTAGCCCAGCCGGCCCCACCAGCTGCCGTACACCAGGCTTTGCACATGGTCGCGGTTGGCCATGCACAGGCGCAGCAGGGCGGCCAGGTCGGGGCTGTCCCATTCGCCGGCGATATAGCCTTCGGCCAGGCCGATGTCGCCCGATTTCAGGGTGCGCTCCAGCGCCCGCCAGTCGTGCAGCACGCAATGCGCGTCGGCAGCCCCCGACGGCGGACGGGGCAGGTGCAGCAGGCGGCCATCGGGCTGCTCCAGGTCCAGCTGCCCGTGGGGCAGGCGTTCGAGCAGGTTCAGCACACGGCGTGCCCGCGCAGGCGTGCGGCGCGGCGCTGCGGCGGTGGGGCTCAGCAGGGGGGCGGCGGTAGTGTTCATCTTGTGACGAAGCGCTTGGGCGCGGAGGGTTTGCCATGGAAAGGCACGCGCTTGGCCCAAAGGCGCAGCGCGTGCCAGTGGATGCGGGCGACCACGCCCAGCGTCATCAAAGGGGTGCCGAAGAAGGCGCGGCGCACGGCGGCGGCATCCAGCGCCTGCAGCACGCCGCCCACGCTGGTCTGCAGCAGCGGGCCGTCCTCGTCATGCAGGTCCACGCGTGCCAGGGTGCGGTCTTCGCCGCGTTCGAAGCGGAAGCGGTACTCGCCGCGCACCTCGCAGAACGGCGAGACGTGGAATTGCTTGCGCGCCACCTGCTCCCGGCCCCAGGCCAGGTCCGACCCCGCCAGCAGATAGGCATGGCGCTCGCCAAAGGTGTTGTTGACCTCGGCCAGCACGGCGGCCAGCGTCCCGTCGGCGCGGTGCGCATACCAAAAGCTCACGGGCTTGAACACGTAGCCCAGCACGCGCGGAAAGGTGTGCAGCCAGACTTCGCCATCGGCGTCGGCTATGCCTTCGCTGTGCAGCAGCTGCTCGAACCAGGCCAGTGCGTCGCAGCCGCCCTCGCCGTGGTCGCCGTCATGGAAGCTCAGCCAGCCACGGCGGTTGCGCCTGAGCGCGGCGTCCGGCTGCGTGCGCAGGCTGCGCATGGGCAGCATGAGGAAATAGCCCGGGTAGCGAAAGGCATGCTCCACCGGCCGCAGGCGGCGGTGCCAGACATGGCCGAAGCCGATGAGCGGCCGGGCCGTCATGCGACCCCCTCGAAGGCCGCGCTGGCGGGCAGGACGGGCAAGGTCGGCAGGGCATGCAGCAGGCCGTCGGCCGCGACCAGGCCCGAGCGCAGGCCGTCCTCGTGGAAGCCGTAGCCGCACCATGCGCCGCAGAACCAGGTCCTGCGCTGGCCTTGCAGGGCATCCACCCGGCCCTGGGCCTCGATGGCGGCCAGGTCGAACACCGGGTGGCTGTACTCGATGCGCGCGTGGACCTGGCTGTCATCGATGGGGCGCACCGGGTTCAGCGACACCATCACGGGCTGCTGCCACGGCAGGGGCTGCAGGCGGTTGAGCAGGTAGTGCAGGCAGACGCCGGCCCGGTCTTTTCCGGGATCGGCGGCGCGTTCGTAGTTCCAGGCGGCCCAGGCCGCCGTGCGGCGCGGCAGCACGCCGGCATCGGTGTGCAGCACGGCCTGGTTGGGCTGGTAGCGGATGGCGCCCAGCACGCTGCGCTCGAGCGGCGTGGCATCGGAGCCCAGCAGTCGCAGGGCCTGGTCGCTGTGGCAGGCCAGCACCACGGCGTCGAACCGCTCCGTGCCGTGCGCCATCTGCAGCAGCACGCCGTGCGCGGCGCGGCGCAGGCCCAGCACGGGCGCGTTCAGCCGGACCTCGTGGCGGCCGTCCTTTTGCAGCGCGGCCACCATGCGCCGCACATACTGGCGCGAACCACCGCGCACGGTGCGCCACTGCGGCCGGTCCGTGACCTGGATCAGGCCGTGGTTGTGGCAAAAGCGGATCAGCGTGGCCACGGGAAAGCGCAGCATCTGGTCGGTGGGGCAGGACCAGATGCAGCCCATCATGGGCAGCAGATAGTCCTGGCGAAAGGCCGGCCCGAAGCCGTGGTCGTCCAGGAAATCTTCGATGCAGCTGCGCAGCCGCGCTTCATCGCCTTCCTCGGCGATGCGCGTGGTCAGGCGGTTGAAGCGCAGGATCTCGGCCAGCATCTTCAGGAAACGGGGCCGCAGCAGATTGCTGCGCTGGGCGAACACACCGCCCAGCGAACTGCCGCTCCACTCCAGGCCCGCCCGGCCGCCGGCCTGCGGCACCTGCACGGAAAACGACATCTCGGCCTCCGCCGTGGGCACCTGCAGCTCTTCGAACAGACGGGTCAGCAGCGGATAGGTGCGGTGGTTGAACACCAGAAAGCCCGTGTCCACCCCCTGGCTCACGCCGCCCAGCGCCAGATCGACCGTGTTGGCATGGCCGCCGAAATGGCTGCCTGCCTCCAGCAGGGTCACGCCATGCCCGCCCGGCGCGCCGGCCAGCCGCCGTGCTGCGGCCAGCCCCGCAATCCCCGACCCGATGACTGCAATGCGATGCATGGGAGCGTCCTTCCTGGTTGAATCGATCAGTCAGACCATGAAGATCAAACTGTGAACTGATGAGTTCAAACTATATACCAAACGTATTCGCTTTGCACTATTTGGTATCGGATATGACCTGTCGGGTCTAAAATATGGCTATGACAAGCCGCTCCTCCATCAAAGAACAGATACAGCGCGTGCGCGAGCAGGCCATCGTGGCGGCCGTCAACCGGCTGCTGGCCACCAAGGGCTACGACGCCATGACGGTGGACGAGGTGGCGGCCGAGGCCGGCATGGCCAAGGCCAGCCTGTACAAGCTGTTCACCTCCAAGGAAGAACTGGCAGGGGCCGCCATGGTGGGCGTGCTGGACCGCGCCCTGGCCTTCGTGGACGGCCTGCGCGACGAAGCCAGCCTGGCGGCCGAGGCCGGCACGCCCACGCGCCCGCTGGACCAGCTCAAGGCCGTGACGCGCTGGGCCATGCAGACCCAGTTGGAAGGCGAGATGCCCTCCCTGCCCGCGCAGAACTCCAACCTCAGCGCCTCGCTGCAATCCAACGACGACTACATGGACCGGCTGATCGCGCTGAGCAACCGCCTGAGCATCTGGATCACCGAGGCCCAGACCAGCGGCCAGATGCAGGCCACGCTGCCGGCCGAACTGGTGCTCTACACGCTGTTCGCGCGGGCCTGCGATCCGGTGGTGGCCCTGCTCAAGGAGTCGGGCCAGTACACGCACGCGCAGATCATCGACTGGGTGACCAGCACGACCTTCGACGGGCTGGCGGCGGCGGGCTGATCCGGTGCGCGGGATCGCACCGATCCCAATGCAAATGAGAATTCATATCAACTGGATAAAATGCCGGCAGTTTCTTGACGTACCAGAGGAAAGGCCCGGCACGTGCATCCATCCACCGACAGTGGCGCCAGCCAGGCTCTGGGCAGCATGTACGCGCAGCACAACCCTTGGCTGGTCGCGTGGCTGCAACGCAGGCTGGGCAACCGCTGCGATGCGGCCGACCTGGCCCAGGACACGTTCACGCGCATCTGGGTCAGCGCCAGGACGCAGGCCATCGAGGACATCCGGGAGCCCCGGGCCTACCTGACGACAGTGGCCAGGCGGCTGCTGGTCAATCACCTCGAACGCCGCTCGCTGGAGCAGGCCTACCTGGCGTCGCTGCACCTCCTGCCCCAGGCCACCGTGCCGTCCGTGGAGGCGCGGGCCATCCTGCTGGAGACGCTGCAGGAGCTCGATGCGCTGCTGGACGCCCTGCCCGCCAGGGTGCGCACGGCCTTTCTCATGTCCCAGCTGGAAGGCCTGTCCTACGAGGACATTGCCGACCGGATGCAGCTGAGCGTGCGCACCGTGACGCGCTACATGGCCCAGGGCTTTCGGCAATGCCTGCTGGTGATGCTGGAGCGCTGAGCATGCAGGCCGCAGACGCACGCATCCTGGACGAGGCCGCCCGCTGGCTGGCCCGCAGGCACGCCTCGGACTTCAGCGCGGCCGAGCAGGCCGAACTGGCGCGCTGGCGCAGCCAGAGCAGCCGGCATGAACAGATCTGGCAATGCGCCGAGCAGCTCAAGGGCCGCTTCAACACCGTGCCCGCCGCCGTCGGCATGGCCACGCTCAACCGCACGCGCCCCTCGGCGGCACGGCGCCAGTTGCTGCGCTCGGCCGTGCTGGCCCTGGCCACGCCTGCGCTGGGCTGGCTGGCCTGGCGCCATCTGCCCTGGCAGGACTGGACGGCCGACTACCGCACGGCCAGGGGCGAGCGCCGCGCGGTCACGCTGGCCGACGGCAGCCGCGTCCAGCTGAACACAGCCTCCGCCATCAGCGTGCGCATGGATGGCACGGCGCGGCGCATCCGCCAGCATGCCGGGGAAATCCTGGTCGAGACCGCGCATGCGCCGCCCTACGCCTCCCAGCCTTTCATGGTGCAGACAGACGACGGCCAGATGCAGGCCCTGGGCACGCGCTTCATCGTGCGCAAGCTGGAGCGGGGCACGGCGCTGGCCGTGCTGGAGGGCGCGGTGCGCGTCACGCCGGCAGCATCGGCCACGGCCGTGGTGGTGCATGCGGGCGAGCAACTGCAATTCGATGGACAAGGCGCCAGCGCCACCCGCCCGGTGGCGCCGCGGGACTCGGCCTGGACGCTGGGCGTGCTCTATGCCGAGAACCTGCGCCTGCAGGACTTCCTGGCCGAGCTGTCGCGCTACCGCGAGGGCCTTGTGCGGTGCGACGACGATGTCGCCGACCTGCGCGTCTCCGGCACCTACCAGCTGCATGACACCGACCGCATCCTGGCCCTGCTGGCCCAGACCCTGCCGGTGCGCGTGCACGAGCGCAGCCGGTACTGGGTGACGGTGGCGCGGCGCTGATTCGATTTTTTTCTGCCGTGGCTGTCCGGTTTTTCGCTCTCGCCTGTCAAGGCTTGCGAAGACCACTTTCATCGACAGCCCAGAGGACAGAACACCATGCACTCCCCTTCTTCCACCGCCGGACCACGCGCCAGCCTGCGCGCCACCGCCTTGGCGGCCCTGGCCGTCAGCACCTCGCTGCTGCTGCACGCGCTGCCAGTCCAGGCGGCCGAGCCGGCCGCCAGCGCCGCTGCCCGGAGCTACCAGATCCAGCCGGGTCCACTGGGCCCGGCGCTGATGGCCTTTGCCGCGCAGGCAGGCGTGAACCTGGGCATGGACCTGCAGCAGCTCGGCGGCATGGAGACACGCGGCCTGTCCGGCACGTTCTCCGTGGAAGACGGCTTTGCGCAGCTGCTGAACACGTCAGGCTGGACAGCGCGCCGCGTGGGTGCGGGCAACTACGCGCTGGAGAAGCTGCCTGCGGCGGCCCGCCAGGCGCCGTCTGCCGCAGCGGCCGTGCCCTCACCCTCAGCCCCAGCCGCGGCACAGGCCACGGAGCTTGCCGCCATCACGGTGACCGCACGCACGCAGAACAACCTGGTCGCACCCTCGCGGCAGGTGACGATCCTGGAAGGCCAGGAGGTGGAGCAGCTGCGCCAGGGCTCGGACAGCCTGGCCACCATGCTCAGCAAGGTGGTCCCCGGCATGGCGGACTCCAGCCACACCATCACCGACTACGGCCAGACGCTGCGCGGCCGCAACATGCTGGTGCTGGTGGACGGCGTTCCGCTGAACACCAACCGCGACTCGTCCAGGAACCTGGCCAACATCAACCCGGCCGACATCGAGCAGATCGAGGTGCTGCGCGGCAGCAGCGCCATCTACGGCAGCGGTGCGGCGGGCGGCATTGTCTCCATCCGCACCAAGCGGCCCTCGGGCGAGACGCGGGCCGAGACCATCGTCACCGGCTCGGCCCCGCTGTCCCGCCTGCGCGGCGCGGGGCTGGGCGGCGAGGTGCAGCACTACCTGTCCGGCGGCGGCGAGGTGGTCGACTATTCGGTGAGCCTGGGCGCCAGGCACATGGGCGGCGCCTTCGACGCCAGGGGCGACCGCATTGCACCCGAGCCCAGCCAGGGCGACCTGTTCGACTCCAACATCTACAACGCCTCGGCCAAGATCGGCTTCAAGCTCGATGCCGACCAGCGCCTGCAATTGACCGCCAGCCACTACAACGCGGCCCAGGACACGGACTACGCCTCCGACCCGTCGGTGGCGCGGCTGCCGGCAGGAACGGCGGCGGCCCGCCCCATCAAGGGCCTGGTGCTGGCCGACCAGAACCAGATCAAGAACACCATGCTGGGCCTGGACTACGAGAACCGGGACATCGCAGGCAGCACGCTGGCCGCCCAGCTCTACTACCGGGACTTCTTCACGCGGTTTGCGCCCTTCGACGCACGCGCCGTGCCGGTGCGGGGCGCCAATGTCGACCAGTCCATGCAGAACTCCGAGGTCTTTGGCGGGCGCCTGACCCTGAAGACGCCGCTGGGCGCCGGCAAGAAGAGCCTGCTGATCTGGGGTGCGGACTTCAACCAGGAGCGCACCGACATGCCCATCGACATCTTCGATCCCCGGGCCTATGACGCCAGCGGCGGCCTGGTCTTTCACAAGACGGGCCAGCTGATCTACATGCCGCCCGTCACCACGCGCAGCATCGGCGCCTTCGCCCAGCTGCAGCACCGGTTCAATGCGCAATGGTCGGCGGAAGGCGGCCTGCGCTACGACCGCGCCCAGGCCAGCTTCAATGACTTCACGCCGCTGTCGCAGTCACGCGCCCCCAGCCCCCAGTCCGTGAACGGCGGCACCGTCAGGTACAACGCCTGGACCTACAACCTGGGCACGGTCTTCACGCCGGTCCCCGGCCAGGAGCTCTATGCCTCGTACAGCCAGGGCTTCGAGCTGCCGGACATCGGCGTGGTAGTGCGCAATGCCACGCCGGCCTTCAACCTGGGCAACTCCAACCTGCAGGCGGTCAAGACCAACACCTATGAAATGGGCTGGCGCGGCAAGTTCTCCAACGTGATGGCCAACCTCAGCGTCTTCCAGTCGCGCTCCAACCTGGGCGCCGTGCAGAGCTTCAACAATGGCCTGACCCTGCTGCGCACCCGCGAGAAGATCCATGGCATCGAAGGCGGTCTGGACTACTTCAGCGACGACGACCACTGGAGCGTGGGCGGCAGCTTCACCTGGATGAAGGGCCGCGAGCTGCCCCAGGCCGCCAGCGGCTACCAGGACATGACGGGCTTTCGCATCCCTCCGCTCAAGCTCACGGCCTATGTGGAGTACCGGCCCGACACGCGCTGGAGCCACCGCCTCCAGGCCACCGCCTATGCCTCCAAGGACTACCGCCTGGACGGCAAGACCGGCTTCGGCCGCTATGACACACGGGGCTACACCACGGTGGACCTGATCAGCCAGTGGAAGATCGACCCCAAGAACCGTGTGTCCCTGGGCGTGGAAAACCTGTTCAACCGCCAGTACTTCCCGCTCTACAGCCAGCTGCTGCGCAGCAACAACAACACCAGCCGCCTGCCAGCGGCCGGCACGGTGCTGAAGATCAGCTACGCGCACACCTGGTGACCCCATAGGCAGGCACCGGCCGCCGCAGCCCGCCAACAACCGGCCGGGCACGGAAAGGGCAGCCACCCGACGCAGCCGATCAACGACCATCGGCCATCGGCTGCGCCCGGACCTCAAGGCCCCTTGCGCAGCGAGATCGGCGTGCCCCAGATCGGATCGGCGGCGCCCTGGCGGCCCAGCGTGGTGACCTGCATGGGCGCCAGCCGCGCCATGAGTTTTTCCTGGTCAGGGGTCAGGTTGGCGCGGGAGGCCAGATAGGTGCGCGTGAATTCCATGGGCACCGGCAGCGTGTGGACGGTGAAGTCCTCCAGCGGGCATTCGACCTTCTCGGCCGCCACCTTGCGGCAGCCCGCCTGGCGGAACTGGTAGCTGGGCGTCTTCAGATACGAGCGCTGGCTCAGCACCAGCTGCCCGCCTTCCAGCGTGAAACTGGCCAGGGCCTGCCGGGGCGGCACGCGCACCTGGACCTTGAGCGCGGGGATGTCGCGCGAGTCCGTGTCCTGGTAGTAGCCCGCACCCATGCCCGGCGTACTGTCCGTGACCTGCCGCTCGCCCCAGGCCACGCAATGGCCCGAGGCACGGTGCACCGTGGTGCAGTACTTCTCGGTGCGGGTCTGCGTGTGCGTGGTGGCCTCCTTCCAGTTCATCTCGGTATAGAACTCGCGGTAGGTCTCGGGCGCCAGGGACACCGTGCCGCTGGCGCCGCGGCCTGCGCCCGCAGCGCCCGCCTTGGCCCCCAGCTGGTCGAGCCGGGCATTGAGCCAGTAGTCATCGCCGCCCGTCAGCAGATACTTGCCGGGGGGCAGGACATGGACCTCGAAGGCCTTGAAGAGGTAGGTGGTCTTGGGATCGCGCTGCAGCGCGTTGTTCTGGAACTTGCGGCCGAACACGATCTCCGGCCTGTCCTGGTGGGTCCACAGCACGTTCGAGGTCCATTTGGACATGCCGTCGGCGTCGGCCAGCGACTTGTGCGGCGTCAGGTCAGCCACCAGCACCACGGCCATGTTGGCCTTCAAGGCCTCGCTGATCACCCACAGCGTCTTCGCCTGCTCCGCTTCCTCCTTCTCGAGCTGCCCGCTGGAAGGCGGCGCGGCACACCCCGACAATCCCAGGGCGAGCACCAGGGTCGGCAAAACGAAGCAGGGGCGCTGCAGTGTCATCGTTGAAATCCTTGGAGGTTGATGCTGGAAAGGCGTCATTGTGCGGGGAGATCTCCGGCGGCCCCGGCCAGGGCAGGCCCTCGACACGGAAAAGCCGCCCGAAGGCGGCCGGTTCCAGGGAGCGCTGCACCAGCGCTGGCTGCGATCAATCAGCGTTGCTGTGGCTGGCGCAAAGGCTGCCCTTGTTGGCGGACGTTCGCCTTGCACTGCATCTGGCTGTAGTTCCTGTCCGTGATGGGTTGCCCCATCTGCATGGGAACATAGGCCGGATGCTGCGGGCCTCTCGTGGGAAGAAGCTGTTTCATGGTTCCATCCTCACGTCAAACGGAACGCCGCCCAGCCTGTCAGCGGGGCTGATTGGGCTGCTGCTGGCCTGGCTGGTTCTGGCCAGGCTGCTTGTGCTGGGGGTTGTCCTGCTGCTGCTGTCCCGGGTTTTGCTGGTTCGGGTTCTGCTGCTGCGGGTTGTTTTGCTGCTGTTGCTGGTCGTTTTGCTGAGCCATGGGTATCTCCTTCACATGGTGGTCAAAGAGGCGCGTCAAACGAAGCGCCCGACTGCAGCGCAGATATGCACTGCGCTGGTAACCAGTGTGGGCCCGGACATGCGGCTCAGCCGTAGGACCGGCCAGAGCGTGCGCAGCCCCATGTTGCGACACCGCAGGTAGGCCAGCCGCCGGGTGTCCGACGGACATTTCGCACAGGGGGCAACGAAGGACCAGGGCAGGCCACGGCCTGCGCCCTACCCCGGCCCCCGCCTCACTCCACCGTCACGCTCTTGGCCAGGTTGCGCGGCTTGTCCACATCGGTGCCGCGTGCGCAGGCCGTGTGGTAGGCCAGCAGCTGCAGCGGGACCACGTGCAGGATGGGGCTGAGCGCGCCGTAGTTCTCGGGCATGCGGATGACGTGCATGCCTTCGCTGCTTTCGATGTTGGTCTTGGCATCGGCCAGCACATAGAGCACGCCGCCGCGCGCGCGCACTTCCTGCATGTTGCTCTTGAGCTTTTCCAGCAGTTCGTCATTGGGCGCCACCGTGACCACGGGCATGGCGCTGTCCACCAGGGCCAGCGGGCCGTGCTTGAGCTCGCCGGCCGGATAGGCCTCGGCGTGGATGTAGCTGATTTCCTTGAGCTTGAGCGCGCCTTCCAGCGCAATCGGGTAGTGGATGCCACGGCCCAGGAAGAGCGCGTTCTCGCGCTTGGCGAAATCCTCGGACCAGCTGATGACCTGGGGCTCCAGCGCCAGCACGGATTGCAGGGCCACGGGCAGGTGGCGCATGGCGGCCAGGTATTGCTGCTCCTTTTCCTCGCTCAGCCGCCCTTGCGACTGGGCCAGGGCCAGGGTCAGCAGGAACAGGCCTGCCAGCTGGGTGGTGAAGGCCTTGGTGGAGGCCACGCCGATCTCCACGCCGGCGCGCGTGATGTAGGCCAGCTCGCATTCGCGCACCATGGCGCTGGTGGCCACGTTGCAGACGGTCAGCGTGTGCTTCATGCCCAGGTTCTGGGCATGGCGCAGCGCGGCCAGGGTGTCGGCGGTCTCGCCCGACTGGCTGATGGTGACGACCAGGGTCTTGGGATGGGGAACGCTGGTGCGGTAGCGGTATTCGCTGGCCACTTCCACGCTGCAGGGCAGGCCGGCCAGCGACTCGATCCAGTACTTGGCCGTGCAGCCGCTGTAGTAGCTGGTGCCGCAGGCCAGGATGAGCACGCGGTCGATCTCCTTGAACACGCGCCAGGCCGAAGTGCCGGCCTTGCCGTCCGAGGCCACGCCGTCGAACAGCTCGGGCACGATGGCCTGCACGCCTTCCAGCGTGTCGGCAATGGCGCGCGGCTGCTCGAAGATTTCCTTTTGCATGTAGTGGCGGTAGGGACCCAGCTCGGCCGCGCCGCTGTGGGCGTGCACGGTGCGCACGGGGCGCTGCTCGGGCGCCAGCCGCTCGCCGCCCTTGCCCACCAGCCAGTAGCGGCCAGGCTGCAGGTCCACGATGTCGCCCTCTTCCAGGTAGACGATCTGGTCGGTCACGCCGGCCAGGGCCATGGCGTCGCTGGCCAGGAAGTGTTCGGCACCGTCCTGGCCCACGCCCAGGATCAGCGGCGAGCCGGCGCGCGAGCCCACCACGCGCTGCGGTTCGTCCTTGTGCATGACGGCGATGGCAAAGGCGCCATGCAGGCGCTGCGTGGCGGCCTGCACGGCCTCGAACAGGTCGCCGCCGTAGAGGCTGTCCACCAGGTGGGCGATGACCTCGGTGTCCGTCTGGCTGGCGAAGACATAGCCCTTGGACTGCAGCTCGGCGCGCAGGGCTTCGTAGTTTTCGATGATGCCGTTGTGCACCAGGGCCACGCGGGCCGGCTGGTCGGTGTCGGCCACGGGCGAGACGCCAGGGCCGTGGCTGAAATGCGGATGGGCGTTGCGCACCGCCGGCTCGCCATGCGTGGCCCAGCGCGTGTGGGCAATGCCGGTGTGGCCGATGACCTTGTCCTGTTGCACCTGGTCCATGAGTTCGGCCACGCGCGCCGTGGAGCGGGCGCGCCGCAGGCCCTGGCTGTGCACGCCCTGTGCGTCCAGCGCCTGCACGGCCACGCCGCAGGAGTCATAGCCGCGATATTCCAGGCGCTGCAGGCCCTGGACGAGAACGGGGACGATATCGCGGAAGGAAACCGCTGCGACGATGCCACACATGGACAAGCTCCTTGTTTCGAGATGACGACGGATGCTACGCAGGTTGAAAAGAAATTTCTCTCCAGATTTCCTTATCTATTGAACTAATATTTCATCATCAGGCACTCAAGAAATATTATTTCAATATAAATAACAAAATGAACCAAAATTCCATTCAACTGGACGCTACCGACCTGCAGCTGCTGCAGCTGCTGCAAGAAGACTGCAGCCGCAGCAACCAGGCACTGGCCGCGCTGCTGCAGCTGTCGCCGCCCACCTGCCTGCGCCGCGTGCGGCGGCTGCAGGAGTCCGGGCTGATCGAGCGGCAGGTGGCCATCCTGCAGCCCGAACGCCTGGCCGCCGCCCTGGGCCATGGGCTGCAGGCCATTGTGGAGGTCTCGCTGGACCGCCAGGACAGTGACGCGCTGGACGGATTCGAGCGCCGCGCCGTGGCGCTGGACGCCGTGCAGCAGTGCTGGCGCGTATCGGCGGGGCCTGATTTCATCCTCGTGGTGGCCGCGCCCGACATGCCGGCCTACCTGGAGTTGAGCCGGGCGCTATTCACGGGCGACGCCAACGTGCGCAATGTCAAGAGTTTTTTCAGCGTCAGGCGCGCCAAGTTCTCCACCGCCATGCCGCTGCCGCCGGCAAATCCCGGAACAGGCGCCCAATGAGGCCAGGACGCTTGATTTTGCGAGTAATTGTGCGCATCAGGAAACTGCGCGGCGGCGGGACTGCGTAGGACAGCAAGCCTGCAATGTGTCCCGAACGCCAACTTTGGGCAACGTTGGACTTTAAGGCGTTGCGCACGCACGGGGACAATGATACAAATTGATGCAACAACACTTTCTGACGCGCTAGGCAATCGGCGCGCACTCGGCTCGCACCGCCATGTCCTTGCGCCAGCGCATCCATCGCCGCACCTATCCCTTGCGCGTCTCCAGCATGGCTTTGGGTGGCCTCGTCGTGGGCACGACCATGACCGAGCTGGGCGCCAGCACGGCTGTCTGGGGCTTTGTGCTGGTGAGCGCCCTGGTCTGGCCGCACATCGCCTTTCTCCACGCCCGCCACAGCCGTGACAGCCACCGCGCCGAACACGCCAATCTGAAGATAGATGCGCTGATCATCGGCAGCTGGATTCCCGTCATGCATTTCTGTGCATTGCCCAGCATTGCGCTGCTGGCCATCAGCATTGCAGACCGCAACCACACGGCCACGCGCGACGGCTGGCTGCAATCGCTGTTCGCCACCTTCCTGGCCGCCGCCGCGGGGGCCCTGCTGCTGCGGCCCGCGCCCGAGTGGGAGGCCAGCCTGGCAGTGCAGCTGAGCATGCTGCCCCTGCTCCTGCTGCACAGCGTGTTCTCCAGCTGGTCCACGCGCCAGCTGGTGCGCAAGCTGGCACGACAGAACGTGAAGCTGCAGGTGCTCAGCCGCATCGACCCCCTGACCACGCTGTACAGCCGCGACTACTGGTGGCAGAAGGCGCGCGCCGCGCTGCGCGACTACCGGCAGACGCAGACCTCGGCCTGTCTGCTGATCGTGGACATAGACCACTTCAAGCGCATCAACGACAGCTTTGGGCACACCGTGGGTGACGAGGTGCTGCAGGCCATCGGCCTGACCATCCGGCACTGCCTGCGATCGCATGACGCGGCCGGCCGCTACGGAGGCGATGAATTCGCCGTGCTGTGCATGCACACCCATCTGGACGATGCCTATGCGGTGGCCCTGCGCATACGCAACCAGCTGAGCCAGCTGCGCGTGCGCGAGCACCCGCATCTGCGCGTCAGCGCCAGCATTGGCGTGGCGGCGGCGGACCCCAGCTTTCTGTCGGTCAAGGACTGGATCAATGCGGCCGACAGCGCGCTCTACAGCGCCAAGGACGCCGGGCGCGACCAGGTGATACCTGCTGCGCCGCTGATGGCCGGCAGCGCGCCCACAAGGTCGGGCACGGACGCGGGCAGCGAGGCCTCGCGCCAGGCACACCAGCCCGAGCCGGACGACACGCTGATCTGAGGGCTGGCGCCAGCGGCAGGCAGACTCAGAGCCCGCGATCCGTGCGCCGCACTTCGCCGCCGGGCCAGTTCAGGCATACGCTGCAGCCGCCCGCGGGCGTGGCGCGGATGGTGGCCTCGCCGCCGTGGCGGCGCATGACGCCGCGCACCAGGGCCAGGCCCGTGCCCAGGCCCGGAAACTCCGACTCACGGTGCATGCGCTGGAAGATGCCGAACAGCGCGCCCGCACGCGAGGGGTCGAACCCCACGCCGTTGTCCGTCACGCTGAGCGTGATGCCGCCGTCGGCATGGCGCTCCACATCGATGGCAATGCGCGGCTGGGCCACGGGCTGGGTGAACTTGACGGCGTTGTCCAGCAGCGCCTCCAGCACCTGGCGCAGCAGGGCCGCGTCGGCACGCACGGCGGGACTTTGCTGCGGCAGGCTCCATTGCAGCCGCGCAGCCGCGCCGCAGGCCGCCCAGCGCGGCTGCGCCAGCACCGCCGTGCGCGCCTGCTCCAGCAGTTCCTGCAAGGCAATGGGCTGCCACTGCATGGGCGTGCGGGCGGCGCGCGCCAGGGCCAGCAGGCCGTCGAGCATGCCGCCCATGCGTCGGGCGGACTGGTCCATGGTCTGCAGGAAGCCGCGTGCCTCCTGCAGTTCCTGCGGCGAAGGCGCGGCCTGCGACAGCAGCTCGTCCACCAGGGGGCCGAAGGACAGCACATGGCGCAGCGGCGCGCGCAGGTCGTGCGACACCGCGTGCAGCCATTCCTGCTGCGCGGCGCGCAGGGCCTGCAGCTCCTGCTCGCGCTGGGCCAGGCGCTCCAGCGCGTCCTGCAGCGTGCGGGGCGGGCCTTGCAGGTCGGCGGCAGGGTCGGGCGGAGGGTGGGCGAAAGGTTCCGTCATGGCATGGACAGGGTCAGGAGATTCGGAAAATCGGCTTGCCCCGTACGGGACCCGCCGGCGATGCGGGCCCTCGAGCCCACGTGTCTCGGAAGTCTCAGGACTTGGGCAGTTTGACCGGGCGCTTCCAGCTGGTGATGCTCACCTGCCTGCCCCGCGATACCGTGAGCACGCCGGGCTCGGTGCTCTTGGTGACCGTGGAGCCGCCGCCCACCGTGCCGCCCGCGCCAATGGTGACGGGCGCCACCAGCACGCAGTTGCTGCCGATGTGCACGTCGGCCTCGATCACCGTGCGGTGCTTGTTCACGCCGTCGTAGTTGGCCGTGATGGAGCCGGCGCCGTAGTTGACGCGCTCGCCCACCGTGGCATCGCCCAGGTAGGCCAGGTGGTTGGCCTTGGCGCCATCGGCCAGCACGGAGTTCTTGACCTCGACGAAGTTGCCGATGTGCACTTCGCGGCCCAGCTGCGCCCCGGGGCGCAGGCGCGCAAACGGGCCCACCAGGGCGCCCTCGCCCACGCTGACGCCGGCCTTCTCGCCATCGACATGCGTGTACGGATGGATGACGGCGCCCGCCGCAATCGTGGCGTTGGCAATGCTGCAATAGGCGCCGATGCGCGCGCCTTCGCCAATCTCCACATGGCCGCTGAAGATGCAGCCCACGTCGATCTCCACATCCTGCCCGCAGACCAGGCGTGCCGCGCGGCCGGTGCGCGGGTCATCGCGCAGGTCAAAGCGCGCGGGGTCGGCCAGGCGCACGCCCTGCTCCATCAGCGTGCGGGCCTGGGCGCCCTGGTGGGCGCGCTCCAGCTCGGCCAGCTGCAGCGGGCTGTTGACGCCGGCCACCTGCACCGGGTCGGCAATGCAGTGCGCGACCACGGGCACGCCGTCGGCCACGGCCATGGCGACCACGTCGGTCAGGTAGTACTCGCCCTGGGCGTTGTCATTGGTCAGGCGGGCCAGCCAGCCGGCCAGGTGGCGGGCCGGCACGGCCATGATGCCGCTGTAGATTTCCTGGATGGCGCGCTGGGCGTCATTGGCATCCTTTTGCTCGACAATGCGCTGCACCGTGCCGTCTTCGCCGCGCACGATGCGGCCATAGCCCGTGGGATCGGGCAGGCGCACGGTCAGCAGCGCCAGCCGCTGGCCATCGGCCGCATCGACCAGGGCGCGCAGCGTGTCGGCCTGCGTCAGCGGCACATCGCCCGAGAGCACGATGACCATGCCGTCGCCCGCCAGCGCAGGCACGGCCTGCTGCACCGCATGGCCCGTGCCCAGCTGCGGCTCCTGGCGCACGAACTTCAGCGCCATGGAGCCGCCCTGGCAGGCCGCCGCCATGGCGGGCTCCACCTGGTCCGCGCCGTGGCCCGTGACCACCACGGCCGAACGCGCATCCAGCTGCGCTGCGGTCGCCAGCACATGGCCCAGCAGCGGGCGCCCCGCCAGGCGCTGAAGGACTTTGGGCAGGCGGCTTTTCATGCGCGTGCCCTTGCCCGCGGCCATGATGACGAGATCCAGAGGTGCTGTCATAGGTGATTCATCCAAAACGCCAGAACCTGTGCCGGCAACGCCGCCGATTATCTGCCCGCCAAGGGCTGCGGCCGGTCACACGATTGACGTATGCTGGCGGCGCCATGCCCCATGCCACCACTGCACCCGTTCCCCTGCTGCGCACACGCGCCATCGGAGCCGGCCATCTGCGTGCCTTCCTGGCCGTGGCCCGGCACCTGAATTTCCGCGCGGCTGCCGACGAGCTGTCGCTGACGCAGTCGGCCGTGAGCCGCCAGATCCAGTCGCTGGAGGATGAAGTCGGCGTGCCGCTGTTCCTGCGTCACACGCGCGCCGTGGAGCTGACCGGGGCCGGCGCCCAGCTGCTGCGCTCGGTGGCGCCCGCGCTGGAGCAGATCGACGCCTCGGTGCGCCAGATCCGCCAGACCGTGGGCCGCAAGAGCGTGGCCATCACCACCTGGGCCAGCTTTGCCGCCATGTGGCTGATCCCGCGCCTGGAGTCCTTCCAGCGCGCCTGGCCCGATATCGACATCCGCATCGACACCAGCGACACCGTGATGGACCTGGACACCACCGATGTGGACCTGGCCCTGCGCTACGGCCGCGCGGGCGACGGCTGGCCCCAGGCGCAGCGCCTGTTCGGCGAGCAATTGGCCGTGGTGGCCAGCCCGCGCCTGCTGGCCGGCGGCCCGCCGCTCAGGACGCCGGCCGACGCGGCCCGCTACACGCTGATCGAGACCGGCGACGCCCACCGCATGCCCCAGCTGGAGTGGCTGGGCTGGCAGCGCTGGTTCGGCGTGCAGGGCTGCGACCAGCTGCAGCCGCCGCGCTGGCTGTACTTCAACTACGCCCACCAGATCGTGCAAGCCGCACTGGCCGGACAGGGCCTGGCCATTGCACGGCTGCCGCTGGTGGCCGACGCGCTGGCGGCTGGCGACCTGGTCGAGGTGCTGCCCGCGCACCGGCTGGAATCGCCGCTGGCCTACTGGCTGATCGTGGGCCCGCGCAGCGCCGCGCGTCCCGAGGTGGCCGCCTTCTGCCGGTGGCTGCAGGAGCAGGCCGAGGTCACGCGCGAAACCGTCGAATCGCCCCCGGCTTGAAAAATAACCCCCATGCTCCCCTTGCTGCGCAAGGTCCGCGCCCCCCGAGGGGGCCGTTTTCATCTTGGGGCGGCCCGGCGATGAAAAAAGGACGCGGGCATGCCGGCGTCCTTCATTCCTGTGCAGCCGGGCGCATGGCCCGGCGCGGGCATCAGCCCAGCGTCACGCGCGCAAACTTGCGCTTGCCCACTTGCACCACATAGGTGCCGGCTTCGAGCTTGAGGCCCCGGTCGCTGATGGCCGTGCCATCCACGCGCACGCCGCCGCCGTCGATCAGGCGGTTGGCCTCGCTGGTCGAGGGCGCCAGGTTGGCCTGCTTGAGCAGGGCACCGATGCCCAGCGGCGCGCCCGACAGGCTGACCTCGTCGATCTGGTCGGGAATGCCGCCCTTGCTGCGGTTGTTGAAATCCTGCTCGGCCGCATCGGCCAGCGCCGCGCTGTGAAAGCGCGCCGTGATCTCCTTGGCCAGCAGCACCTTGGCGTCCTTGGGATTGCGCCCGCCTTCCACCTCGGCCTTGAGCGCGGCGATCTCGGCCAGGCTCTTGAACGACAGCAGGGTGTACCAGTTCCACATCAGCGTGTCCGAGATGCTCAGCACCTTGGCGAACATGGTGTTGGCGTCCTCGGTGATGCCGATATAGTTGTTCTTGGACTTGGACATCTTGTGCTCGCCGTCCAGGCCCACCAGCAGCGGCATGGTGAGCACGCACTGCGTGTCCTGCCCGTATTCCTGCTGCAGGTGGCGGCCCATGAGCAGGTTGAACTTCTGGTCCGTGCCGCCCATTTCCAGGTCGGCGCGCAGCGCCACCGAGTCATAGCCCTGCAGCAGCGGGTAGAGGAATTCATGCAGGCTGATGGAGCTGCCCTCGGTGAAGCGCTGGTGGAAGTCGTTGCGCTCCATCATGCGGGCCACCGTGTACTTGGCCGACAGCTCGATCATGCCGCGCGCGCCCAGCTTGTCGCACCACTCGCTGTTGTAGCGCACCTCGGTGCGCGCCGGGTCCAGCACCTTGGCGGCCTGGGTGTAGTAGGTCTCGGCGTTGACCTTGATCTGCTCGGCCGTCAGCGGCGGGCGCGTGCTGTTGCGGCCCGAAGGGTCGCCGATCAGGGTGGTGAAATCGCCGATCAGGAAGATCACCTGGTGGCCCAGGTCCTGCAGCTGGCGCATCTTGTTGAGCACCACGGTGTGGCCCAGGTGGATGTCGGGCGCCGTCGGATCCAGGCCCAGCTTGATGCGCAGCGGCACGCCCGTGGCCTCGGAGCGGGCCAGTTTCTGCACCCAGTCGGCCTGGGGCAGCAGTTCATCCACGCCGCGCAGGGTGATTTCAAGCGCTTGGCCTACACCTTCAGTGACCGGGTATGTTGTAACAGCAGATTGATTCATAAGGGTTTTTCGCCAGGCCGCGTAGGACCGCGTCGGTATACTCCGGGGATTTTCCCGCTGCGGCGAATTCTAGACGCCCGCCTTTCCGCACCACAGAGCGCGGACTTGTTGCCCGTCTGGAGAGCGTATCCCGCCGCTGCGATGCTGTCCGGCCCCCAGGCCGGATGCGCGCAACCCAAGGATCTGATGTTGTGAAATATGGCTTGAACCATGCCAGCGGTGCTCTTGTTGCGCGGCTGACCTCCGTGATCCAGCAACACCCCCAGCGTGTCACCGCAGCACTGGCAGCCATCTTGCTCACGGGCGGCGGCGGCGCCTTCGCCGTGGCCAACCTGGGACCCGATCCGGCCGACCTGCCGGTGCGCATGCTCTCCACGCCCGTGGAATCGCTGGCAGAAGGCCAGACCCTGGCCGAGCTGACCGACAGTGTGCAGGGCATGTCCCTGTACCGTTCCGAATACACGCGTGGCAGCGACACGGCCGAAACCCTGCTGCAGCGCCTGGGCGTGGCCGATCCGGCCGCCGCCGCCTTCATGCGCGGCAACGACCAGGTGCGCCAGCATGTGCTGGGCCGCGCCGGCCGCCTGGTGACGGCCGAGACCACGCCCGACCACCAGTTGTCCCTGCTGACCGTGCGCTGGGCACCCGACGAGGACGGCAGCTTCCGCCGCCTCGTGGTCGAGCGCAAGAACAATGAACTGAGCACACGCATCGAGACGGGCAAGCTGACCGCCTCGCCGCGCCTGGCCGGCGGCATCATCCGCAGCTCGCTGTTCGCCGCCACCGATGCGGCCTCCATTCCCGACGCCGTGGCCATGCAGATGGCCGACATCTTCCAGGGCGACGTGGACTTCCGCCGCGGCCTGCGCAAGGGCGACCGCTTCTCGGTGGTCTACGAATCGCTGGAAGCCGATGGCGAGCCGCTGCGCGCGGGCCGCGTGCTCAGCGCCGAGTTCCACAACAACGGCAAGGTCGTGCAGGCCCTGTGGTTCCAGGACGAAGGCAAGGCCAAGGGCGACTACTACACCATGGACGGCAAGAGCCGCCGCCAGGCCTACCTGACCTCGCCCGTGGAGTTCTCGCGCATCAGCAGCGGCTTTGCCATGCGCATGCACCCCATCCACAAGACCTGGCGAGCCCACCTGGGAACGGACTTCGCGGCGCCCACGGGCACCAAGGTACGCACCGTGGGCGACGGCACCGTCTCCTTCGCGGGAGTGCAGAACGGCTACGGCAACGTGATCTTCGTGGACCACGCCAACAACCACACCACGGTCTATGCCCACCTGAGCCACATCGGCGTCACGCGCGGCCAGCGCGTGGAACAGGGCGACATCATCGGCAACGTGGGCTCCACGGGCTGGGCCACGGGCCCGCACCTGCACTTCGAGTTCCGCGTCAATGGCGAGCACCGCGACCCCATGACCATCGTCCAGGCCACCGATGCCGCCCGCCCCGTCTCCAAGGCCGGCCGCGCCGCCTTCGACAAGATGGCCGCGCAGATGCGCATCGAGCTGCAGGCATCGAACGAGGCGCTGGCCTTGGCCACCGAGCGCTGAGCACTGCCCCCCCTCCAAAGGCTGCCCTGGCAGCCTTTGTTGTTTCAGACGCATCCTTTTGTGATCGCCAGCCCCGGGGTCCCGCAGGGCTACCATTGCCGGCATGAACCAGCCAGCCCCCTCCCCCATCGCCCACCGCTACTGCATCGGCCTGATGTCCGGCACCTCGCTCGACGGGGTGGACGGCGTTCTCGTGGACTTTGCCGAAGGCACGCAGGTGCTGTGGCATGCCAGCCGGGGCTTTGATGCCGCGCTGCGCGCCGAGCTGCTGGCCCTGAACACCCCCGAGGGCCGCGACGAGCTGCACCGCGCGGCGCTGGCGGCCAATGCGCTGGCGCGCAGCTATGCCGAGGTGGTGCGGGAGCTGCTGCAGGCCACAGCCCTGGCGCCCGGCCAGATCGCAGCCATCGGCGCCCACGGCCAGACCGTGCGCCACCGGCCGCAGATGTTCGACGGCATGGGCTACACGCTGCAGCTCAACAGCCCGGCCCTGCTGGCCGAGCTCAGCGGCGTTGCCGTGGTGGCCGACCTGCGCAGCCGCGATGTGGCCGCTGGCGGCCAGGGTGCGCCACTGGTGCCCGCCTTCCACCAGGGCGTGTTCGGCCGGCCCGGCGAGACGGTGCTGGTGCTCAACATCGGCGGCATCGCCAATCTCAGCGTGCTGGCCGGCGATGGCACGGTGCTGGGCTTCGACTGCGGCCCCGGCAATGCGCTGATGGACGGCTGGTGCCAGACGCACACGGGCCAGCCCTATGACGACGGCGGCCAGTGGGCGGCCACGGGCCAGGTGCTGCCCGCCCTGCTCGACCGCCTGCTGGCCGAGCCTTTCCTGCAGCAGCCGCCACCCAAGAGCACGGGGCGCGACCTGTTCCACGCGGACTGGCTGGCCGGCCATCTGTCCGCCAGTGCAACCAGCGCCGCCGATGCCCGCCCCGCCGACGTGCAGGTCACGCTCACCGAATTCACGGCCCGGGCCTGCGCCAGTGCCGTGCAGCGCTTCGGGCGTGGCGGCGGCGAGCTGCTGGTCTGCGGCGGAGGCGCCTTCAACACGCAACTGATGCAGCGCATCGCCGCCCTGCTGCCCGGCGTGGCCGTGGACACCACGGCCGCGCGCGGCCTGCCGCCGCAGCAGGTGGAGGCCGCCGCCTTCGCCTGGCTGGCGCGCCAGGCCCTGCTGGGCCTGCCCGGCAACCTGCCGGCCGTCACAGGCGCACGCGGCCCGCGCATCCTGGGCGCCATCTACCCCGCATAAAAAAAACCATGCAAGGCATCCGCCAAGCATGGGCCCACCAAACATCTTGCCTGAGCCCAAAGCCTATGAAACTGGCGCGGCCCAAAAGCAGGGACGCCGAGCAAGAGCCGCCTCGCGGCGAGGGCGTCGTCCCCCTCCCGCGAAGCGAGAGAGGGCGCCGTGCATACGGGGGAAGGCGCGTAAGCGCCTCAGGGGGTGCTATCCGCCTATATAGACGAACTTGAAGAGGAAGACGCCGCCGATCAGCCACACCATCCAGTGCACTTCCTTGGAACGGCCCGTGAACAGCTTGAGCACGGCATAGGTGATGAAGCCGAAGGCCAGGCCATTGGCCACCGAGTAGGTGAAGGGCATGAGCAGGGCCGTGACGGCAGCGGGGATGGCCTCGGTGGTCTCGCCCCATTCGATCTCGGTCAGCTCCTTGAGCATCAGGCAGGCCACGAAGAACAGCGCGGGCGCCGTGGCGTAGCCGGGCACCACGCCGGCCAGGGGCGACAGGAACAGGCAGCACAGGAAGAGCGCGGCCACGGTCAGCGCCGTCAGGCCCGTGCGGCCACCCGCTTGCACACCGGCCGCGCTTTCCACGTAGGCCGTGGTGCTGGAGGTGCCCAGCAGCGAGCCCGCGAAGATGGCGCCGCTGTCGGCCAGCAGCGAGCGGTTGAAGCGGCCCATGCGGCTGGGCACCAGCAGGCCCGCGCGCTTGGCCACACCCATCAGCGTGCCCGTGGCATCGAACAGCTCGACCAGGAAGAACACCAGCACCACGTTGAGGATGCCGCCGGTCAGCGCGGACTTGATGTCCAGCTGCAGGAAGGTGGGCGCGATGGAGGGCGGCGCCGAGAACACGCCGTGGAACTCGTTGCCCGCGAAGAAGAACGAGGCCACGGTGACCACGACGATGCCGATCAGGATGGCGCCCGGCACCTTCAGGCGGTCCAGCACCACGATGATCAGAAAGCCCAGCGAGGCCAGGATGACTTCGGGCTTGTGCAGGTCGCCCAGGGTCACGAAGGTGGCCGGCGATGCGGCGACGATGCCCGCGCTCTTGAGCGCGATCAGCGCCAGGAACAGGCCGATGCCCACGGTGATCGCTATGCGTATGGACTGCGGTATGCCCTTGATGATCAGCTCCCGCAGGCCGAACAGCGTCACCAGCAGGAACAGGCAGCCCGAGACGAAGACCGCGCCCAGCGCGGCCTGCCAGGTGAAGCCCATGTGCAGCACCACCACGTAGGCGAAATAGGCGTTCAGGCCCATGCCCGGCGCCAGCGCGATGGGATAGTTGGCGTACAGCGCCATGATGGTCGTGCCCAGCGCCGCGATCAGGCAGGTGGCCACGAAGACGGCCCCCTTGGGCATCCCCGCATCCCCCAGGATCGAGGGATTGACGAAGATGATGTAGGCCATCGTCAGAAAGGTCGTCAGGCCCGCGACCAGCTCGGTTCTTACATTGGTGCCGTGCTCACTGAGCTTGAACACCCGTTCCATCCAGTTCATCGCATTGTCTCCGTGTTGTTTTCGCATGCGGGGCGCAACGGTTGTGAAAGCGCCCAGGGTTGAGCACCGGCTGTCCAGGCCGGCACAAGGCATGGCACCCTGCCGGGCGGCCATGGACCTGATTGCGCGCATCGCTGCGCGCGGATTCAAGGAATGAGGGGGCGGCGCCGGTCCGCTCAGCTCCCGGCGGCCTGCACGGCCTCGATGGCGCGCAGGATGGATTCCGGCGTGGCCGGCGATTGCAGCGGCGGGTTGCTGCGGTGCCCGCCCGCGGCCGAGACGGCATCGCGGATGGCGAAGAACACCGAGAACGGCAGCAGCAGCGGCGGCTCGCCCACGGCCTTGCTGCGGTGGATGGAGTCCTCGAAGTTGTCGCCCTCGAACAGCCGCACGTTGAACACGGGCGGGCAGTCGTTGGCCGTCGGGATCTTGTAGGTGCTCGGGGCGTGCGTGGTGAGCTTGCCGCTTTGCGGATGCCAGACCAGCTCCTCCGTGGTCAGCCAGCCCATGCCCTGGATGAAGGCGCCTTCGACCTGGCCCACGTCCACGGCGGGGTTCAGCGAGCGGCCCACGTCGTGCAGCACGTCGGCGCGCAGCAGCTTGAACTCGCCGGTCAGCGTGTCCACCACCACCTCGCTCACGGCGGCGCCGTAGGCGTAGTAGAAGAAGGGCCGGCCCTGCATGGTGTCCTTGTTCCACGACAGGCCGGGCGTGGCATAGAAGCCGTCGGACCACAGCTGCACGCGCTCGATATAGGCCTCGCCCACCACGGCCTTGAAGTCCAGCACCTTGCCGTTGACGTGGACCTGGTCGTTGGCGAAGCGCACGTCCTCGGCGCGGCCGCCATGGCGCTCGGCGGCGCAGGCGGCCAGGCGCTCGCGGATCTGGCGCGCCGCGTCCTGCGCGGCCTTGCCGTTGAGGTCGGCCCCCGTCGATGCCGCCGTGGCCGAGGTATTGGCCACCTTGGTGGTGTCGGTGGCCGTGACGCGCACGCGCCCGAAGCCCACGCCCAGCTCATGCGCCACGACCTGGGCCACCTTGGTGTTCAGGCCCTGGCCCATCTCGGTGCCGCCGTGGTTCACGAGGATGGAGCCGTCGTTGTAGACATGGACCAGGGCGCCGGCCTGGTTGAAGTGCTTGACGTTGAAGGAGATGCCGAATTTGAGCGGCGTCAGCGACAGGCCGCGCTTGAGCACGGGGCTGGCCGCGTTGAACGCGGCGATGGCATCGCGGCGCGCGCGGTAGTCGCTGCAGGTTTCCAGCTCGGCCACCAGCTCGTGGATGATGTTGTCGGTCACGACCTGGCTATAGGGCGTGACGTTGCGCTCGGTCTTGCCGTAGAAGTTGACGCGGCGCACATCGAGCGCGTCGCGCCCCAGCTCGCGCGCCACCGTCTCCATGATGTTCTCGATGGCGATCGCGCCCTGCGGGCCGCCGAAGCCGCGGAACGCCGTATTGCTCTGCGTATTGGTCTTGCCGGAGTAGCCGTGCATGGACACATCGGGCAGCCAGTACGTGTTGTCGAAGTGGCACAGCGCGCGCGTCATCACGGGGCCGGACAGGTCGGCCGAGTGGCCGGCGCGCGAGACCATGGAGATCTCGGCGCCGAGGATGCGGCCCTCGTCGTCGTAGCCCACCTCGTACTCGTACCAGAAGCAGTGGCGGCGGCCCGTGATCATGAAGTCGTCATCGCGGTCCAGGCGCAGCTTGACGGGGCGGCGCAGCCGCGTCGCGGCCACCGAGGCCACGCAGGCGAACAGGGCCGACTGCGACTCCTTGCCGCCGAAGCCGCCGCCCATGCGGCGGCACTCCACATGCACGGCGTGCGAGGCCACGCCCAGCGCATGGGCCACCAGGTGCTGCATCTCGCTGGGGTGCTGGGTGGAGCAGTACAGGTGGACGGCGCCGTCCTCCTTGGGAATGGCGTAGCTGATCTGGCCTTCCAGGTAGAACTGCTCCTGGCCGCCCACGTAGAACGAGGACTTCAGGCGGTGCGGCGCCTCGTCCATGGCGCGGCGCGCGCCGCCTTCATTCGTGCTGCGCGCCAGGTGCATGGGCGGCAGCACGTACTGGCCCAGCTCATGCGCCTGCTGGGGCGTGAGCACGGGCGGCTCGGCCGTGATGTCGGCCGCCGCCTTGGCCTGGGCCGCAGCCAGGCGCGCCGCCTCGCGGCTTTCGGCGATCACGGCGAACAGCGGCTGGCCCAGGTAGCGGATCTCGCCGCTGCACAGGATGGGGTCGTCGTGGATGATGGAGCCGCAGTCGTTGACGCCGGGAATGTCCTCGCCCGTGAGCACGGCCACCACGCCGGGCATGGCGCGGATGGCATCCAGCCTGAGCGCATTGAGCCGGCCATTGGCCACGGGAGACAGGCCCAGCGCGCAGTGCAGCGTGCCGTCCAGCTCGGGCAGGTCGTCGATGTAGGCGGCCTCGCCGGCTACATGCAGATGGGCCGATTCATGCGGGCGGCTGATGCCCACGCGCTGGCCCTGGGTGTGGGCGCCGGCCTCGGCACGCTCGTCCACGCGGAAGGCGGCGTTCTTCAGGTAATGCGCAAAGGCCTCGGACGAGTGCAGCAGGGAAGGGTCGATGGGGCGGTTCATTTCAGGCTCCTTGGTGCACTGCGTGGGGCATCACGCTCCAGACGCTGGTGGCCTGCAGCGGCAGCGGCTGCTGCGGACGTGTCTCCAGCCACAGGCGCTGCAGCAGGTTCTGCGCCACCTTGAGCCGGTAGTCGGCGCTGGCGCGCATGTCGGACATGGGCTTGAAGTCCTGGGCCAGCGCGGCCTGGGCGGCCTTCACTGCGGCCTGGTCCCAGGGCTGGCCCACGATGGCCGCCTCCGCCAGGGCCGCACGCTTGACCACGGCGGCCATGCCGCCAAAGGCCAGGCGGGCGGACTTCACCACCTCGCCATCGAGCTCGATGGCCAGCCCTGCGCACAGCGCCGAGATGTCGCAGTCAAAGCGCTTGCTGATCTTGTAGGCACGGGTCTGGCGCCGTGCAGCGTCCAGCGGCACGGCCAGTGCCTGCACGAACTCGCCCGGTTCCAGCTGGTTCTTCATGTAGTCCAGATAGAAGTCATGCAGCGGCATGCGGCGCACGCGCGCGCCCTTGCGCAGCTCGATCTGCGCGTCCAGCGCCATCAGCACGGGCGGGGAGTCGCCAATGGGCGAGCCATTGGCCACGTTGCCGCCCATGGTGCCCGCATGGCGGATGGGCACGGAGGCAAAGCGCAGCCACACATCGGTCAGCCCCTCGAAGCGCTGCGACAGCGCCGACCAGGCCGATTCCAGCGAGGCACCGGCGCCGATGTACAGCTCGCCGCCGTCCAGGCTGCCCGCGCCGCGGCGCTCCTCGACGCGCTTCATCTCGGCCACGTCGCCCACATAGACGATGTCGCCCAGGTCGCGGAACTGCTTGGTCACCCACAGCCCCACATCGGTGGAGCCTGCCAGCAGGCGAGCGCGGGGCTTGGCCTCGCACACGGCGGCCAGCTCGTCCAGCGTGCGCGGAGCGTGGAAGCTGTCCACACGGCCGCCCTGCGCGGCGTTGGGCGCGGCATAGTCCAGGCCGGCATCCTGCGCGCGCAGGCCCTGCAGTGCCTGCACCACGGGGTCGGTGGCCATGCGCGTGGCGGGCAGGTCGAACATGCGCTGGCCTGCGTCCAGGATGGGACGGTAGCCCGTGCAGCGGCACAGATTGCCCGACAGCTCGTCGGCCAGCTGCTGGCGCGAGGGACGCGTGCCGGCCTGCTGGTGGTGCTCGTAGGCCGACCACAGCGACATCACGAAGCCCGGCGTGCAAAAGCCGCATTGGGAGCCGTGACAGTCCACCAGCGCCTGCTGCACGGGGTGCAGCTCGGCACCGCCTGCGGGCTCGCCCGTGGCACAGCCCTGCTTGCCGGCGCACTGGCCCTTGACGTCCTCCACCGTGAACAGCGCCTTGCCGTGCAGCGTGGGCAGGAACTGGATGCAGGCATTGACCGTCTGCAGCTGCAGGCCGCCCACGGCGTCGGGCGCGCCGTCTTCGGCCAGCTCGGCGATGACCACGGTGCAGGCGCCGCAGTCACCTTCGTTGCAGCCCTCCTTGGTGCCGGTGCAGCGCGCGTCGCCGCGCAGCCAGTCGAGCACCGAGCGCGTGGGATGCGGCCCCTGTACCTCGACGATCTGGCCGCGGTGATAGAAGCGGATGGGTTGGGAACTGGGGCTCTGGCTCATGCTCGTGGGGGCAACTGCTGGTGCGTGGACTGTTCGGATCACGACTTACGCAAATTCCGAGGAAGAAAGCCGCTGGCCCTGTGGCGATGGCGTGTTTGCGTTCTTGCTTGCGTAAGTCCTGCGGATGTACGCGAGATTAAGTCCAGCCCCGCCCAAACGCATAAGACGGCCTCGATATTTCCTATGCGGGCTGCCATATATCCTTACCAAAAACAAGGGTAAACCCGCAACAAAAGTGTGGATTGCAGCGGTTCAGGGTTCAAAAGCTATGCACAGCCCTCACTCGTGCTCGGCCGGCTCCAAAGGCTTGGGCCGCACATCCTCATCGTCGCCCAGCTGCGAGAAGATCATGGTCGAGGCCAGCGTCACCGCGCCCATGCAGACGAAGGTGGCGCGGAAGGCATTGAGGGTGTGCTGCGGCGTATCGCCGCCGAACCATTCGCTGAAACCGGCCAGCACCGCACCTGCGGCGGCCACGCCCATGCCCATGGCCAGCATCTGCACCATGGACAGCAGGCTGTTGCCGCTGCTGGCGTTGCCGGCATCCAGGTCCTTGAGCGTGACGGTGTTCATGGCCGTGAACTGCATGGAGTTGGTGGCGCCGAAGATCAGCAGCTGGACGATGACCACCCACAGCGGCAGCGCCGTGGAGACCGTGCCGAAGCTGGCGATCATCAGCGACAGCACCAGGGTGTTGCCCATGAGCACGCGGCGGTAGCCGATGCGCTGGATCAGCGTGGTGGTCTGGCGTTTCATGGCCATGCTGGCCAGCACCGTGGGCAGCATCATCATGCCGGCCTGCAGCGGCGAAAAGCCCAGGCAGACCTGCAGCACCAGCGGGATCAGGAAGGGCATGCAGGAGCTGCCCAGGCGCGAGAACAGATTGCCCAGCAGGCCCACGCGCAGGCTGCGCACGGCGAACAGCTCGGGGGCGAACAGCGGGTCGGGCCGGCGCAGCGCATGCAGCCAGTAGGCGGCCAGGCTGGCCAGGCCGAAGATCAGCAGCACGAAGACCATGGCGCCGTGGATGCCCTTGCCCGACATGCTGTCCAGCGCCAGCGACACGGCCACCATGCCGAAGGCCAGCAGCGCATAGCCCACGCCGTCGAAGCGCTTGACGGCGAAGCGGTCGCCCACGGGCATGAAGCGCAGCGTGGCGGCCAGGCCGATCAGGCCCACGGGCACGTTGACCAGGAAGATCCAGTGCCAGCTCACGTACTCCACCATCCAGCCGCCCAGCGTGGGGCCAATCAGCGGCCCGACCAGGCCGGGAATGGCCACGAAGCTCATGGCCTTGAGGAACTGCTCGCGCGGAAAGGCGCGCAGCACGGCCAGCCGGCCCACGGGCATGAGCAGCGCACCGCCCATGCCCTGCAGCACGCGTGCGGCCACCATCAGCTGCAGGTTGGGAGCAATCGCGCACAGCACCGATCCCAGCACGAACAGCGCAATCGCCCACAGGTAGACGCGCCGCGTGCCGAAGCGGTCGGCCATCCAGCCCGATGCCGGGATCAGCATGGCCATGGTCAGCGAATAGGCGACGATGACGGACTGCATGCGCAGCGGGCTCTCGCCCAGGGCCTCGGCCATGGTGGGCAGCGCGGTATTGACGATGGTGCCGTCCAGCGTCTGCATGAAAAAGCCGATGGCCACGAGCCATAGGAGCACCGAACGCGAGGAGGATGTGGTGGAGGCGGAAGCGCTTTTGTCTTCAGGAATCATGGCAAGGCAGGGAGGGCGCAGGCGTTAAAAAACCGCCTGCGCATTGCTGCGCGGCGGTTGGTGGCGTGTTGTGCGGCGGGCTGCTGCGGGCTTCACTGCAGCGCGGCCGACACGGCTTACACCGAGAAGCTCGATCCGCAGCCGCAGGTGGTGGAGGCGTTGGGGTTCTTGATCACGAACTGCGCGCCCTGCAGGTCTTCCTTGTAGTCGATCTCGGCACCCACCAGGTACTGGTAGCTCATGGCGTCGATCAGCAGCGACACGCCATTCTTGGTCATGGTCGTGTCGTCTTCGTTGGTGATCTCGTCGAAGGTAAAGCCGTACTGGAAGCCCGAGCAGCCGCCACCTTGCACGAACACGCGCAGCTTCAGGTCAGGGTTGCCTTCCTCGGCGATCAGATCGGCCACCTTGGCAGCTGCGCTGTCGGTGAAGACGATCGGGGTGGGCATTTCGGCGGTGGTGGTTTCGGTGATTTCTGCGACGGCGCTCATGGGGATACTCCGAAGTTCTCAATTGGCCCGAATGGTACAGCAAAGGGCTCGGGAATTCCCGGGGCTGCCGGCTTGACGACAGTGCAAGTGGGGGAATTGCCCACTGAATGAGAAAGGTTTGCATCGCCCAGAAAAAAACCGCCGGCAAAGGCGGTTTTTTTCTGGGGAAAGCCCCGGGGGACTTTCCTGCAGTGCCAGCGGATTAACGCTTGGAGAACTGCTTGGCGCGGCGTGCGGAGCGCAGGCCGACCTTCTTACGTTCGACTTCACGAGCGTCACGCGTCACGAAGCCGGCTTGGCTCAGGACGGGCTTGAGCGCTGCGTCATAGTCGATCAGGGCGCGGGTGATGCCGTGGCGGGTAGCGCCGGCCTGGCCGGATTCACCACCACCGTGGACGTTCACTTGAATGTCGAAAGCTTCCAGGTTGCTCGTCAGAGCCAGGGGCTGCTTTGCGATCATGATCGAGGTTTCGCGGCCGAAGTATTCCTGAATGTCCTTGCCATTCACGGTAATCTTGCCGGAGCCCTTCTTCAGGAACACGCGTGCGACGCTGGATTTGCGACGGCCGGTGCCATTGTTCCAATCACCAATCATCTAGGTCTCCTTAGATTTCCAGAGCCTTGGGCTGCTGGGCGGTGTGGGGATGCTCAGCACCGCCGTACACCTTGAGCTTCTTGATCATTGCGTAGCCCAGGGGACCCTTGGGCAGCATGCCCTTGACGGCCTTTTCCAGAGCGCGGCCGGGGAACTTGGCCTGCATGTCGCGGAAGTTGGTGGCAGTGATGCCGCCGGGGAAACCAGAGTGGCGGTAGTACACCTTGTCCAGGTTCTTGGTGCCGGTGACCTTGAGCTTGGAGGCGTTGATGATGACAATGAAGTCGCCGGTGTCAACGTGAGGTGTGTAAATGGCCTTGTGCTTGCCGCGCAGACGGAGTGCCACTTCGCTGGCGACACGTCCGAGCACCTTATCGGTGGCGTCAATCACAAACCACTCGTGTTGCACCTCAGCGGGCTTTGCGCTGAATGTAGACATGAGTTTTCTCTTTCAAGAAAGGTTTGGCGGGCCCTTTTCCGCGGTCGGTGCTTCTTCAAAAAGGAAGCCTCTTAGGCGGGGATGTAAACTTCGCCGCGGGACCCATAAAATCGCTGCGAAGCCCGCCATTATACAAAACTGGCGCAACCGCACCATCCCCCCGATCCGCAAGTCCCCGGCAGCCCTCGCCGCGAGGCGCCAGCGCCGGGCAACCTTGCAGCCGCCATGGGTGTCCACCCGCCAGCGCGGCTGGTTACCATCACGCCTATGTTCAGTTACCGCCACGCCTTCCATGCAGGCAACCATGCCGATGTGCTCAAGCACACCGTGCTGATCGCCACCCTGCAATACCTCCTCCAGAAGGAGGCCGCCCTCACGGTGCTGGACACGCACGCCGGCGCCGGCCTGTACCGTCTGGATGGCGACTATGCCAACAAGAGCGGCGAGGCCGCAGACGGCATCCTGCGCCTGGCCCAGGCCAAGGAGTCCGAGCTGGCCCCGGTGCTGCAGGCCTACATCGCCTCGGTGCGTTCCTTCAACCAGGGAGCGCAGCTGCGCAACTATCCGGGCTCGCCGTTCATCATCCAGTCCCTGCTGCGCGTGCAGGAGCGCGACAAGCTCAAGGTCTTCGAGCTGCATCCCACCGACATGCGCTCGCTGGCCGGCAACATTGCCCAGCTCGAAGCGGGCCGCCAGGTGGCCGTGCTGCACGAGGACGGCTTCGAGGGCATCAAGAAATTCCTGCCGCCGCCGTCGCGCCGAGCCCTGGTGCTGTGCGACCCCAGCTACGAGCTCAAGAGCGACTACGCCAAGGTGCTGGACATGGCGGCTGACAGCCTCAAGCGCTTTGCCACAGGCACGTATGCGTTCTGGTATCCGATCATCCCGCGCCCCGAGGCGCACGATCTGCCGCGCCGCCTGAAGACCATGACCACCAAGGCCGGCAGGAGCTGGCTGCATGTGGAGCTCACGGTCAAGAGCAACAAGACCTCGGAGCGCGGCGGCCTGCCGGCCAGCGGCATGTTCCTGATCAATCCGCCGTTCAATCTCAAGGAACAGCTCAAGCCGGCCATGCCGCAGCTGGTCAAGCTGCTCGGTCAGGACGAGAACGCGGCCTTCACGCTCGAATCCGGCGGCTGAACCCGTTCAGCGCGCGTTCGAGGCCGCAGAGGCCACTGCGGTGGACGAGGCAGCGGCGGGCGCCGCAGCCTTCGCCACCGGCTTGTCGGCAGGGACGGCACGGCTGGCCACGGCCGTGCGTGCATTGGGCCTGGGGGCAGGCGCCTTGGCCTGGACACGCGGACGCACCGGCGCCTTGGCATGAACCCGGGTCCGTGCCTGTGTTGTCTGTGCCTGTGCCTTGGCCTGCTGCGTCTTCTCGATGGACTTGGCCTTCCTGGCCGTGACCAGGGTTTCGGGGCATTCCTGCTCACCATCGTCGAGCTGCCACAGCTCCACGGGCTTGATGCCCAGGCCGACCATGCCCAGCTCCTGCGCTGCGGCCTGGCTCAGATCGATCACGCGGCCAGGCGCAAACGGCCCGCGGTCGTTGATGCGCACCACCACTGTCTTGCCCGTGGCGGCGCTGCGCACGCAGACGCGGCTGCCGAAGGCAAAGCTGCGGTGCGCGGCCGTCAATTCTTCCTTGTCGAAACGCTCGCCGCTGGCGGTCAGCCGGCCATGCAGGCCCGGGCCATACCAGGAGGCCAGGCCTTGCTGGTCGCTGTCGCGCGAGGGCACGAGGGCGAAGTCGGGATTGGAGGGAGCCTCGGCACTGTCTTCGGGCGAGGCCGACTCGGAGGGCTTGGCATCCGGGGATTTGCTGGCCGGCTGCGCGGCCCGCGATGTGCGGCCACCGCGCTTGCCGGCCGAGGGCACGGCCGCTGGCGTCTGGCCTTCATCCATTGCCGCCGCACCTGCGGTCAGGGCGCCGGACTCGGCATCGCTTTGTGCCACGGGAGCCGGCGCGCAGCCGGCCAGGGTGGCGGTGATGGCGCACATGGCCAGCCAGCGCCAGTGCAGGCGTCGAAAACCACGATCCATGGGCAAAACCTCCAGGGAACGCCTGACCGTTCCCAAGTTCTAGAGGGTCGCCCGGGGCCGGCGCAGTGGCTACGCGCTCAAAGGCCCAATCGATCGCAGATTTCCAGCGTGGCGACGCTCTGGTTCATCGTATAGAAGTGCAGCCCGGGAGCGCCCTGGCTGCGCAACTGCTCGCATAGACGGGACACGACATCAAGGCCGAAGGCGCGAATGGACGCCGTGTCATCTCCGTAAGCCTGCAGACGCAGGCGGATCCAGCGCGGGATCTCGGCGCCGCAGGCGTCCGAGAAGCGCATCAGCTGCGTAGAGCTGGTGATGGGCATGATGCCGGGAACAACCGGTGCATCAAGCCCCATGCCGCGCGCCGCATCAACGAAACGGCAGTAGGCGTCGGCATTGTAGAAATATTGGGTGATCGCGGAATCCGCGCCAGCGCGCACTTTAGCCGCAAACGCATCCAGATCGGACTGTGGGGATTTCGCCTGCGGATGGACCTCCGGGTAGGCCGCCACCTCGATGTGGAACCAGTCGCCGAACTCGCGGCGGATGAATTCCACGAGATCGCTGGCGTACTGGAATTCGCCACCCAGGCCATAGCCGCTGGGCAGGTCGCCGCGCAGCGCGACGATGCGGCGCACGCCCATGGCCTTCAGCTCCTGCAGTTCGGCGCGCACCTTGTCGTGCGTGGCGCCCACGCAGGAGAAATGCGATGCCGCGCTGACGCCTTCGTTCTGGATGTCACGCACCATGGCGAAGGTGCCCGTCTGCGTGGAGCCGCCCGCGCCATAGGTGACGGAGCAGAACTGGGGCTTGCGCGCATAGAGGTTCTTGCGCACCTGAACATGCTTGGTCGCGCCCTCGGGCGTCTTGGTCGGGAAGAACTCGAAGCTGATCGGAAAGCTCATGTAAGACTCGCTGCTCAGTGTTTCATTCGTTGCGTTTGCGCAGCTTGGCGCGGCCCGGACCGGGCACGCCGAACTCGGTGCTGGTGTCGATCACACGCTCGTTGCGCTGCTCGCGCAGCACGGTGCGGGACACGCGCTTAGGCGCGGCCGGCTTAGGAGCTGCCTTCACGGCCGAGCGGGGCTCGTCGTCGTCCTGCGTTTCAGGCTGCTCTGGCTCCTTCACCACGGCCGCCTGCTGGGCATGCACGAAGAATTCGCGGTTGCCGTCGCCACCTTCGATGGCCGACTCCATCCAGCCCTTGACCTCCAGGCCCAGCTCGCCCAGGCAGGTGCGGATGCGCTGCTCCACCTCGGTGAACAGGGCCGCATCGCGCACGATGCCGCCCTTGCCGACCTGGCCCGGCTGCAGCTCGAACTGCGGCTTGACCAGCATCAGCAGCTGGCCATGCGGCTTGAGCAGGCGCGTGACGGCCGGCAGCACCAGGGTCAGAGAGATGAAGGACAGATCGCCCGTGACGAAGTCGAACTGCGGCGTGATGTCCACGTCGGCAAACTCGGCGCGGCGGCGGCGCTGCGTGGCCACCGTGCCCTCATCGCGCGCCTTGCCCTTGGCCGCGCGCTCGGCCTTGAAGGCCTCGATCTCGTTTTCCTTGGCGTCGTCGCTGTCGTCGTAGTCCTCGTCGACCACGCCGCCGTTGCGCATCCAGGCATAGGGCGCCACGGGCTGGGTGTCGTTGTCGTCGGGATCTTCTTCCCAGCGTTCGGACAGCACTTCCTCGCAGGCCTCCTGCAGGCCCTCGGCCGTCACCGCGCGGGCATTGACGCCTTCGACGCAGATCACGCGCGCATCCGAGCGCAGCCGGTCATGCAGCTGGCCATGGCCCACGTCCACGCCGATGACCTGGGCGGCGCCTGCCTGCAGCAGGCAGTCGGTGAAACCGCCCGTGCTCTGGCCCACGTCCAGGCAGCGCAGGCCGTCCACCGACAGCTTGGTGGCCGCCAGCGCGCCTTCCAGCTTCAGCCCGCCGCGCGAGATGAACCGGGCCTCGGCCCCGTCCAGCAACTGCAGCTCGGCACCTGCGGGAATCTCGTCACCGTTCTTGGCGACCTTCTTCCACGGCGTCAACGGCGTCATGCGCCACTGCACGCCACCCGCAATCAGCCGCTGCGCCTGCGAGCGCGTGGCCGCATGGCCGGCTTCCACCAAAAATACATCTGCGCGCATAGCGTCGCTCCAGGAAATCTCAGTTGACTAATGCCCGAAACCGGCGCGACCCAACTCAGGGACGCCAAGCAAGGGCCGCCCCGCAGCGAGGGCGTCGTCCCCCTCCCCCGCGAAGCGGGTAGAGAGGGGGAAGGCGCGTCAGCGCCTCAGGGGGTGCTTAATACCTATAAGTTTCGGGCTTGTAGGGACCCTGCTTGCTCACGCCGATATAGGCAGCCTGGCCGTCCGTCAGCTCGGTCAGCATGGCGCCGACCTTCTTCAGGTGCAGGCGGGCAACCTTCTCGTCCAGGATCTTGGGCAGCACGTAGACCTTGCCGACCTCGTAGGCATCGGGCTTGGTGAACAGCTCGATCTGGGCGATGGTCTGGTTGGCGAACGAGGCGCTCATCACGAAGCTGGGGTGGCCGGTGGCGCAGCCCAGGTTCACCAGGCGGCCCTTGGCCAGCAGGATGATCTTCTTGCCGTCAGGGAAGGTGATGTGGTCCACCTGGGGCTTGATCTCTTCCCACTGGTACTGCTCGATGGAGGCGACGTCGATCTCGTTGTCGAAGTGGCCGATGTTGCAGACGATGGCTTCGTTCTTCATGGCCACCATGTGCTCGTGGCGGATGATGTCGCGGTTGCCGGTGGTGGTCACGAAGATGTCGGCCTTGTCTGCCGCCCACTCCATGGTCACGACCTTGTAGCCTTCCATGGCGGCCTGCAGGGCGTTGATGGGATCGATCTCGGTGACCCAGACCTGGGCCGACAGCGCGCGCAGCGCCTGGGCGCAGCCCTTGCCCACGTCGCCGTAGCCGGCCACCACGGCGACCTTGCCGGCGATCATCACGTCGGTGGCGCGCTTGATGCCGTCCACCAGCGATTCGCGGCAGCCGTAGAGGTTGTCGAACTTGCTCTTGGTGACGGAGTCGTTGACGTTGATGGCGCGGAACTTCAGCGTGCCCTTGGCCGACATCTCGTTGAGGCGGTGCACGCCGGTGGTGGTCTCTTCGGTCACGCCGATGATGTGGGCGCTCTTGCGCGTATACCAGGTGGGGTCCTGGGCCAGCTTGGCGCGGATGGCGGCGAAGGCGATCTTCTCTTCCTCGGAGGCGGGGTTGTCCAGCACGGACAGGTCCTTTTCGGCGCGCATGCCCAGGTGCAGCAGCATGGTGGCATCGCCGCCGTCGTCCAGGATCATGTTGGGGCCTTCGCCTTCGGTACCGGCGGCGCCGAATTCAAAGATGCGGTGGGTGTAGTCCCAGTAGTCGGCCAGCGATTCACCCTTGATGGCGAACACGGGCGTGCCCGTGGCGGCGATGGCGGCGGCGGCATGGTCCTGCGTCGAGAAAATGTTGCACGAGGCCCAGCGCACGTCGGCGCCCAGGGCCTTGAGCGTCTCGATCAGCACGGCCGTCTGGATGGTCATGTGCAGCGAGCCGGCGATGCGCGCGCCCTTGAGCGGCTGCGCCGCGGCGAATTCCTCGCGCGTGGCCATCAGGCCGGGCATTTCGGTTTCGGCGATCAGGATTTCCTTGCGGCCCCAGGCGGCGAGGGAAATGTCAGCGATGGCCGTGTCGGCGGAAACGGGACGAACAGCAGCGTTCATGGTTTTCTCCAAAAGATGAATGAAAAACCACGTTCTGCGGGAGACGAAAAAAAGCTCACCGCACAGAAAGCGTGGGCGAGCGTCGTTGCAGGTATGACTCCGAGCCTCGCAGACCGCATCTGGTGAATGGGCCTGCTGCAACGCTCCTCGGAGAGGCGCTGATTATACCGATCCCGGGGATGCCTCACCGCCCAGCCCCACAAGCCGGTAGCCCACCTGCAGCTCGGTCACCAGGTGGCGCGGCTGGGCCGGCTCGTCCTCGATCTTCTGGCGCAGATTGGCCATGTGCACGCGCAGGTAATGGGCACGGCCCAGGTATTCGGGTCCCCAGACCTGCAGCAGCAGCTGGCGGTGGGTCATCACACGGCCCTGGGCGGCGATCAGCGCCGCCAGCAGGCGGAATTCGATGGGCGTGAGGTGCACCGGCTGGCCCGCACGCCGCACCTCGTGCGTGGCCAGGTCCACCTGCACCTGGCCGAAGTGCACCTGGCTGGATGCAACTGCGCCGCCTGCGGGCCCCAGTTGCTGGCGGCGGCGCAGCATCACGCGCAGCCGGGCCAGCAGCTCGGGCACACCGAAAGGCTTGACCAGGTAATCGTCTGCGCCGGCGTCCAGGGCGGCCACCTTCTCGTCCTCGCGCTCGCGCGCGGAGAGCACGAGCACGGGAACGGAGGACCATCCGCGCAGCTCGGTGAGAACCTGCTTGCCGTCGGCATCCGGCAGGCCCAGGTCGAGGATGACCAGATCGGGCTGGCGGCTCGCCGCCTCGATCAGGCCCCGGCGCGCGCTGTCGGCCTCGAAGACCTGCCAGCCCTCGTCCTCCAGCACCAGGCGCACGAAGCGGCGGATGCCGGGGTCGTCCTCGATCATCAGGATGCGGTTGGTGGGCGTGCTCATGGCGCAAGACTCTAATCGAGCAATGGCTGCTCCGGCACCGGAAAGCGCAGCGTGAACACGGTGCCGGGGCCTGGGCGCGCGGCAGCGGCCTCGATGCGCCCGCCATGGGCCTCGACAATGCTGCGCACCAGCGCCAGCCCCAGGCCTATGCCCGAGACGGTGGACTCGGCCGTGCCGCGCGTGAAGGGCTCGAACAGCGTCTCCACGGGCAGGTGTGGCGGCAGGCCGGGCCCGCCATCCTGCACGGCCACAAGCACCTCGCCGTCCTGTTCGCGTGCGTGGATGGTCAGCGGCGTGCCGGCCGGCGTGTACTTGGCGGCGTTGTCCAGCAGGTTGACCAGCACGCGCTCCATGAGCACGGCATCGAGCTGCAGCAGCGGCAGGCTGGCGGGCACGTCGGTGCTCACGGGATGCTCGTGCAGGCGCGCGCGCATCTGGCGCAGCGCGCTGCCGACCACTTCATCCAGCGGCAGCCATTCGCGCTGCAGGTGCACGCCGCCTTGCTGCAGGCGCGCCATGTCCAGCAGGTTCTCCACCAGTCGCTGCATGGCCTGGGCCTGGATGCGGACCTGCTCCAGCATGTCGGCTGCGCCGCCCGGCGGCACATGGCGCTGCGCGGCCTCGGCCGCGCCCAGGATGGTGGTCAGCGGCGTGCGCAGGTCGTGCGAGACGGCCGACAGCAAGGTGTTGCGCATGCGCTCGCCCTCCATGGCGATCTGGGTCTGCTGGGCCACGGCCACGAAGTGCTGACGCTCCAGTGCCAGCGCCACCTGGCTGGCACAGGCCTCCAGCAGGCGCTGCTCCTCGGGCACCTCCAGGCGCTGGGGCGCACGCAGTTGCAGCACCAGCACGCCCCGCATGCGCACGGGCGCCGCCAGCGGCACGTAGCGGGCCGGCGCGGCCGGCAACGTGTCCGTGCCCTGGCCGGCCTGCTGGCCGTGGTCCATGGCCCAGCGCGCAATGCTGTCGTCCATGGGGCAGGAGCCGCCGCCGGCGGGGCGCAGGCGCTCGTCGGCATCGGGCAACAGCAGCCCGGCCTGGGCGTCGAACACGCCCGAGACCGTGCTCAGCGCAATCTCCACCACCTGCTCCTGCGTGAGCGCGCCCGAAAGGTCGCGCGCCAGCCGCGCCAGGGCGCCCGCGCGCCGCTCGCGCTCGGCCGCCACGCGCGCCTCGTGGCGCAGCCGCGCCATGAGCTGGCCGCAGACCAGGGCCACGCCCAGCATCAGCACGAAGGTGAACAGGTACTGCGTGTCGTTGACATGGAAGGATCCGCGCGGGGGCACGAAGAAAAAGTCGAAGCACAGTACCGACAGCAGCGCCGCCCAGGCGCCCGGGCCACGCCCCCAGCGCAACGAAGACAGCACGACGATGAGCAGGAACAGCATCACCACGTTGGCCGGGTCGAAGATGCGCAGCAGCTGCTCGGCCAGCACCGTGGCGGTCAAGCAGGCCAGGGTCACGCCGGCATAGCCCTTCCAGGGCAGCGGCCTGCGCCGCAGCGGTGCGGCAGGCGCGGCCTCGGTCCGGGCCGCGCTGGAGCCCCCGGAGAGCACCAGCACGTCGATGTCGGGATGCAGCTGGACGATGCGGTCGGGCAGGCTGCGGCCCCACCAGCGCCAGGGCGACCATGCCGGGCGCGGCGGCTGGGCCAGCACCAGGCGGCTGGCGTTGCGCTCGCGCGCGAAGGCAACCAGGGCCTCGGCCACATCGGCGCCCGGCAGCGTGGCCGTCTCGGCCCCCAGGCGCGCGGCCAGGGCCAGGGTCTTGAGCACGGCGGCCTGCACGCTGCGTGGGCGGTGCTGGCGCTGGGGCGCGTCCACGTACACCACCATCCAGCCAGCATCCAGCCGGCGTGCCATGCGCGCCACCTGGCGCACCAGGGCGTCGTCGCCCGCGTGCCCTGCCACGGCCACCAGCAGGCGCTCACGCGCAGGCCAGACCGTGCCTATGGAGCGCTCGCGCCGGTAGTCGCGCATGTCCTCGTCCACGCGGTCGGCCGTGCGGCGCAGTGCCAGCTCGCGCAGCGCTAGCAGGTTGCCGCGCCTGAAGAAGTTGCGCGAGGCCCGCTCGGCCTGCTCCATCATGTAGACCTTGCCGTCCTTCAAGCGGCGCAGCAGCTCGTCGGGCGAGATGTCGACGACGATGACCTCGTCGGCATCGTCGAAGATCTGGTCGGGCACGGTCTCGCGCACCGTGATGCCGACGATGCCGCCCACCACGTCGTTCAGGCTTTCCAGGTGCTGCACGTTGATCGTGGTCCAGACATCGATGCCTGCGTCCAGCAGTTCCTGCACGTCCTGCCAGCGCTTGGGATGGCGTGAGCCTGGCGCATTGCTGTGCGCCAGTTCATCGAGCAGCAGCACGCGCGGACGCCGCGCGAGCGCCGCATCCAGGTCGAACTCGCGCAGCGTCCGTCCCTGGTGCGGCAGCTCGCGCAGCGGCAGTTGCTCCAGGCCATGCAGCTGCTGCGCCGTTTCCTTGCGGCCATGGGTTTCCACGAGTCCCACCAGAACCTCGCGGCCCCCCTGGCGTTCGCGCTGGGCGGCGGCCAGCATGGCGTAGGTCTTGCCCACGCCTGCATTCGATCCGAAGTAGATGCGCAGCTTGCCCCGCCCCTCCTGCGCCCGCTCATGGCGCAGGCGCGCGACCAGGGCGTCGGGATCGGGGCGCGGCAGACCAGGCGGCGCCGGCTCGGCAGAGGACGAAATGGGCATGGTTCTCAGCCTAGCACCAGAGCGTGCTCCCACACTAGAACGCCGCCGACAGCGACAGCACCCAGCCGCTGCGGCCCAGGCTTTGCATCTGGCCTGCCGCATTGGCCGCGCGGTAGTAGCGCGTGTCGGCCGAGGTGCCGGCCCAGGCCAGCGTGGCCGTCCATGGCCCCCAGCTGCGGGCCAGCGAGACGCGCCAGTCGGCGTACGACAGTTCGCTGTAGTTGCGCACCTGCGTGTGGCCGGCATGCAGGCCCAGCACCGCCCAGTCGCCCAACGGATGCTGGTAGTTCAGGTCCAGATAGCTGCTGCCGCGTGAGCTGCCGCTGCCGGGAAGTGCCTCGGCAAAGGCCGTGGCCGCCGTGCTGTCGCGCAGGCCGAAGTAAGGCGTCAGCGCCAGCGACCATTTGGCGCTGAAGCCGCCGTGGGTGACGCCCAGATAGGCCTCGGTGGTGTCGTAGCGCACGCCGCCGCTGCCATCCCCGCGGGGCACGCGCGCGCCGGGGTAGTTGTAGTGCAGCAGGCCGATGTCGCCCGTCCAGCCCGGCAGCAGCTCGGTGCGCCAGCCGCCGTACAGGTCCAGCTCCAGCGCGCGGCCGTCCAGATAGCTGTGGCGCGACACGCTGGAGCCGGACACGCCCAGGTAGGCGCCGCGCGGCAGCGACAGCTCCAGCCCGCCCTGCAGCGCCGGCCCCATCCAGCTTTGCGAGATGCCACGGAAACGGTAGTCGCTGAGCAGCGCCACGCTGCCGGTGAGCGCGTAGGCGGGTGCGGGCGATTGCTGGGCATCGGCACTGGCAGCGTTGACGGGAGAGGTTTCGGCCTGGGCATGGCAGGACGCAGCCGCCAGCGACAGCAGTGCAGCCAGTGAGGCACGGGGGAAGAAGCGGGGGACGGCACAAGCGGCCGTCATGGAAGAAGCGGATTTCATCTTGGTTTTTGTACAGAGAAAGCAAGGCGGTGCCTGCCCGGGCGGGCAGGCTTGCCGCCAAAGATCAGGCCAGGCCGAAAGCCACCAGCAGCATGTCGATCAGCTTGATGCCGATGAAGGGGACGACCAGGCCCCCCAGCCCGTAGACCAGCAGGTTGCGCCGCAGCAGGGCCGAGGCGCCGATGGCGTGGTAGGGCACGCCACGCAAGGCCAGCGGTATCAGGACGATGATGATCAGCGCGTTGAAGATCACGGCGCTCAGGATGGCCGAGCCCGGGCTGGCCAGTCCCATGACATTGAGCGCCGACAGCTGCGGATACGTGCCCACGAAGGCGGCCGGGATGATGGCGAAGTACTTGGCCACGTCGTTGGCCACGCTGAAGGTGGTCAGCGCGCCGCGCGTCATCAGCATCTGCTTGCCGGTCTCCACGACCTCGATGAGCTTGGTCGGGTTGCTGTCCAGGTCCACCATGTTGCCGGCTTCCTTGGCCGCCTGGGTGCCGCTGTTCATGGCCACGGCCACGTCGGCCTGGGCCAGGGCGGGTGCGTCATTGGTGCCGTCGCCGGTCATGGCCACCAGCCGGCCTGCGGCCTGGTGTTCGCGGATCAGGCGCAGCTTGTCCTCGGGCGTGGCTTCGGCAAGGTAGTCGTCCACGCCGGCCTCGGCCGCAATGGCGGCGGCCGTGAGCGGATTGTCGCCCGTGATCATCACGGTCTTGATGCCCATGCGGCGCAGCTCGGCAAAGCGTTCGCGTATGCCGTGCTTGACCACGTCCTTGAGCTCGATCACGCCCAGCACGCGGGCGCCATCGGCCACCACCAGCGGCGTGCTGCCGCGCCGCGACACATCCTCCACCACCTTGAGCATGGCGGGCGGGAACTTGCCGCCCATGGCTTCGACGTGGCGACGCACGGCGTCGGCCGCGCCCTTGCGCAGGCTGCGCGTGCCGCCGTCGGGCTGCGGCATGTCCACGCCGCTCATGCGCGTCTGGGCCGTGAAGGGCACGAAGACGGCATGCAGGGTTGCCAGGTCACGCTCGCGCAGGCCATGCATTTCCTTGGCCAGCACGACCACGCTGCGGCCCTCGGGTGTCTCGTCGGCCAGTGATGCCAGCTGCGCCGCATCGACCAGCTGCGCGGCCGTCACGCCGGGAGCGGGCAGGAATTCGCTGGCCTGGCGGTTGCCCAGCGTGATGGTGCCGGTCTTGTCCAGCAGCAGCACGTCCACGTCGCCGGCCGCCTCCACGGCGCGGCCCGAAGTGGCGATCACGTTGGCCTGCATCATGCGGCTCATGCCTGCCACGCCAATGGCCGACAGCAGGCCGCCGATGGTGGTCGGGATCAGGCACACCAGCAGGGCGACCAGCACCGTCAGTCCCACGACCTGCCCGCTGCCCGTCAGCTCCACCGCAAAGGCCGAATAGGGCCGCAGCGTGACGATGACCAGCAGGAAAAGCAGCGTCAGTCCGACCAGCAAGATGGTCAGCGCCAGTTCGTTGGGCGTCTTGTGGCGGCGGGCCGACTCCACCATGGAGATCATGCGGTCCAGGAAGGACTCGCCGGGGTTCACGGTGATCTGCACCACCAGCCAGTCCGACAGCACGCGCGTGCCGCCGGTGACCGAAGAGAAGTCGCCGCCGGCCTCGCGGATCACGGGGGCCGATTCGCCGGTGATGGCGCTCTCGTCCACCGAGGCCACGCCCTCGATCACCGTGCCGTCCAGCGGTATGGTGTCGCCGGCCTCGACCAGCACCCACATGCCCGAGCGCAGTTCTTCCGCACCCACGGGATGCCAGCGGCTTTGGTAGCTGGCCTGCTCCAGCTTCTTGGCGACCGTGCTGCGCTTCATGCTGCGCAGGCTCGCGGCCTGGGCGCGGCTGCGCCCCTCGGCCAGCGCCTCCGCAAAATTGGCGAACAGCACGGTGAACCACAGCCACAGCGCAATGGCCAGGATGAAGCCCGCAGGCGCCTCGCCCTCGCCCGCCAGGGCCTGGGCCCAGAGCAGGCTGGTGAAGATGGCGCCCAGATAGACCACGAACATCACCGGGTTGCGCCATTGCGCGCTCGGTGCCAGCTTGCGGATGGAGTCACCCAGCGCCTGGCGCACCAGCGAAGGATCGAACAGGGACAAAGCAGTTTTGCGCGACATGGCTTACTCCTTGGCGGCATTGGCTGCCGCAGGCTGCAGCGTCGCGGCCGAGAGATCGTCCAGCGCCAGATTCAACTGCAGCACGTTCACGCGCGGCTCACCCAGCAGGCCCAGAACGCGCGGCTGCATCTGCTGGCGCAGCAGTTCCTGGACCTTGGCCACAGGCAGCTGGCGCTCGCGTGCCACGCGCGACAGCTGCAGCTCGGCATTGGCCACAGAGATGTGCGGATCCAGGCCGGAGGCCGAGGCCGTCACGGCATCCACAGGCACAGCGGCATCTGCCGCAAGACCATTGAGTTCGCGGTAGGCCGCCACGCGCGCCGCCACGGACTCCTTGAGCGCCGCGTGGGTCGACCCCTGGTTGGTGGCAGCCGACAGCGCGGCGTTGTAGGGCGCGGCCACCGTGGCATCGGCCTTGTCGGGATCCGGCGCCGTGGTGGCGCTGGGCCGACCCTGGAAATAACGGGGCGAAGCGAACTCCTGCCCGATCAGGGCCGAGCCCACGACCGAGCCCTGGCGCGTGATCAGGCTGCCATTGGCGGCCTTGGGAAACGCGGCCTGGGCCACGAGCGTGGTGACCAGCGGATACGCCAAGCCCGTGACCACGGCGACGAACAGCGCCGACCGCAGGCTGGGGCCGAACAGCGAGCGCAGCCCGCCGGCATCGGTCTGGGATGGAACCTGCGCATCGGTGCGCAGCACCGGCAACGGGCCGGAAGTGTGTGTTTGAACTTGCATTTCGGAAACCTCCGCCGCGCTGCTGTGTCAGGCACAGCAGGCGGCCAGGAAAAAAACGGGCTCAGGGGTGCTCAGGGATAGACCTGTCCTGACAGCATCTGCAGTTGCTCGACCACAGGACCCAGGGCCAGCGAAGGCAGGAAGGTCAGTCCACCGACCACTACCACCACGAAGACCAGCAAGCCCATGAACAGCGGCGTGGCCGTCGGGAAGGTGCCCGGCCCCGCAGGCACGGTGGGCTTGGCCGCCAGGCTGCCGGCCAGGGCCAGCATGGGCAGCAGTGTCAGATAGCGGCCAGCCAGCATGGCCAGGCCGATGGTGGTGTTGAAGAACGGCGTGTTCGCATTCAGGCCCGCAAAGGCCGAACCGTTGTTGGCCGTGCCCGAGGCATAGGCATAGAGCACCTCCGAGAAGCCGTGCGGCCCCCGGTTGGTCAGACTGGCCATGGTGTCGGGCCAGACCGCAGCCAACGCCGTGAAGCCCAGGATGGAGATCGGGTGCGCCATCACGGCCAGCATCACCAGCTTGATCTCTCGCGCCTCGATCTTCTTGCCCAGGAACTCGGGCGTGCGGCCGATCATCATGCCGGCCAGGAAAACCGTGAGGATGGCGTACTGCAGCAGGTTGATCAGGCCCACGCCGTCGCCGCCGAACACACAGTTGAGCATCATCTGCGCCAGCGGCACCAGCCCGCCCAGGGGCGTCAGCGAGTCATGCATGGCATTGACCGAGCCCGTGGTCGCGGCCGTGGTCGTGGTCACGAACAGCGCCGTATCGGCGATGCCGAAGCGCAGCTCCTTGCCCTCCATGTTGCCGCCCGGCTGGGTGGCGCTGATCTGCTGGTCGGCACCTGCGGCCGTGAGCAGCGGATTGCCGGCCTGCTCGGCCGTGAACACCAGCGCCAGAAAGCCAACGAACATCACCAGGCAGGCGCCGAACAGCACCCAGCCCTGGCGACGGCGCAGCAGCATGGAGCCAAGCGCATAGGTCAGCGCCGACGGGATCAGCAGCATGCCCAGGATGTGGAATGCGTTGGTCAGCGGCGTGGGGTTCTCGAACGGATGGGCAGCATTCATGCCGAAGAAGCCGCCACCGTTGGTGCCGATGTGCTTGATGCTCTCCAGGCTGGCCACGGGGCCGAGAAGAATCTGCTGGCGAGCGCCCTCCAGCGTCGTCGCCCAGACCTGGCCATCCAGCGTCTGAGGCACACCCTGCCACACATAGACCAGGGCCACCACAAAGCTCAGCGGCAGCATCACGCGCCAGAGCATGCGCACATAGTCCACCCAGTAGTTGCCCAGGTCCGAGGCACTGGAGCGCGCCAGGCCGCGGATGACACCCGCCGCGGCGACCACGCCCGTGGTCGCGCCAGCGAACATCATGAAGGTGATGGCCACCATCTGCGTGGCGTTGGACAGGCTGCTCTCGCCCGAATACGCCTGCCAGTTGGTATTGGTCACAAAGGACACGGCCGTGTTGAAGGCCAGGTCCGGTGTCTGCGCCGCATTGCTCAGCGCATTGAGCGGCATCCAGCCCTGCAGGCGCAGCAGCGCATAGCCCAGCAGCAGCATGGCGCCGTTGGACAGCAGCAGCGCCAGCCCGTAGCGCTGCCAGCCCATGCGCTCGGCCGGGTTCACGCCCAGGGCGCGAAAGCTCAGCCGCTCGATCCAGGCATGGTGCTCACTCGTGAAGCAGCGTGCCAGCCACTGCCCCATGGGCACGGCCAGCGCCGTCATCAGCAGCAGCACCAGTGCATATTCCATCCAGGTCAACCACATGGCGGTCTCCTTTCAGGCAGTCAAATCCGGCCCAGCGCCGCCACGAAGGCCAGCAGGCCCCCGAAGCAGCCCAGGCTCAGGGCGATAAAGATCAGGTCTTGCATCTGCGCCACCTCAGAACTGTTCGGGCCGCAGCAATGCGTATCCGAGGTAGACAAACACAGCCAGGGCGCCCAGGGCGCCCAGCCATCCGGTGATTTCGGTCAGGGTCATAGGGATTTCTCCCGCATCGGCGCCGCATGGCGGCACCTGTTGTTGCGATGGGGAAAACTCTAGGGCCGGGGCTGTCAAGGATGGGTTGAGATTGGCAGGGGCCGTATCAAGACGGCATCAAGAAGATGAGCGGCTCACCGCTGACCGCACTGCCACTACCCAATGACCTGAGCGCATCGTCAACGGCCCATGAACAGCAGATACACCCCCGCCACCGGCCCACCGACTTCCGCATCCGTGCCAGCGCAGGCCCGTCTTGAAGGCTCCACCGAGCGCCGCGCCTTCCTGGCCAGCGCCGGCCTGCTCGTGCTGATCTATCTGGTATGGCTGCTGGTCTTCTGGCCCGGCGTACTGGGCGAGGACAGTTCGGCCATCCTTCAGGAAGTGGACAGGCCCGAACACTTTCGCTCGGGCAAGAGCGTGGGCTGGTACTACTTCGTGCGCTGGACATATGGCGTCACCCACCGGGTGGAAGTGCCAGTGGCCATCCTCCTATTGCTGTGCGCCCTCTTCTTTGCGCGCATGTTGGCCTGGTACTGGGCACGCGGGCACCGCCTGCTGTACGCCGTGCTGCTGGTCTTCGTCTGCGCGGCCCCTCACATGGTCTATTTCATGGCCACGCTGTATCCAGACGCCATCTTCGCCGTGGCCTCCTGCGCCCTGCTGTTTGAGCTTTGGTGGATTTGCAGCCAGAAACGGCACAGCCGGGCCAGCCTGGCCCTCATCGCGCTGGCACTGCCGTTTTCGGTTTTTGTGCGTGCCAACGGCATCCTCTTTCTGGCACCGGCCGTGGTTGCGATCTTTCTGGTCCACCGCAAAAGCCGCTTGCCGCTGTGCGCCATCATCGGCCTGTGGTGTGCTCTGGCCTATGCGGGCACGCAGATGCACAGGCCCGCTGCGCAAAGCGCCACGGATTCACTTGTGCTCTTCGAAACAGTCAAGCTGCTGCAGCCCAGGGCCATGAACGACCTCTGGCAAAAGCAACCCCTCATGAACGACCCCTGGGTACTGCAGTCGCCCAAGCTGTCGGCACGCACTTTGGAAATCCTGGAAGGCCATGCTCCGCGCCAGCTCATGCTCGCCTACTCGGACCCGGCCTACTGGGATATGTTGGTGTTCCATCCGCAGGGCCCTCAGCTCTTCAGCCTGACCGAAGAACAGCGCAAGGAGCTGGCGCAGGAGTTCCTGCGCTACAACCTTTGGCACAACCTGCCCGATGTGACGGCCAGCCGCGTCAATGTGCTTCTGTCGGCCGCGCTGGCCCAGGGCGGGTTTCCGGCGCTCGACTATGCCCGCTATGTGATCAAGCGCACCCAGGCGCAATCGCAAATGCGGATTTTCAGGCTGGATTCCGCAGAAACCGCGCTGCGCGGCGTGCTTCGCCAAAGTCATGCCTGGCGCTGGCTGCTGTGGACGCCCTGGCTGGGCTTCGCGCTGCTGGCCATGGTCCTGTGGCATGGCGTGCGCCAAAAGAACCTGCCAGCCTTGCTGATCAGCGTGCCAGCAGCCATTCACCTGATCGCCATTGCGGTCTTCGCTACTGCAGGCGAATATAGATACCTGCTGCCATTCTTCGCTCTCACGCCAGCTCTTTTGGCTGTACTCATATCTCGTCCCAGCATCTCCGGAGCAAATGCTGTAACGACCGTTTCGCCGAAGGCATTGGCGGATTCCTCCGACAACCCGCTTGCGACACACGCTCTGTAAAATGCGCCGGTTCGCCGCGGCCGCCAGCCGGTACGCGCGCCCTGCTATTTACCCATCTCCTGGACTCCCCCTTGACTTACGCCCTGGAAACCCGGCGCCGCCGGACTTTTGCCATCATTTCCCACCCCGACGCGGGCAAGACCACGCTGACCGAGAAGCTGCTGCTGTTCTCGGGCGCGATCCAGATCGCGGGCGCCGTCAAGGGCCGCAAGGCCAGCCGCCATGCCACCTCCGACTGGATGGAAATCGAAAAGCAGCGCGGCATCTCGGTGGCCAGCTCGGTCATGCAGATGAGCTACCGCGACCATGTGGTCAATCTGCTCGACACCCCTGGACACAAGGACTTCTCGGAAGACACCTACCGCGTGCTCACGGCCGTGGACTCGGCGCTGATGGTCATCGACGCCGCCAACGGCGTGGAATCGCAGACCCGCCGCCTGATCGAGGTCTGCCGCCAGCGCGACACCCCCATCATCACTTTCGTCAACAAGATGGACCGCGAAGTGCGCGATCCGCTGGACATTCTTGACGAAGTGGAGCGCGAGCTGGGCATGCCCTGCTGCCCCGTCACCTGGCCCGTGGGCCAGGGCAAGCAGTTCGGCGGCATCATCAACCTGCTCACCCAGACCATGACGGTGTTCCAGCCTGGCAGCGAACGCCGCCCCCAGGACTTCGAGGCCATTCCCCTGGCCGAGGCCGACAAGCTGCGTGCGCGCTTCGGGCAGGCCTTTGACGACGCGCTCGACAGCATGGAACTGGCCCAGGGCGCCTCGGCCCCCTGGGACCACGAGGCCTTCCTGGCAGGCAAGCTCACGCCGGTCTTCTTCGGCTCCGGCGTGAACAACTTCGGTGTCATGGAAGTGCTGGATGCCGTGGTCGACATGTCGCCCCCGCCCGGCCCCCGAAAAAGCTCGCTGCTGGTCAACAAGCAGCCTGTGGAAAAGATCATCCACCCCGAGGACGAAGGCTTCTCCGGCGTGGTCTTCAAGGTCCAGGCCAACATGGATGCCAACCACCGCGACCGCATCGCCTTCGTGCGCGTAGCCTCGGGCAAGTACACGCCCGGCATGAAGATGAAGGTGCAGCGCACCGCCAAGGAACTGCGCCCCACCTCGGTCGTGACCTTCATGAGCCAGCGCCGCGAAGCCGTCGAAGAAGCCTATGCGGGCGACATCATCGGCTTCACCACGCATGGTGGCGTGCAGTTGGGCGACACCATCACCGACGGCGCGAGCCTGCAATTCACGGGCCTGCCCTTCTTCGCCCCTGAAATGTTCATGACCGTGGTGCTCAAGAACCCGCTGCGCACCAAACAGCTGCAGCAGGGCCTGATGCAGCTGGGCGAGGAAGGCGCCATCCAGGTCTTCAAACCCGAAGCCGGCGGCAACATGCTGCTGGGCGCCGTGGGCCAGCTGCAGTTCGAAGTGGTGCAGCACCGCCTGAACACCGAATACGACTGCGACATCCGTCTGGAAGGCTGCCAGTACACGGCCGCCCGCTGGATCACGGCCGACACGCCGGGCGAACTGCGCGAATTCGAGAACGCCTACCCGCTGCGCATGGCGCGCGATGCGGCCGACACGCTGGCCTATCTGTGCACGTCACCCTATGACGTGCGATTGGCGCAGGAGCGGTTTCCGAAGATCCATTTCCATCCGCTGCGCGAGCATGCGGGGTTGGCTTTGCAGGCCAACACATAACGACAACACCATGGCATCCACATCCGCCACGCACCCGGGCAACAACTTCGACTTCATCCGTATCGTTGCAGCCTCCATGGTCCTGGTCAGCCATCACTATGCGCTGACCGGGCAGATGGAGCCGTCGTTTTTTGGCCTGTACAGCCTTGGCGGGTTGGCGGTCACCATCTTTTTCATCATCAGCGGCTATCTGGTCATGACCAGTTGGCAAAGAGACCCCAATGTGTTCCGCTTTGGACTGCGGCGTTTCTTGCGTATATGGCCAGCACTGACTTTCGTGGTAATTTTCGTGGCCTATGGGCTTGGTACATGGGTGACGACGCTTCCCGCCCGGGAGTATCTGCAGCATGGTGCCACGTCAGCCTACCTTGCTACCCTGTGGATGAAAATTCACTACGTGCTGCCGGGGGTCTTCGAGCACAATCCCTACGCTTTTGGCGTGAACGGGTCTCTATGGACAATTCCTTATGAAGTGCGCTGCTACATCGTCCTGGGCACCGCTGGTGCTCTAGGCTTGCTCAAGAGAAAAACCATTCTCTTGGCAATCATTGCCATTTTCATGGCTTGGTATTTCAAAAAAAACAATGCCGATATCACTGGTGCCGTGAACTATGGAAGAGAGCTCAGCGCTTTCTTTCTCGCCGGCGTGGCATTGTGCGTGCTTCAACCGCACTGGCAACGACATCCCCTAACCTGGTTCACCCTGATTGGAATTGTATTCATCGCATTTTGGCATATGGGTTGGAAGCACACGGCAATGTTGCTGGGGCTGCCTTTTCTCGTCATCTTCTTTGGTAATATTGCCACCCCCGTCATCTCTCAAGCCGGTCGCTGGGGTGATCCATCCTACGGTATATACCTTTTCGCATTCCCCATACAGCAGACAGTAATTCTTTGCACCTGGCCTGCCGCAGGCTTCCTGGGCACAATGGCTTTATCCTTGGTGATGACAGTCGCAATGGCGTATGCCAGCTGGCATTTGATAGAAAAGCAGGCTCTCAAGCTCAAACCTCGAAGCTCATGAAGATTTCCAGCCACAAGAATCACTCACTACTGAGTTTTTCTATATTACTGCCAACAATTATTCTTATTTATACGGCTTGGCTGGTGGCGTGCTGGCCTGGTATTCTTGGCCAAGATAGTCTGGCCATCATGCTCGAGGTAGATACCAACCGTGATTTCCAGGCAGGCAAACCGGTGTTCTGGTATATGTACAACCAGCTCACCTATGGCACCACAGGAAGAACCGAAGTTCCGATTGGAATTCAACTTTTGCTGTGCGCAATTATCTGCTCGCGGATTCTATCCTGGACGATAGAAAACAAGATGTGGAAAATTTTCTTCTACAGCTTTTTCTTCGTCGCGCTCGGCCCCAGCGTCATTTACTATATGGGCAGCCTTTATTCAGACGGAATATATGCAATATGTCTAAGCGGCATGCTCTTTGAGATATGGAGATGCAGCAAGCGGCGGAAAATAGACAAATCTTCAACCCTGATATTGCTGACAACCATTCCTTTTGCATTGTTCGCAAGACCCAACGGAATCATCAACCTGTTTCCACTCGTGGCTCTAGCATGTATCTTAAGCAGCCATGAACGCATCAAGCTTGCCACCATAATAATACCATGGTGTATAGTGGCCATTTATGGGCACGCAACCTTCAAATACAACCAAACGATTGGAAGTATATTCCCAATGGCTCTGTACGAGACTGTGGGATTTTTGGAGCATCGCCCCATGGGACTATGGGAGAGAAATGAGCCACGGGTTAGTCCAAAAACCATTGAAGCACTCACCTCAACGGGGAAATCCGTTGAATATATACAGAAGTTTCACGATCATTATTACTGGGACCCCCTTATTTTTGTTATTCCGGGACCCAACCTTTTGTCAATCACCAAAGAAAACAAGCGGATTATTGTGCGCGAATTTTTCAAATATAATTTATGGCACAATCTCCCCGCCTTCTTGTCCAGTCGAGTCAACATATTTCTCTATTCGTCATTGGCAAACGGAGGAATACCGGACATAAAGGCGAATGACCAAATCCTTCCCAGAACCAAGTCCATCTCGAGCACGAATATCTTCCAATGGTCTACAAGCCCCTACCTGGTAAGCTGGCACGAATTCTCAATGCGCCATCGAGCTATACTTTGGGCACCATGGCTTGGTTATATTCTCATCTTTATCGGGCTTCGACGCTCTATTAATGAGCGCGATATTCCTCTCGGCATCGCCGCAGTTACTTACAGCCTGCAACTGGCGGCCGTATTCATATTCTCAATAGCCGGAGAGTATCGCTATTTATTAGCATTCTTCACAGCACCGCTGGTGCTGCTACCCATTCTCAATTCAAATAATTTAGAAAATGTCTAAAATTACCATTTTGCTTACACTGCTTTGTGTGCTATGCATAAGTCTTGGACAAATTCTTTTCAAAAAAGCAGCGTCCTCTTTCCCCGACGCAATAACATGGCAGTCAGTGATATTCAATGGGTGGCTCATTGCATCCTTGGCGCTCTATGGAATTACAACATTAGGATGGGTATGGATATTGAGAAATGCGCCACTACATCTTGCATATCCATTCATGGGTTTGGCATTTCTCATTGTCCCCATCCTGGCTTGGTTGCTGCTCAATGAACCCATTCATTGGCGCACTTTTGCCGGCGGCCTTCTGATTATCGCAGGCGTCGTTCTGACCTCTCTCTAACAATCTTTAAAAATCCACTGAAAATATCAACTCCAAGAAAATGATTGCTTTAGAAAAATTCAAGTGCAGTAAAGATTTCTTCTACCGCATACTCAAAAGCTTATTTTCCTGGATATTCCCACTTATTATTTTAATCTGGAAAATATCACCTCAACTAGGCTCGCTGCGTATACCTATGGACACTCAGGTTACGTATTTCCCTCTGGCCAAACAACTACTTTCCGATCCCGGCTCATTCTTTTCCAGCGAACTATCAACAAGCTCAGCACCAGGTATCTATGTATACATGGCGTTGTTTGGTGCAGATGTAGCAAAGCTTGAGTATTTCAATTTACTGATGGCCATCAGTATACTTTTTTTAGTATTTGATGCAGGGCGAAGAATTGGAGGAAGCATATCTGGTGCAGCTGCCGCCTGGATTTATGCGTGCTCTCCGCTACTCACTGCATATGCTATTTCTCCTCAGAGCGAACCGCTATTTATCTTTCTTTGCACCCTATGGTTTTGGGCAACGGCCAGAATGGCGGTGGGAATCAACAGAAAAATAACGCTTATCCTCATAGTTTTTGTTGCAGGGGTAGCGTTAGCAGCAGCCACACTTACTCGCGGCACTTATATCTACTGGATACCTGCAGTCATATTGGTAGCGTTATTTATTTCATGGAGAGGTCCTTATGCATGGAAAATTCTTGCCAATAGAATATTGGCATCACACATCCTGGCCTTTGCACTGGTAGCCGTCTTCATGGCTCACAATAATGTGAGCTTTGGCCGTTCTTTGATTGCAACCGGGGCCGGAGCCGCGCTCTACTTCGGCAACAATCCTGTCCTCGATGGCTATGAACCTCCTTATTTCAACTTGATGCACGATAATGCATCAGTACTAAGAACCGATATAAGCCACTTGTCACTTGCTGGTGATGAACGGTTGATGGCGGTTACCAAGGAAATGCTGCGCGATACGCCGTTGCCTATTCTGGCAAGAATGTATTTTCAGAAGCTAGGCGCAGTTCTATTTTTCAGCAAAATCAACATCTCAAGGACTCTAATTAATCATAGATTCTGGCGAATTCTTTTATTGACACTCAGCGTGGTTGGTGCCTGGTTCATGCGAAAACAGGCAATTGTTATTTTTCTCACAGGGGCATTGGTCTATCAAACAGCCGTGCATATCCCTGTACTGTACAACGATCGCTATAGTATTAGTGCGCTCGAAATATTAATAACACTACTTGCAGCCTCAGGCATTGGAGCATTGGCAAAAAAATGCAGAAACAGCCAATTCAAATATTTGATTTGGACAATTTTTATCATCGCTGCTGGAACATTAATAGGCTCTTACCATCAACGTTATACTTCACCACTGATGCCAGATCTCAGCCAGGGACCTCATTCATTATTGCTGGCAGCAAAAACAAATCAACTGGAATATCATCACTGGTCCAGGAACCCTTGGAGCGAAGTGGCCTACGCCAAAAGCACTACACCCAGCATCATCTGGAAGGACATCGATCTCGAATGGAATGCTCTGGCCATACTACGACTACAAGTAAAATCGCTTGACAAACGATGTACAGCATTGGACATTTCATTTGAAAGGGAGAATATTCCAATTTCAAACTATCGTTTAGATCTTCGAGGAAGAAATACAGAAGACGATATCACCCAAGGAGTGGCAAGCTTGATTCCAGTAGGAACAACTCCGATTGGTGATTTACGTCTCGTATTTACCTGCCCCGCAGGAGCAGAGGCACACTTCGACGGAATCGCTCTATACATTGCAAGCATGGGGGCGTACTACTGGCAGAAAATACGCCATCAATTCGAGCCATAATCAATTATGCAAGGCTAGCACGACGAATGAAAAAAAACCTGAACTGGATACAAGCATTGCGCGGAATCGCTGCGCTGATGGTGCTGTTTTTCCATATGCATCCACACTGGGATCTCGTACCCACACTTGCATCCTTTACAGGTCTAATGAAATGGTTTTTTTCAGGCGTAGACATATTCTTCGTTCTCAGCGGATTTGTCATCTACCGTTCCGCTTGCCACACGGTATCTACCCATGGCCTTTGGCCATTCATTAAAAAAAGGCTTCTGCGCATCTATTTGGGCTATTGGCCTGTTTTACTACTCATCGCCTTTTCTACCGTTTTTCTTTACCAGGAAGATCTGCCACATCTGGAGAAAATGGTGTTCAGTGCTCTATTGCTTTATCCCAACATCTGGGATAATTGGCTGCCGCCAGCATGGTCGCTAACTATGGAAATATATTTTTATGTATGGATTGCGCTGATCGCTCTTCTACCACAGCGTCACCAAGTGAAAGCCATTATCTTCGCCATGCTATTTCTGGCGGTCTGGAATATTTTCTGGTTTGTGACGGAAAGACCTAGCGTTTTCAACGGACAGCAGCCTCTGCGTTATTTGCTTACCGGCCTGGGGTTGGAATTTCTGTCTGGCGCATTGCTTGCCCATGCTTACTTACAAGGTTACTCCTTCCTGCGTCGACATTTTATAGCAATTCCTGTTTGTATCGTTCTGGCAAGCGCGGGACTCACCCTTGGCATGAGTTCGCCTTATTTTGACCGTGTTGAGATTATGCGCGTTGCCAGTTTCGGCATCCTTGGTATCTCCGCACTGGTTTTGGTATTGTCACTGGAGCAAACGCGCTTTTCACCACCGTCTTGGCTGGTCAAGGTGGGCGACGCTTCCTATAGCCTTTACCTGTTGCATACCTTTTTGCTGGATGCCAGTGGGAGGCTTCGCATGAATATGCAAATAGACTCTTCACGCTGGATGTTGGTTTTCATGCTTGCGCTTCCAGTCGTTATTGTCCTAATCAGTCTAATATGGTATCGCTGGGTAGAAAATCCGATAATGAAAACAGTCTTTCCAGCCGAGGATCATTCCAAAAAATCGAGGGCATCCATCGGAGTCAGCGTGTAAAACATCTGTGGATCAAAAAGAACTCCAAATTGCATATACTTCACTGCAGCCAGAAAGGTATAGCCAGTCTGTTTTATGGGACTATGCAAGAGGACAAAGGCTTTCTACATACAAAGCGCTCCCTGGAAACAACGAGCCGGGATCATCGACCATGAAAATTTCCGTCGCCATCCCCTGTTACAAAGTCACCCAGCACGTGCTCGGTGTCATCAATGCCATCGGTCCCGAGGTAGAGGCCATCTATGCCGTGGACGATGCCTGCCCCGCCGGCAGTGGACGCTTCATCGAGGAGAACAACACGGACCCACGGGTGCGCGTGCTCTACAACCCCGAGAACCGGGGCGTGGGTGGCGCCATCGTCACGGCCTACAAGGCAGCCATTGCCGACGGCATGGACATCGTTGTCAAGATAGACGGTGACGGCCAGATGGACCCCTCGCTGCTGCCGCTGTTCGTGCGGCCCCTGCTGCGCCGCCAGGCCGACTACACCAAGGGCAACCGTTTCTACCGGCCGGAGTCCGTGCAGGACATGCCACCTGTGCGCCTGTTCGGCAATGCGGTTCTGTCCTTCATGACCAAGCTCAGCTGCGGCTACTGGAACGTAATGGACCCCACCAACGGCTATACCGCCGTGCGCACCTGCGTGTTGGCCGAACTGCCTCTGGACAAGCTGGAGAACCGCTATTTCTTCGAAACCGACATGCTGTTCCGGCTGAACACCGTGCGCGCCGTGGTCAAGGATGTGCCCATGGATTCCGTCTACGCGGATGAGGAGTCCAATCTCAAGATCGGCAAGGTGCTACCTGAGTTCCTGCGCAAACATGCTTCTCGCCTCTGGCGACGCTATGTCTATAACTATCTGGTACGTGACTTCAATATAGGCACGCTGTACAGCCTGAGCGGCACTCTGCTGGTTCTGCTGGGCACTCTCTTTGGCCTTTGGCATTGGATTGGCGGCAGCAATCACCCCGCTACCAGCGGCACCGTCATGCTTGCCGCCTTGCCCGTCATCATTGGCATCCAGTGCCTGATCGCATTTTTGCATTACGACGTCAGCAGTGTTCCCACCGAGCCAGTCAGCCTGTCTCTGGAAGACCTGGCCGGCGATTGATCAGCGCCTGGTGAACGCATCTGGCAAACCTACTCGTCGGATATCCATATGCATCAACTTCTCCGCCTTTCCGCTGCGGCGCTGTCATTTGGATACCTGACCCTTGCCAGCGGGTCAGATGCGGCTCCTGTTTCTCGTCCACCGCTCATCCTGGCCCCCAGCATCGAAGGATGGCTCATCTGCGATGAGGCTGCTGGCAATGCGAAGTTGAGAACGCTCGAGGAATTGTTCAATTTCTGCCGCACGAGAGGCCTTGATGGCGCTTCAGCCATCGAGCAATTGCTGGACAAGCTGGAGCCGGGCGGGCCCCAAGGCTCCGTCCAAGTGGGCTATACCATCACCCTGCCCCTGCTGCCGCTGTATCGGCACACCGCTCAAGGCTGGGAGATCGACGCATCCCGTGTGGAAAGCTTTTTGAATGTCATCCGCAAGGTGGAGCGACCGGTTGTGGTCTATCTCATGGCAGATCACTTCGACTCCACGGGCCCCATCGTCGTCGACCTTGCCCAAGATCCTCGCAACCTGATGCAGTTGCGTGATGGCAAACGATTGGAGCTTGGCTATTTCGGCTATCGGATCATGCCGTACACGCTGTCGGCCGATCCCGCCATTCCCGTCAACCAGTACCGGTTCAAGGCATTGGAGTACGTTGCCAGGAAAATCCTGGAACTGCCCGAGGCGGTGCAAAAGCGCATCGTGGCCTATACGCTGCCGGGCGAACTGCACCACATGTTCCCTGACTTCGAGAACGGCATGGGCGCCTACCAATCCATCCAGGTCACAGACTACAGTCCGGATTCCGTTGCAGGCTTTCGGCGCTGGTTGCAGTCCAAGTACAAGGATGTGGGACAGCTGAAAAAGCAGACCGGACTGGACTATCCTTCGTTTGATGCCGTCCCAGCCCCATCCAAGGACATTCGCAAGGAGCGCCTGAGCTCCTTTGGCGAGCACTATGACGCCTTCGCAGGTGGCACGCTGCCGATTGCAGGCTGGCTGTGGGACCCTGAGCAGGCCGTGAAAAAGCTGGATCTGTACGTGGATGGCAAATTCGTCGCACCTGTTGCCCGCGGGCTGGGCAGGCTGGATGTCTACCGTGCCGTGGATGCGATCACCGACCCCAACACAGGCTTTCGGCATGACTTGGACTACCGAGACCTGCCGCCAGGAAAGCACATAGCACAGGTCGTTGCCGCAACCCATGAACGACGGTACCTGCTGGCCAATGTGGAGTTCATGGTCGTTCCGCGCGACCAGAGCAAGGTATCGGCACAGCCGCCCAAGCGACTGGGATGGATGCAGCGGATCTCAACGCTGCGCGGAGTGCGCACCTGGCTGGACATGCCGGCCGGACCGCAAGACCTCTACTACAACCCGTTGGCGCAGGACTGGAACACCTACCGTGAATCGCAGGTGTACGGTCTTCTGAAAGCCTTCCACCAAAAGGCCGTAGATGCAGGGCTGCCGGCCGAAAAAATCTACTCGCATCAGATCGTGGCGAATGTGAACTCGTCCTGGAACCCGCAATTGCTTGCCTCCGACAAGACGATCGGTGGCGATACACCCTGGCGAACCGGCGTGAACATGTATGGCGGCACCACCAACAGCGAGTGGATGCGCAACTACATGAGGCAAATTGGCATCACCAGTTACGGCGTCCCAGAGTTCAACCCGCAGCAGTGGAAGCGCGAAGGAGCGCACCTGAAAGCCATGCAGTCGCACTATGACAACGGCGCAACCTTCATCAGTCCCTACTACTTCTCGCTGATTCCCGCCCGCCTGAGCGCGGCCGAACACGGCGTCAACCGCATGGAACTGTCCCCCGACAACCCCAAGGACGGCTCCGACAAGTTCTACAAGGCCATCGTCGAGTTCGCCAGGCAGTAGGATGGAGCCCTTGCGCGCACGGTCCGTGCGCGCAAACGCTGCCCTTTTACAAGCCGCCCCGGGCGGCTTTTTGCATTTTGACGACCGTGCCTACAACCCTCCAGCCGCTGTCCCTCTGGACACCTCCCGCATCGCCGCTCGGCATCCTCACCGACATCGACGACACCCTGACCACCGAGGGCGTGGTGCCGGACCATGTCGTCGATGCCATCGCCCGGCTCAAGCAGTCCGGCCTGCGCGTGGTGCCGATCACGGGCAGGCCCGTGGGCTGGAGCGAGCCGTTTGCCCAGGCCTGGCCTGTGGATGCCATCGTGGCCGAGAACGGCGCCGTGGCACTGCGGCGCAATGCGCAGGGCGGGCTGGACAAGCTCTACCAGCAGGACGAGGCCACGCGCACCGCCAACTACGCGCGCATGCAGCAGGTGCTGGCCGAGATCGAGGCCACCGTGCCCGGGGCGCTGCGCGCCACCGACTCGGCGGGCCGCGAATGCGATATTGCCGTGGACCACAGCGAATTCACCCAGATGCCCCAGCAGGACATTGACCGCTGCGTGGCCATCATGAAGGGGGCGGGCATGAACGCCACCGTCAGCTCCATCCACATCAACGGCTGGTTTGGCGCGCACAACAAGCTCGAAGGCGCGCGATGGATCCTGCGCACCCTGTTCGACATCGACCTCGACGCCACGCTGGACCGCTGGATCTACATCGGCGACTCCACCAACGACCAGCTGATGTTCGAGCACATGCCCCACAGCCTGGGCGTGGCCAACATCGCGCGCTTCGTGCCCCAGCTAAAGCACCTGCCTCGCCATGTCACGCAGGCCGAGCGCGGCGACGGCTTTGCCGAAATGGCGCAGTATTTGCTGTCCCCGCGCCCCTGATCCACAGGACCGAGAGCCGGTGCTGCCCTTGCAGGCCTTCGCCCTCGACCACCCCTCCTGATCTGCGGGACCCGCGCCCCCTCCGCAGACACCATCACCCTCAGCACAGGCAACCGCCCGGCGCAGGCGGGCTGCGCACCCTCTTTCCCCCATTCGACAGAGCAAATCTAGGACTATTCCTAGATTCAGGCTCAAATAATCAGAATGCGCCCTATTTCATATAACGGCGGCGCACACCTAGAATCCATCACATACCCAAAGAACAGGCTTTTTCGCCTTTTTCTTTGACATATTCTCTCCTGAACCCCGTCCGCGCCATTGGGCACTGGTGTCTTTGAGCAATTCAATTTCAAACATGCCAGAGAAACAAACCTCGCCAACGCTCCCTCGCCCGAACAATTTCTCCATGTCAGCGCCACCACCTATTCCAGCATGATCGCAACCCCTGCAAATCATTGACCATGCTGACAGCTACCAACCATTGGATTGATGAGGTGAACATGGAACACTGATGATTTATTAACCACTCAACCATTCACACACTCTCATATTCCATCAGCGCATTCATCGCTGCTGGAATTTCATTTATCTCTTCAACTCGAGGGAATACCCATGAAAAAGATCGCATTGCTGACATCGGTTGCCGGCCTGGTCATGATGGCCATGAACACCGCTCAAGCAGCAGACGGCACCATCAACTTCACGGGCGAGGTGGTCACCACCACCTGCAAGGTGGACACCACGGTCGCCGGCGCCGCCAAGGACGGCGTGAAGCTGCCCAACGTGGCGAACAACCAGCTGGCCACCGTGGGTGCCACGGTCGGCCGCCAGGCGTTCTCGCTGGAACTCAGCGGCTGTGAGCTGGCCACCGCCACCTCCACAGCGCCCGTCTCCAAGGTCGCCGTGTTCTTCGAAGCCGGCCCCAACGTGGACCTGGTCACCGGCATGCTCAAGCCCGCAGCGGCCAGCGGTACTGGTGCGCCCGCCGTGGCCTCCGGTGTCCAGATCGCCATCGTGGATCCCAGCAACAACGAGCGCCTGAAGATCGGTTCCGCCCAATCGCGCTTTGTGGACATCGACAACAAGGTCGGTGGCAATGGCCGGGCCATCATGCGTTTCGCCTCCGAATACGTGGCCACCGGCCCCGTGACCGCAGGCCGTACCGACACCTCGGTGACCTACTCGCTGGTCTATCAGTAATCACTGACTTTCAGGCATATCGGCCGCCTTGCGGTGGTCGATATGCCGTGTCTTCTGCTTTCCCGACATGGGCCTGGCCCCATTCTTTCGCTCAAAACCCAGAGAGTTCTCCGATGCTGACGATCAAACGTTCATATGGGCTTGCTGCCATCCTGTTGTCCCTTCTTCTTGGAACGGCGGCACAGGCCAGCGTGACATTGACGGGCACGCGCATCATCTTCCCCAGTGGCGAGAAGGAAGCCACCATCCAGCTCACCAACGAAGGCAGCAAACCTGCCCTGGTGCAGACCTGGCTGGACAAGGGCAACAACCAGGAATCGCCTGAGAACATCGACGTTCCCTTCGTCATCACGCCCACCATCATGCGCATCGAGGCGGGCAAGAGCCAGACGTTGCGCATCATCTATTCGGGCGAAGCACTGCCTGCCGACAAGGAATCCCTGTTCTGGCTCAACGTGCTGGACGTCCCGCCCAAGGCGGAAATGGAAGGCGACTCCAACAATCTCCAGTTCGCCTTTCGCACCCGTGTCAAGCTCATGTACCGACCCAGCAACCTGCCCGGCAATGCCCAGGAAGCTCCTGCCCAGCTTCAATGGTCGGTAGACGTTGACGCCAAAAACCAGCCTGTATTGAAAGCACGCAATTCCAGCGCCTTTGTGGTCAATGTGGCTGGCGTTGAAGTGCAACTCGGCGGCAAATCCTTCGAGGCAGGCGTCGGGCCCGTTCTTCCCGGCCAGGTGGCCACCTTCCCAATCAAGGAACCTGCGGGTGTCAACATGGCTGGCGCGGCAGGTGCCACGGTGATGTTCAGCAGCATCAATGATTGGGGCGCCAGTCTCAACCACGAAGCCAGAATCGGAAATTCCGCCCAATAAACAGGGCAATGCGAGCACAGCCACGCGAATCCCCCGTCCTTTCCGGCCTGATTATCTAATGCCACTGCATTTTCAGCCCGGCCAGCACACCGATACCCAGCGTTAATACCCGGCGAAACGGCATCGGTCTCTTTACCGGGACTGGCACATCGGCCTTGGCCGTTCGCTTTGCATCGGGCGCACAGCATTAGGAGATAAGCAAATGATCAGGCCAGTCTTTCCAGATTCAGAAAAGGGAATCAAAAGCCGGCATACAAGGCAAGGAAAAGGAACAATGCCGGGGCCAGGCCAAGGCCCTGCCGGATATTTCCAACTGAAGCCCGGCCATGCGCTGCTGCTCTCCGTGCTGGTGTGCTGGCAGTCCGAGGCCCAGCAGGGGCAGCAGGTCAAGGAAGTCACGACCTCCACGTCCACCGGCCAGTGGCAGCCCACGCCGGCTGCCGTCGACTTCGACCCCAGCTTTCTGAACACCGGCAAGCAGACCATTGACGTCTCGCGCTACTCGCGCGCCAACGTGGTCACGCCCGGCAACTACAGCCCCGACATCTACATCAACGGCAACTGGGTTGGCCGCCGCGAAGTGCAGTTCAAGGCCCAGTCCGGCTCACAGGACGCGCTGCCCTGCCTGGACAAGGCCCTGCTGGAGAAGGTGGGCATCGACCTCTCACGCCTGCCGCCCGAGGCCGCCTTGAAGCTGGCGGCCGACGGTGGCTGCAACCGTCTGGACCAGATCGTTGCGGGCGCCTTGACCAGTTTCGACTTCGGCAAGCAGCGACTGGACCTGAGCGTGCCCCAGGCCTCGCTACGCCGTTCGGTGCGCGGCTATGTCAGTCCCGACCAATGGAGCGCCGGCGTGCCTGTCGGCCTGCTCGGCTACCAGTTCAACACCTACCACGGGCGCTCCAGCAACGCAGAAAACACCACGCAGAGCTACCTGGGCCTGAACGGCGGCGTCAACATCGACCGCTGGCATTTCCGGCACAACGGCTCCTTCAGCTGGGCGGACACTGGACGGGGCAACTACCAGAACATCTCCACCTACGCACAGCGCGACATTGCCGACTGGTCTTCCCAGCTCATACTGGGCGACACCTACACGGGTGGCGACCTGATGGACTCCACCTCGTTTCGCGGCATACGCTTGAACAGTGATGACCGCATGCTGCCCGACTCCCAGCGCGGCTACGCGCCCGTGGTGCGCGGCGTGGCCAACACCAATGCCCGAGTCACCATCACGCAGAACGGCATCAAGCTCTACGAAACCACGGTGGCGCCCGGCGCCTTCGTCATCAACGACCTCTACCCCACGGGCTACGGTGGCGACCTGCAAGTCAGCATCACCGAGGCCAATGGTGCCGTGCGCAGCTTCTCCGTTCCCTACGCGGCCGTGCCGCTGTCGTTGCGTGAAGGGCAGAACCGATACAGCCTCACTGCGGGCGTGGTGCGCCACCTGCCCAACACCTCGCCCATGTTCTCCCAGGCCACGTGGCAGCACGGCTTCACCAATATGCTGACAGGCTACGGCGGCGTGTCCCTGGCCAAGGGCCATATCTCGCCCATGATTGGCGCAGCGCTCACCACGCCCTGGGGCGCCTTCGGTGCAGACATCACGCACGCCTCCACCAGCATCCCCCACGACGGTTCCTTTTCCGGGCAGAGCCTGCGGGCCAGCTACGCAAAATCCTTTGCCCAGACCGGCACCCACGTGGCCATTGCCGCCTATCGCTACTCCACCAACGGATTCTTCGGCCTCAACGACGCCATGCGCGCACGGGATCAGGCCAATCTGCTACGGCCCTCCACGGACCTGTACCGGCCGCGCAACCGTGCCTCCCTGGTCATGGGCCAGCAGTTCGGGCCTGGGGGAGGCAACCTCAGCCTCACGGCGTCCACTGCCAAGTACTGGAACCGACAGGGCTCCAACGTCGACTACGCCATTGGCTACAGCAACTCGTTCCGCAACATCTCCTACAACCTCTCTGCGGCGCGCCAGCGTGATGCCTGGGGACAGTCCAACACATTCCTGCACGTGGGCCTGTCGATTCCGCTCAGCATGGAGCGCGGCATGATGCTCTCCACCAATACCAACCGCGACTCGCGCGGCCGCGTGCAGGCCCAGGCCAACCTGTCCGGTCTGCTGGGCGACGACAACGCCATCTCCTACGGCCTCAGCGCCAACCACAACACCGGTGGCATGAATGGCAGCAGCACCAGTGCCAGCGCCAACGCCACCTACCGCGCATCGCAGACCGAACTCAGCGGCAGCGTCAGCGCCAGCAGCGGCTACCAGCAGTTCTCGGTAGGCGCGCGTGGCGCCATCGTGGCCCACCCGGGCGGGGTGACGCTGTCGCAATCGGTGTCTGACACCTTTGCCATCGTGGAGGCCAAGAACGCGGAAGGCGCGCGCATCAACAACGCGCCCGGAGTGAAGGTGGACAGCCGGGGCTATGCCGTCGTGCCCTACCTCACACCGTTCTCGATGAACGAGGTCTCCATTGATCCCAAGGGCCTTTCCACCGACGTTGAGCTCAAGGAAACCAGCCAGCACGTCGCGCCGCTGGCCGGTGCCGTGCCGCTGTTGGTCTTCAAGACGGCCTACGGCCGCTCGGCCGTGATCCGCGCGCGGCAGGCCGGCAACATGCCTGTGCCCTTTGGCGCCAGCGTGCTGGACATGGACGGCAAGGAGTTGGGCGTGATCGGCCAGGCCGGCAAGCTGCTGGCGCGCGGGCTATCAGACCAGGGCGAACTGCAGGTGCAGTGGAAGACCGACACCGGCATGGTGGGCTGCAACCTCTCCTATACCCTGCCTGAAAGAAAGCGCAGCACCACCCACCAGCCGCCGCAAAGCCTGGAACTTCCCTGCGTGGCCAGCAACAAGCTGCTGCCTGCGGCCACCGACGTGGCATCTGCCAAGCCGGGCAAGACCGCGGCAACCTCAACCGCAACCACCAATGCCAAGACAGCCGTGGCAGGCGCCCCGGCCTCCAACGCTGCGTCCGCTGTGGCTCTGGCCGGCATCACCCAGGAACGCATGGCAGCAACGGCACCGGCCACGGCAGTCGCCAGCGCCCCGGCAGTCACTGCGGCGGCAGTGCTGCCCGCTCGTGCCACACAGCCGAGCGGCAGCCAGCAGGCACTGAAGCTGGAGCGCGACCTGGACGGCCTGCGCATGAGCGTCAAGATCAGCGCCTTGCCCACCACTGCACCAGTCATCGGCAACGCGGGCAGAACTCCCGTAGCGGCAGGGCACGACGCAGGCACCGGCAAGCACAAGCCGCCGCAGCAAACCCTGCGGGCTGACCGTCCGCTGGCCATCCTGCAGCCCAGCTTGAAGATCAGCGCCTTGAAGGCGGCGGACAAGACCTGAACCTGAGGTGAGCCCTCTTCCCCAAAGAGGGTTCGCGCTCGCCCAGGAAACACCACATGGTGCGGCAACCGACAAGCTTTTCGATAGCGCCCATTTACGCGCCAGCGGCACGCAGCAGATTGAAAAATTGAACGGTTCAATATTGCAATACCGTGCCGGCAGCAATTCTGGCCAACTCTTGGTCGATTTTCAAACAATCACACCAGTACAAATCATCCCTCAGGTGCCCACCTGCCGCGTATCCGCCTCCACCATAAATCTTCCTTTGGGGAATGTGTTCTTTCCGTTTTCCACGCCCATGGGCACCACAGCCAACGAACAAGTCTTCAACATTTCGCTGAATCGCGCTGGAGGCAACAGCGCAACGGCGACCCAGGCATCCAACGCAACAGGCGTAGCCATCCAGATCACCAGGCTCGATACTCCATTGAAATTCGGCCAGAACTCCGCAGCCGCGGGCAATACCAACCAGTGGTTTGCAGGCAGCGCCGTATTTGGGCAAGGCAAACTGGATATTCCCTTGAAGGCCCGCTATCTGAAGACCGCCGCCCAGGTGACGCCGGGCAAGGCCAATGGTGCTGCCACATTCACGATGAGCTATCAGTAGCACGGTCTGGTACTTCTGAGCTTTTGGGGAACCAACGTTCATGCGTGCATTGGGCAGCCCTTACCTGATGCTCGAAAGGAAACTCCGTGAAAAATGCACTTCGCATCCTCAAAAGTTCATTTATTCCATTGACTTGGGCCTTGACTACCCCTTCAACATGGGCCTTGTGCAAATTGAACACCAGCGACGGCTTGCCGTACTTTACGGCCGAACTCTCCGGCATGACAGTTCCCGAATTCGCGCCTGGTGACTACAACATTGGAAGCACCATCTACAAATACAGCGGTCCGTTGAAACTTACCAATAAAATCCCAGAATCCAAGAAACCACAGTTTGAATGTGCTCCTGGAATAGAAGACTACCTCACAGGCATCGGCCCTCATGAAAATGGTCTCTATGCAGCCCCTGGAACCATCAAGAACATCAAGTTAAAATTAAGCGCCTTCACAATTCCGTTCCCTTTTTTGGTCTACTCAACAGTTCCAAAGACAAGCGGCAATTGGAATGAAGCGAGTTTTTATTATGACATCGAATTAATCAAAACGGGCCCCATCTCCAGTGGGGGCACATTATCTGGCTCATTCGCTCAATCCCGTGCCAATGATGCGACCGGACAATTGCTGGTCGATTTTCGTTTCGCGGGCCCGGTCGTCATTCGTCCCCGCGTTCCTACCTGCAAGGTCAGGATGAAAGAAATAAGGTTCGACATGGGCGCCGTGCTCATGAGGTCGTCCGGTGGCGTGGGAGCCACCAGCGCCAGCAGCGAAGAACAGAGCATTCAGCTGGACTGCTCGGGTGGCGATACAGGAACCGCAACGCAGGTGTACGTGACACTGACCGATGTGACCGACCGCAACAACATGTCCTCCAATCTCACGCTGAACAGGGCCTCCACGGCACGCGGCATTGCCGCGCAAATCCTCAGCAACGGCAAGCCGGTGCGGTTCGGCTCAGAGGCGGACGACACCAGCCGATGGTTGGCTGGCGACGTTCCGCAAGGGCAGACGGCATTCTCGATTCCGCTGCAGGGGCGCTACGTTCAAACGGAAGAACGGGTTGTACCCGGCAGCGCCAATGCTTCCGCAGAGTTCACCATCCACTATCAGTAAGCGCAGGCGCTGGAGCCATCCGGGGGAAGACCCGAGAGGCCGTGAGAGCGGCCCGCCTGGATGGGCTCCATGGGACCCAGCTTACCTGGGCAAACACAAAGGGTTTACCCCCTATCAAAAAAGGTGCAACCCATGTGAAATCACGCCGAATCCGGTTGCACCCCAGTCATCGAAAAACCACTTTCCCTTTCCAATCCATTATGTCCACCACCGTAGGCATCAAAGTCGACGACGCCTTGCGCGAGCGCATCCGCGTCGCAGCCCAGCAGATGGGTCGCACACCGCACTGGCTGATCAAACAGGCCGTCGTCCAGTACGTCGATGCGCTGGAGCGCGGCGCAACCACCATCCGGCTTGCAGGCGCAGGCGACAGCCCTGGCGATGTCGCGATCGAAGAGGCGCAACCCAACGCCAGCCAAGAGGTGCAACCCTTTCTGGAATTCGCCCAATCCATCCTGCCGCAGACGCCGCTGCGCGCCGCGATCACGGCCGCCTGGCACCGGCCCGAGCCCGAGTGCCTGCCCGTGCTGCTGCCGCTGGCACGCGCCCAGGATGCCCAGCAGGCCGACAGGGTGCGCGAGCTGGCGACCCGGCTGGTACAGGGCCTGCGCGATGCGCCGGCCGGCAGCGGCGTGGCGGCGCTGGTGCAGGAGTTTTCCCTGTCCAGCCAGGAAGGCGTGGCGCTGATGTGCCTGGCCGAGGCGCTGCTGCGCATTCCCGACCGTGCCACGCGCGATGCGCTGATCCGCGACAAGATCAGCAAGGGCGACTGGCGCGCCCATGTGGGCCGCTCGCCCTCGCTGTTCGTGAACGCGGCGGCCTGGGGCCTGGTGCTGACGGGCAAGCTCACATCCACCAGCAGCGAGAAGAACCTGTCTTCGGCGCTGACGCGCGTGATCGGCAAGGGCGGCGAGCCCCTGATCCGCCAGGGCGTGCACCGCGCCATGAAGCTGATGGGCGAGCAGTTCGTGACGGGCCAGGACATCGCCGAGGCGCTGGCCAACAGCCGCGCCTATGAAAAGCAGGGCTTTCGCTACAGCTACGACATGCTGGGCGAGGCGGCCGCCACCGAGGCGGATGCGCAGCGCTACCTGCAGGCCTACGAGCAGGCCATCCACGCGATCGGCGCGGCGTCCAACGGGCGCGGCATCTTCGAGGGGCCGGGCATCTCTATCAAGCTGTCGGCCCTGCACCCGCGCTACAGCCGAGCGCAGTACGAGCGTGTGATGGCCGAGTTGCTGCCGCGCGTGCTGCGGCTGGCCGAGATGGCCAAGCAGTACGACATTGGCATGAACATCGACGCCGAAGAGGCCGACCGGCTGGAGCTGTCGCTGGACCTGCTGGAGTCGCTGTGCGCGGCGCCCTCGCTCAAGGGCTGGAACGGCATAGGCTTCGTGGTGCAGGCCTATCAAAAGCGCTGCCCGCAGGTGCTGGACCACCTGGTGGACCTGGCCCGCCGCAGCCGCCGCCGCCTGATGGTGCGGCTGGTCAAGGGCGCCTATTGGGACAGCGAGATCAAGCGCGCCCAGGAAGGCGGCCAGGCCGGTTACCCCGTCTATACGCGCAAGGTCTATACGGACGTGAGCTACCTGGCCTGCGCGCGCAAGCTGCTGGATGCGCCCGACGCCGTCTACCCCCAGTTCGCCACGCACAACGCGCAGACGCTGGCCAGCATCTACCACATGGCCCAGGCTGTGGGCGGCAGCTACTACAGCGGCCAGTACGAGTTCCAGTGCCTGCACGGCATGGGCGAGCCGCTGTACGCACAGGTGACGGGCCCGGCCTCCGAAGGCAAGCTGGCCCGCCCCTGCCGCATCTATGCGCCCGTGGGCAGCCATGAGACGCTGCTGGCCTATCTGGTGCGCCGCCTGCTGGAAAACGGTGCCAACACCTCGTTCGTGAACCGCATCGGCGACGCCTCCGTGCCGGTCTCCGAGCTGGTGGCCGACCCGGTGGACGAGGTGATGAAGATCGCCCGTGTTGAAGGCCGGCTGGGTGCGCCGCACCCGCGCATTGCACTGCCGGCCGACCTGTTTGCACGGCAGGGCGAGAAAGACGCGCAGGCCCGCGCCAATTCCCAGGGCCTGAATCTGGCGCACGAGCAGCAGCTGGCCTCATTGGCCGCCGCACTGCTACACAGCACGCGCCAGACTTATCTGGCCGCGCCCGCAGAGGCCGACCTGCCTGCCGACCCGGCGCGTGCCGAGGGCTGGCAGGCCATGCGCAATCCGGCCGAGCTGTCCGACATCGTGGGCTGGGTGCGCGAGGCCACCGCTGCGGAGGCCGAGGCCTGCGCCACCCGCGCCGCCCAGGCCGCGCCGATCTGGGCCGGCACGCCTGCTGCCGCCCGCGCCGATGCGCTGGCCCGCGCCGCCGATCTGCTGGAGCAGCGCAGCCAGCCGCTGATGGGCCTGATCATGCGAGAGGCCGGCAAGACCCTGCCCAACGCGGTGGCCGAGATCCGCGAGGCGGTGGACTTCCTGCGCTATTACGGCGCCCAGGTGGCTGCGCATTTCGACAACGCCACGCAGCGCCCGCTGGGCGTGGTGCTGGCCATCAGCCCCTGGAATTTTCCGCTGGCCATCTTCTGCGGACAGGTGGCCGCAGCCCTGGCTGCCGGCAATACCGTGCTGGCCAAGCCCGCCGAGCAGACCCCGCTGACGGCCGCCGCCATGGTGGCCCTGCTGCACGAGGCCGGCGTGCCGCGCGATGCGCTGCAGCTGGTGCCCGGTGCGGGCGAGACCGTGGGCGCCGCCCTGGTGGCGCATCCGCTGGTGGCCGGCGTGATGTTCACGGGCTCCACCGAGGTGTCACGCCTGATTGCGCGCCAGCTGTCGCGCCGCCTGTCGCCCGCAGGCCGCCCCATTGCGCTGGTTGCCGAGACCGGCGGCCAGAACGCCATGGTGGTGGACTCCTCGGCCCTGGCCGAGCAGGTGGTGGCCGATGTGCTGGCCTCGGCCTTCGATTCGGCCGGCCAGCGCTGCTCTGCCCTGCGTCTGCTGTGCCTGCAGGAAGAGGTGGCCGACCGCACGCTGACCATGCTGCGCGATGCGCTGCAGGAGTGGACGCTGGGCAACCCCGACCGCCTGAGCACCGATGTGGGCCCCGTGATCGACGACGCGGCACGCCGCCAGATCGAGGAGCACATAGAGCAGATGACCGCAGCGGGCCAGAAGGTCACCCGCGTGGAGCGCAAGGACGGCGTGCTCAACGGCCACTATGTGGCACCCGCCCTCATCGAGATCGACAGCACGGAGCGCCTGCAGCGCGAGGTCTTCGGCCCCGTGCTGCACGTGATCCGCTTCAGGCGTGAGCAGCTGGACGCGCTGGTCGATGGCATCAACGCCACCGGCTACGGCCTGACCTTCGGCGTGCACAGCCGCATCGACGAGACCATTGCCCACCTCACCCAGCGCGTGCATGCGGGCAACATCTATGTGAACCGCAATGTGATCGGCGCCATGGTGGGCGTGCAGCCCTTTGGCGGCATGGGCCTGTCGGGCACGGGCCCCAAGGCCGGCGGCCCGCTGTATCTGCACCGCTTGGTGCAGGGGCCTGCCAGCGCGGCGCTGTCGGTCTTCGCACGGGCGGAGTCGCCCGTCCAGGCGCCGCTGCAGCTGCTGGGCCTGCTGCGCGAGACGCTGTCCAAGGCGCCGCCGGATGCCATGTCCGCCGACGAGCAGGTGCAGGCCCTGGCCGCTTGCGACGCGGCAGCCTCCGCATCGCGCCTGGACGCGGCCATGCCGCTGCCCGGCCCCACGGGCGAATCCAACCGCTACCGCCTGCTGCCGCGCGGACCCGTCTGGGCACTGCCGCGCACGCCGCTGGGCCTGGTGGCCCAGGTGGCAGCGGCCCTGGCCAGCGGCAATGCCTGCCATGCGGTGCTGCCCGACAACGGAACAGGCGCCGACAGCGGCTGCGCCGCCACCTGGCAGGCGCTGCGCGCCGCTGCGGGCGATGCCGGTGTGCCATGGCTGCACAGCGCCAGCGCCGACTCCCTGGGCGATTCGGCAGCGCCCATGGCGGCCTTGCTGTTCGAGGGCGATGGCGACGCCCTGCTGCAGGTCTGCGCCCAGGTCGCCGCGCGCGACGGCGCCCTGGTGCGCGTGGAAAGCCGCAACAGCGACGAGCTGCACGCGGGCCGCGGCTATGACCTGGCCGCGCTGTTCCACGAGCAATCCATCAGCACCAATACCGCTGCCGCAGGCGGAAACGCTCAACTGATGACCATGGCTTGAACCGCCGGGGCCGGCACAACCGGCCCCTGGCAAGCGCCCCGCACCACCCGAAAAAACACGACCAACGCAGGACACTTCAATGCAATTCAACTGGAACGACCCGACGGCGATCATGTTCGCCATCTACCTGGTCGCCATGCTCGGCATCGGCGCCATCGGCTACTTCAGCACCAAGAATCTTTCCGACTACATCCTGGGCGGCCGCAGCCTGGGCAGCTTCGTGACAGCGCTGTCGGCCGGTGCCTCGGACATGAGCGGCTGGCTGCTGATGGGCCTGCCCGGCGCCATCTACCTGTCCGGCCTGTCGGAAGCCTGGATCGCCATCGGCCTGATCCTGGGCGCCTACCTGAACTGGCGCCTGGTGGCGGCGCGGCTGCGCCTGTACACCGAGCGTGCCGGCAATGCGCTGACGCTGCCCGACTACCTGGCCAACCGTTTCGAGGACCACTCCAACGTGCTGCGCATCGTGACGGCCGTGGTGATTCTGGTGTTCTTCACGCTGTACTGCGCCTCGGGCGTGGTGGCGGGCGCGCGCCTGTTCGAGAACATGTTCGGCATGCCCTACAGCACGGCCCTGTGGGTGGGCGCGCTGTGCACCATCGCCTATGTGTTCATCGGCGGCTTCCTGGCCGTGAGCTGGACGGACACCATCCAGGCCTCGATGATGATCACGGCGCTGATCCTGGCGCCCGTGATCGCCTGGCTGGCCGTGCAGGGCCATCTGCAGCCGGGCCAGGACCTGCACGCCATCGTGGCGGCAGAGAAGTTCGACCTGTTCCGTGGCGCCAGCTTCGTGGGCGTGGTCTCGCTGCTGGCCTGGGGCCTGGGCTACTTCGGCCAGCCGCACATCCTGGTGCGCTTCATGGCGGCATCGTCGGTGCAGACCATTCCCTCGGCCCGCCGCATCAGCATGACCTGGATGATCCTGTGCCTGGCCGGCGCCGTGGCCGTGGGCTTCATCGGCATTCCCTACTTCGCGGCCAACCCCGCTGGCGCTGCCGCCGTGAACGCCAATGCCGAGACGGTGTTCATGGAAATCACCAAGCAGCTGTTCAACCCCTGGATCTCGGGCGCACTGCTGGCGGCCATCCTGGCAGCCGTGATGAGCACGCTGTCGTGCCAGCTGCTGGTGTGCTCCAGCGCGCTGACCGAAGACATCTACCGCACCTTCCTGCGCAAGAACGCCAGCCAGATCGAACTGGTCTGGGTCGGCCGCGCCATGGTGCTGCTGGTGGCCTTGATCGCCATCGCCATCGCCAGCAACCCCGACTCCAAGGTGCTGGGCATGGTCAGCTACGCCTGGGCCGGCTTCGGCGCCGCCTTCGGCCCGGTGATCATCCTGTCGCTGTTCTGGAGCCGCATGACGCGCGGCGGCGCGCTGGCCGGCATCATCACCGGCGCCGTGACGGTGCTGGTGTGGAAGCAGTTCGGCTGGCTGGGCCTGTACGAGATCATCCCCGGCTTCATCCTGGCCTGGCTGGCCACGGTGGTCGTCAGCCGCATGGGCCCTGCGCCTTCGCAAAGCATCCTGAAGGCGCATGCGGCGGTGGAGAGCGAGTTCGAGCGGATCGGGGCACGCTGAGCCGTGCGCACGAAGACGGCACCCCTGCCATGACGCAAAACGCCCGATGCCTGCGCCTCGGGCGTTTTTGCTTTGATGCACGCACTCGAAAGGCCATACAGCCGCTTTACGCCTTCGGCATGCCTGTATAAAATTTTATACAAGGATCTTCCATGGAGCAGGACAAAGACATCCGCTGGGTCGGATCCTCATACGACGATCTGCGGGACTTTCCCGCAGGCCCCAGGCGAGATGCGGGCTTTCAGTTGAGCAAGGTTCAGGCAGGCCAGGAACCGGAGGACTGGAAACCCTTCGACGACGTGGGCGCCGGGACACGGGAGATCCGCGTGAGGGACGCCAGCGGAGCGTTCCGGGTGATGTATGTGGCCAAGTTCGAGGAAGCGGTCTATGTATTGCACTGCTTCCAGAAGAAATCACAGGTGACAAGCCGGCACGACAAGGACATCGCATCGGCGCGCTACCGTGCCGTGGTCCACATGAGAAAGGCCAACAAATGAAGATCGATACAGAAATCCGCCATGTGACCAAGGCGAAGGCAAACCTCTTTCTGGAGCTGGGCTTTCCTGAAGACGAGGCATTGAAGCTGCAAGCTGCATCGCGCCAGCAGATCAACGACACCCATCTTCTCAAGGAGCAGCTGATGGCGGAGCTGGCGCAATGGATTGCACAGCATCACCTGAAGCAGTCAGACGCGGCAGAGATCCTGATGGTGTCCCGCCCGCGCATCTCGGATGTGGTGAACAGAAAGACTGCAAAGTTCACCATTGACGCCCTGGTTGAAATGTTGAGCCGCGTGGGAAAGCCGGTGCGTCTGTCCATTGGTTGATATGCCGGTCGCTGCCCACGACATCGCCAAATCAGATGTACCTCAACGCACATGACGAGCGCTTTGTACGTGGTCGCCACAAGGGGAGTGGTCACTACAATCCATGGGCTCTTTTTTTCATCGCCGGGCCGCCCCAGGATGAAAAACGGCTCCCTGCGGGACAGCCACTGACCTTGCCCTGCAAGGGGAGCGTGGGGGCCATTTTTCAACACACAACAAGTGAGACTGCCGCTATGCAAATGATCCGCCGCACCCTTCTTTCGACCTGCGTGGCCGCCATGGCGGCTGCCTCGGCTGGCGCCGTACTGGCCCAGACCAAGGAGGTCAAGGTGGGCTACGCCCTGGCCGTGAATTCGCACTACGGCGCGGCTGCCCAGGCCTGGGCCGATGCGGTGGAAAAGGGCACGAACGGCGCCTACAAGTTCAAGCAGTTCCCCGCGTCCGCCCTGGGCGGCGAACGCGAGCTGATCGAGGGCCTGCAGCTGGGCACGGTGGAGGCGGCCATCGTCTCCACGGGCGCCATCAGCAACTTCGTGCCCGATGTGGGCGTGGTGGACATTCCCTTCCTGTTCCGCGACACGCAGCATGCGCGCGCCGTGCTGGACGGCGCCTTCGGCCAGGAGCTGCTGGCCAAGTTCAGCAAGCGCGGCCTGGTCGCGCTGGCCTGGGGCGAGCAGGGCTTTCGCCACCTGTCCAACAACAAGCACGCCGTCAACGGCGTGGCCGATCTCAAGGGCCTGAAGATCCGCGTGACCGAGAACCCCGTGCACATCACGGCCTTCCGCACGCTGGGCGCATCGCCCACGCCCATGTCCTGGCCCGAAGTGATCGGTGCGCTGCAGCAGGGCACGATCGACGGCCAGGAGAACCCGATCTCGGTGCTGGCCTCGGCCAAGCTGTGGCAGGTGCAAAAGCACCTGACGCTGACGGCCCACGTGTACGCGCCCATGGCCCTGCTGGTGTCGCCCTCGTTCTGGGGCACGCTGAACGACAGCCAGAAGGCGGCCTTCACGCAGGGCGCCAAGTCGGGCGCCATCGCTTCGCGCGTGTTCGTGGACACGGTGGAGAAGAAGGGCGTGGAAGAAGCCAAGAGCCACGGCATGCAGGTGGTGGAGAAGGTGGACCAGGCCGCCTTCCGCACCGCGCTGGAGCCGGCCTATAAGGAATACGCGAAGAAGTTCGGCCAGAAGACGCTGGACACCATCGCCAACGCCAAGTAATCCCCTGAGGCATTGCGGGCTGCGGCCCGCAATGCAGGGCGACCCGCTGCGGGCAACACCTGTGGCCCCGCACGGCGCCCGCGCCGATGATCTGACCTCCGGCGGCAGCCCGGCCCTTGCGCCACTCCCCTCCTGCCCTCGCCCACTCCTATGCTCAACCGAATCGAACGCGCCCTTGTGGCCTGCAACCGCTGGCTGCTGATCGTGCTGCTGCTGGCCATGGCCTGCATCGTGTTTGCCAATGTGGTGCTGCGCTACACCACGGGCGACTCCATTGTCTGGGCCGAGGAAGTGGCCCGGCACATGATGATCTGGGTCACCTTCCTGGGCGCGGGCCTGGTGCTGCGCTTCGGTGGCCATGTGGCCATCGACAACCTGCACCGCTCGGTGGGCACGCGCAAGGCGCAGTGGCTACGCCGCCTCGTGGTGCTGGGCGTGGGCCTGTTCTGCGCGGTGATGGCGGTGGCCTCGTCGCAGTATGTCTGGGCCACGCGCTTCCAGACCACGGCGGCCACGGACATTCCCATCTCCTTCGTCTACGCGGCCATGCCCGTGGGCTTCGTGCTGATGCTGGTGCATCTGCTGTTCATTGCGCGCGGGTATATCGCAGACGGCTCGTTCGCGGAGTCGGACGAGATGGATGCCGACGCGGCCGCATCCATATGACCCCCCTGAGTCGCTGCGCGCCTTCCCCCAGGGGACGACACCCTCGCTGCGGGGCGGCGCGGCCGGCCCAGGCCCTTGCTTGGTGTCTCCTGCTTTGGAGCGTGTCAGTTCCATCGCTCTGCCATGAATAACTGATTCGAACGCACATCATGGGTATCACGCTTTTCATCGCCATCATCGTCCTGCTCACGCTGGGCTTTCCGGTGGCTTTCGCGCTGGCGATCTCCGCCGCACTGGCCGTCTTCGTGGGCGGCCGCTATCCGCAGCTCATCGTGTTCAAGGAGATGTTCACGGGCATAGACAGCTTTCCGCTGATGGCCGTGCCCTTCTTCATCCTGGCGGCCGAGCTGATGTCGGGCGGCGCGCTCACGCATGTGCTGCTGCGCTTTGCAGCGCAGTTCGTGGGCCATCTGCGCGGCGGCCTGGGCTATGCCAATGTGCTGTCGCTGACGCTGTTCTCGGGCATTTCGGGCTCGGCCCTGGCCGATGCGGCCGGCCCCGGCTCGATGATGGTCAAGATGATGGACAAGGCCGGCTACGCGCGCTCCTACGCGGCGGCGCTGACGGCCAGCACGGCCATCGTGGGGCCCATCATTCCGCCGTCGGTGAGCATGATCATCTACGCGCTGCAGGATGAGAACGTGTCGGTGGGGGGGCTGTTCATGGCCGGCTTCATCCCCGGCATCCTGATCGCGCTGGCCATGGCCGCCGTGAACTGGTGGGTGTGCAAGAAGCGCGACTACCGCTCCACCGAGCCGCGCCCTGACGGCCGCACGATGTGGATCAACAGCTTCAAGGCGATTCCCGCGCTGATGCTGATCGTGCTCATCGTGGTGGGCATCCGCTTCGGCATCTTCACGCCCACCGAGGCTTCGGTGGTGGCCGTGTTCTACGCCCTGGTCTGCGGCAAGTGGGTGTACCGCACGCTGCAGTGGTCGGCGCTGCCGGGCATTGCGGCGCGCTCGGCCATGCTGACGGCCTCGGTGCTGCTGGTGATGGCGACTTCGGCGGCCTTTGCCTGGGTGCTGACGGTGGAGGGCATTCCGCAGTACCTGTCCGAGCTGATCGTGAGCTGGCAGCTGTCGCCCACCCTGTTCCTGATCGCGGTGAACATCCTGCTGCTGGTGTTCGGCATCTTCATGGAGCCGCTGCCCGGCGTGATGATCCTGGTGCCCATCCTGGCGCCCATTGCGTTCAGCCTGGGTATCGATCCCACGCACTTCGCCATGGTGGTGATCGTGAACCTGACGCTGGGCATGATCACGCCGCCCGTGGGCGGGCTGCTGTTCGTGACCTCGGTGGCCACGCGCGTGTCCATCACCGATCTCACGCGTGAGATGCCGCTGTTCCTGCTGGCCCACTTCGTGGTGCTGTGCCTGCTGACCTTCATCCCCGCGCTGTCCACCTGGTTGCCGCATACGCTGGGCTTCCAGTGACGACAAGGGCCTCCGAGTGAGGCCCTTTTTTTGCCGCCTGGCCGCCCCAAGGCATAAAGCGCCCCCCTGGTGGGCAGCGGACCTTGCGCAGCAAGGGCAGCGTGGGGGCCTTTTTTCCGGGGTGCCCAGCGCCTCAGAAGAGCAGGCCGGCCATGCGCTGGGCCGTTTCCTTCAGGTGCGGCAGGCCCTCCAGCGCCTGCGCCAGCGGCATGCGCACCTCCGGCGCATGCACGGCCAGCGTGGCGCGGCACTGGCCCTTGGCATCACGCACGGGCACGGCCACGGCGATCATGCCGCGCATGAATTCCTCGCGGTCGCAGGAGTGGCCTTCGCGCACGATGCGCGCGCACTCATGTGACAGCGCCTCGGGCGTGGTCAGCGTGTTGGCCGTGCAGGCGGTGAGTTCCACGCTGTCCAGGATGGCGGCGCGCCGGGCCGCAGGCATATGGGCCAGGAACAGCTTGCCGCTGGCCGTTGCGTGGATGGGCACCATCGATCCGGCCTCCAGCTGGATGCGCAGCGGCCAGTGGGTCTCGACACGGTCCAGGTAGCGCACGCGCGTGCCGTCCAGCACGGTGAGGTTGCAGGTCTCGCCCAGACGGGCCACCAGTTGGGACAGCAGCTCATGGCGCAGGGCCTGGCGCGGGTCGGCTTGCAGGGCGCGCACGGCCAGGCTCAGCAGCTTGGGGCCTGGCGAGAAGCTGCGGTCACCCTCGTGGCGCAGCAGCCATTGCCGCGCCTCCAGGTGGGAGCACAGGCGCGAGGCCGTGGCCTTGGGCAGGTTGAGCGCGGCTGCGATGTCCATGAGGCCCGGCGGGGCCTCGGCCTGGGTGACGAAATCGAGCACGGCCAGGGAGCGATCGGAGACCGAGTTCGCTTCGTCCTGCCGTGCAGGGGTGGGGTCCGGGGCAGCGCTGGCAAGGGATGGCGGCATAGGGCGGTGTCGTGTCGTGTGGAAGGCCGGAAACGCTTTCGATCATGCCTGATCGCCAGGAGGCGGCAAGGGTTTGCGCGGGGTTGCAGTCCACGGCGGCAACGAATAAGTTTCACTCAAAGGAACAAATAGTTCCTTCAAAAGAAACAAAAAAGGAGCCACTGCATGCCGGACCCCATCGACAGCTATGACTACGTGATCGTGGGAGCAGGCTCTGCCGGCTGCGTGCTGGCCGCGCGCCTGTCCGAGGACCCGGCCACGCGGGTGCTGCTGCTGGAGGCCGGCCCGCCGGACCGCTCGCCCTGGATCCACCTGCCCATCGGCTACGGCAAGACCATGTGGAGCCCCGTCTACAACTGGAAGTTCGAGACCGACCCGGACCCCAACATGAACGGCCGGCGCATCTACTGGCCACGCGGCCGCACGCTGGGCGGCAGCAGTTCGATCAACGGCCTGATCTACGTGCGCGGCCAGCGCGAGGACTACGACCACTGGGCCGCGCTGGGCAATGCGGGCTGGTCGTATGAGGAGGTACTGCCCTACTTTGTGAAGTCCGAAGGCAATGCGCGCGGCGCCTTCCCGGACCATGGCGCGGACGGGCCGCTCAAGGTCTCGGACATCGGCGCCCGGCATCCGCTGATCGAGGCCTTCATTGCCGGTGCAGGCCAGGTCGGCGTGCCCCGCACCGAGGACTTCAACGGCCGCGACCAGGAGGGCGCAGGCTACTACCAGCTCACCACCCACAAGGGCCTGCGCTGCAGTACGGCCAAGGCCTATCTGGGCGAGGCCCGGCGCCGCCCCAATCTGCGCATAGAGACCGACGCCATGGCCACGCAGCTGGTGCTGCGCGGCCGGCGCGCCACCGGCATCCGCTACCGGCAAGGCGGGCAGGAGCGCCAGGCCCAGGCGCGGGCCGAGGTGATTCTGTCGGCTGGCGCCATCCAGTCGCCGCAGCTGCTGCAACTGTCGGGCATAGGCCCGGCCGCGCTGTCGCAGTCCCTGGGGATTCCCGTGGTGCACGATCTGCCGGGCGTGGGCGAGAACCTGCAGGACCATCTTCAGATCCGCCTGGGCTACGAATGCAGCCAGCCCATCACCACCAATGACCAGCTCAATTCCTGGGTGGGCAGGACCAGGCTGGGGCTGGAGTGGCTGCTGTTCCGCTCGGGCGCGCTGGCCGTGGGCATCAACCAGGGCGGCTGCTTCATGCGTGCGCTCAGGGACGAGCAGGGCCGGCCCGTGGCGGACACGCCCGACATCCAGTTCCACGTCTCCACGCTGTCGGCCGACATGGCAGGCGGCCAGGTCCATCCGTACTCGGGCTTCACCATGTCGGTCTGCCAGCTGCGGCCCGAATCGCGCGGGCGCTTGCGCATCCGCTCGCGCGATGCCTTCGAGCCGCCTTCCATCCAGCCCAACTACCTGGCCACCGACCTGGACCGCCGCACCAACGTGGCGGCCGTGCGCGCGGCACGCGCCATTGCCGACACACCGGCCATGCGCCCCTTCGTGAAGCGCGAGGTCAAGCCCGGCCCCGATGCGCACAGCGATGCGGAGCTGCTGGAGTTCTGCCGCAACCACGGCGCCACCATCTTCCACCCCAGCGGCACCTGCCGCATGGGCAGCGATGCCCTGGCCGTGGTCGATGCGCGGCTGCGCGTGCACGGCATGGCCGGGCTGCGCGTGGTCGATTGCTCGGTCATGCCCACCCTGGTCTCGGGCAACACCAATGCGCCCGTGGTGATGATGGCCGAGAAGGCCGCCGACATGGTTCGCGAAGACAGGTACGAAGAGACAGGGCAGCTCAAGGTCGCATGACTGCCCGTTCCTGCATCCCGGCAATGCGACAGACAACCAGGAGACAGCATGACGACGGCAACCGATCCCAGGGTCATCCGCAAGGTGGTGACCTCCGCGCTCATCGGCGCAACCATCGAGTGGTATGACTTCTTCCTGTACGGCGTGGTCGCCGGCATCGTGTTCAGCAAGCTGTACTTTCCCAGCGACGATCCGCTGATCTCCACGCTGCTGGCCTACACCACCTTTGCCGTGGGCTTCGTCACACGGCCGCTGGGCGGGGTGATCTTCGGGCACTTCGGCGACCGCGTGGGGCGCAAGAGCATCCTGGTGGTCACGCTGATGATCATGGGCGTGTCCACCTTCCTGATCGGCCTGCTGCCCACGCATGCGCAGATCGGCGTGGCCGCGCCCATCCTGCTGCTGCTGCTGCGCGTGGCCCAGGGCATAGGCCTGGGCGGCGAATGGGGCGGTGCCGTGCTCATGGCCTACGAATACGCGCCCAAGGAAAAGCGGGGCTTCTATGCCTCCCTGCCCCAGGTGGGCCTGGCCATCGGCCTGTTCATGGCCTCGGGCGTGGTGGCCCTGCTGTCCTGGCTGTGTACGGAAGAGCAATTCATGGCCTGGGGCTGGCGCATCGCCTTCCTGATCTCGGGCCTGATGGTGGCCGTGGGCATGTACATCCGCCTGCATGTGAAGGAGACGCCCGAATTCGCAGCTGTCAAGGCACGCAATGCGGAAACGGCCATCCCTTTCATGGACATGATGCGGCGCTATCCGGGCAATGTGCTCAAGGGCATGGGCGCACGCTATATCGACGGCGTTTTCTTCAACGTCTTCGGCGTGTTCTCGATCAGCTACCTGACCTCTACCCTGCAGATCAGCCGCACGGACGCGCTCATCGGCGTGATGGTCGCCGCCGTGGTGATGTGCTTCACGATTCCGCTGTTCGGCCGCCTGTCCGACCGCCTGGGCCGCAGCCGCGTGTATCTGTGGGGATCGCTGATCACCGCGGTCTCGGCCTTCCCGGCCTTCTGGCTCATGGCCCACAGCGGAGGCAATGTGCTGCTGATATGGATCGCCATCGTCGTGCCCTTCGGCATTCTCTACGCGGCGGTCTACGGTCCCGAAGCCGCCCTCTTCTGCGACCTGTTCGACGCCAAGGTGCGCTACACCGGCATTTCCTTCGTCTACCAGTTCTCGGGCATTTTCGCGTCCGGCATCACGCCCATCATTGCGACGGCGTTGGTCAAGACAGCCGGTGGCAGCCCGTGGCTGGTGTGCCTGTATGTGGTGTTTGCGGGAGCGGTATCGGCCTGGTGTGCCTGGGCGATTGGGAGGGATGGACAGGGTGCCCGCGCCTTTCGGCCCGTGGGCAATGCCAGGGCAGGCCTGTGAATGGATGGAACTCGGGCGCTTTCAAGAAGTTTGAATACGCACGCTGGAAAGCACATTGCCGGCGTACGAACCCATTTCAGGGACTCCAGCAAAAGCCACTCAAAACCATCACACTGTTTCTCTTTGTAAAGACGATGGCTAGAATGCCCATGCATTTTCTTAATCAGACAGAGAGGGACCATGTTCAAGAAAGCATTGGCAGCAGCCATCTTGCTGGGCTGCGGCCTGGCGCACGCATTCATGCCCAGCAATGGCACCTGGGTCGTGACTTCCGAACTCAACGGCAAGCCGGGTCGCGGGCTGGCCATCGATGCACAGAACGGCACGCTGGTCATGCAGATGTATGCCTACGAGCCCAGCGGCCAGCCCACCTTCTACATGACCTCGGGCGCGCTGACCAATAACCGCTTTGCCGCTCCGCTGATCCGCTACAAGGGCGGCCGCTTTCTGGGCAGCGGCCCGATGTCGGGCTCCGAAGACCGGAACATGGGCCAGGTCAGCATGCGCTTCACCAGCGGCGTGTCGGGTTTCATCACGCTGCCCGGCGAACAGGAAGTGGCGATTTCGCGTTTCAACTTCGGTTACCCCGCCGTGGCATCCAGCCTGAGGGGACTCTGGGCGCTGACTTCGTTCGGCAGCGAAGGCGTTGCTTCCGAAGTGGTGAATATGCAGCTGCAAACGCCTGCCACCGCGAACGGCAATGGCCTGATGGAAACGGCGGACAGGCTGTTTGGTTGCGAACACCAGATCCGGGGCAATCTGGCGGGCGGCGTCCTGTGCGTCAAGGTCAACAACTACGGCCAATTGCTGCGCTCCTACTACTTCGTCTACAGCGTGAACGAGGGTGAAGGCAGCTCCCGCACCAATGGCACCCGCCCCGAACAGGTGCTGGTGGTCAAACGCCTGCTTGACCCGAAGGGCGTGGGTACAGGCATCGTCTACGCGGCCGACGCACCCGTGGACCCAGTGCCCACCGTGCTGCACGACATCATCGAGAACCTGTCCTTCAACGCCGCACCTCTGCCAGCCGAGCAGGAGTGACGCCCTCGCTGCCGGCCACCCCTCAGGGCAGCGCCGGCAGCTGCTCCGCATGCCGCAGATCCACATGCGCCTGCAGGAAGTCGAGCACGGCGCGCGTGCGCGGGGGCAGGCGGTCGGGCTTGCCCAGGTAGACGGCGTGGATGGGTTCCAGGTCGCCCGTGTTGAATTCCTCCAGCACGGGCACCAGCCGGCCGGCGAGCACGTCGGCCCAGGCGTGGTACAGCGACAGGCGGGCCAGGCCCGTGCCGTGCAGCGCCAGCTCGCGCATCACATCGCCGTCGTTGACGCGCACCACCTCCCCGATATCGACGGCCACGCGCTGGCCGTCCACCAGAAACGGCCAGTGCGGTATGGCGCGCTGGTAGCTCCAGCCCAGGCGCACATGGTGGCCCAGCTCGTCTGGATGCAGGGGCCGGCCCATGCGGGCCAGGTACTCCGGTGATGCCAGGATGACCTGGCGCGTGCGGCCCAGCAAGCGCGCGACCATGTCCGAGGGCGGAAGCTGGCCCCAGCGCACGGCGATGTCGGTGCCGGCCTCGACCAGGTCCACGATCTGGTCCGTGAAGCTCAGTTCCAGGCTCAGCCCGGGATGGCGCTGAAGCAATTGCGGCACCAGGGGCACGAGCAGCATTTTTCCGGTCGATGAGCTGGTGTTGATGCGCACCAGGCCGCGTGGTTCGCTGCGCACGGCCACGCAGGCCTCCAGTTCCTCCAGGTCGGCCAGCACGCGCTTGCCGCGCTCGAACAGCTGGCAGCCTTCGGGCGTGAGATGCAGGCGCCGCGTGCTGCGCTGCAGCAGCTGCACGCCCAGGCGCGCCTCCAGCCGCGACATGCTCTTGCTGACGGCCGAGGGCGAGATGCCCAGGTGGCGCGCAGCGGCCGAGAGGCTGCCGCGCTCGGCGACCAGGATCAGCATTTCCAGCTCGGCAAAGCGGTTGGCGTCGGCGCTGCCCGTGTCGGCGGCGGCGAGAGGAACAAGTGCGGGCATGGTGTCTCCGAGAAAAGGATCATCTATTCCACACAGGAACAGATCCGTTTCCATTATTCCATCTACACAAAGGTATGTTGCAGTGCGACATTACTGGACATCACACCAAGGATCACAAGGAATCCGTCCATGCCTCTTTCCCTACTCGCCCTGGCGGCCGGTGCCTTTGGCATCGGCACCACGGAATTCATCATCATGGGCCTGCTGACCCAGGTCAGCCAGGATCTTCACATCAGCATTCCCACGGCGGGCTCGCTGATTTCGGGCTACGCCATCGGCGTGGCCGTGGGCGCGCCCGTGCTCACGCTGCTGACGCGCCAATGGCCGCGCAAGCGCCTGCTGCTGGCGCTGATGCTGATCTTCATCGCCGGCAACCTGGCCGCCGCGTTCGCGCCCAGCTATGAATGGCTGATGTCGGCGCGCGTGCTGACCTCGCTGACCCACGGCACCTTCTTCGGCGTGGGCGCCGTGGTGGCCACGGGACTGGTGCCGGTGGACAAGAAGGCGTCGGCGATTGCGCTGATGTTCTCGGGCCTGACCCTGGCCACCCTGCTGGGCGTGCCTGCCGGCGCCTGGATCGGCCAGATGTTCGGCTGGCGCAGCGCCTTCCTGGCCGTGGCCGCGATCGGCGTGCTGGCCTTTGCCATCCTGGCCGCCTTCGTGCCGCGCGACCAGGGCCGCCCCGAGGTCACACCGCTGGCGCAGGAGCTGGCCGTGCTGGCCAACGGCCAGGTCTGGCTGGGCCTGGGCATCACGGCCTTCGGCTTTGCGGGCGTGTTCGCGCTCTACACCTATGTGGAGCCGCTGCTGACCCAGGTGACCCGCATGGGCGACAGCCTGGTGGCGCTGACCCTGCTGCTGTTCGGCGCGGGCCTGGCCGCCGGCAATCTGCTGGGCGGCAAGCTGGCCGACCGGGGCGTGATGCGCGCCCTGGTGTGGAGCATTGCGGCGCTGATGGTGGTGCTGGCGGCAGGCCGCTGGGCCTTCGGGAACCAGGCCGTGGCCATGGCCTATGTGATCGTGCTGGGCGTCGTGGCCTTCGCCACGGTGGCCCCCATGCAGATGCGCGTGCTGGACCAGGCCGGCCCCCAGGGCGCCAACCTGGTCTCCAGCCTGAACATTGCGTCCTTCAACCTGGGCAATGCCCTGGGTGCCTGGGTCGGCGGCCTGGCCCTGGCCGGTGGCCTGGGCCTGGTCAACCTGGGCTGGGCCGCCGCCGCGCTGACGGCCGTGGGCCTGGTGCTGGTCTTCTGGAGCAGCCGCCTGCCCGCAGGCTCCGCACGCAGCGCAGGCGTGGCCTGCGCCTGAGGCTCAACGGGCCAGCACGGGCTTGAGCGCCTTGCCCGTGTGCGTGCCCGCAGCCACCAGATCCTCGGGCGTGCCGGCCGCAATGATGCGGCCGCCGTCCTTGCCGCCTTCGGGGCCGAGGTCGATGATCCAGTCGGCCTCGGCGATCACGTCCAGGTCATGCTCGATGACGACCACGCTGTGGCCCGCATCGACCAGGCGATGCAGCACGCGGATGAGCTTGTCCACATCGGCCATGTGCAGGCCCACCGTGGGTTCGTCCAGCACATAGAGCGTGTGCGGCGCCTTGTTGCCGCGCCGGGTCACGTCGTCGCGCACCTTGGTCAGCTCGGTGACGAGCTTGATGCGCTGGGCCTCGCCGCCCGACAGCGTGGGCGAGGGCTGGCCCAGCGTGAGATAGCCCAGTCCCACGTCCTTGAGCAACTGCAGCGGGTGGGCGATGCTGGGCATGCTGGCGAAGAACTCGACGGCCTCGTCCACCTCCATCTGCAGCACGTCGCCAATGCTCTTGCCGCGCCAGGAGACGGCCAGGGTCTCGGGGTTGAAGCGCGCGCCGTGGCAGACCTCGCACGGCACCTTCACGTCGGGCAGGAAGCTCATCTCGATGGTGCGCATGCCCTGGCCCTCGCAGGCCGGGCAGCGGCCTTCGCCGGTGTTGAACGAGAAGCGGCCGGCCGCGTAGCCGCGCGCCTTGGCCTCCAGCGTTTCGGCGTAGAGCTTGCGGATGGTGTCCCAGAAGCCGATGTAGGTGGCCGGGCAGCTGCGCGGGGTCTTGCCGATGGGGGTCTGGTCCACTTCCAGCACGCGGTCAATGCCCTCGAAGCCCTGCAGGCCCTTGCAGCCCGACAGCGCAGGCGCCTTGCCCGCGTCCATGGCATCGCGCCCGGCCTTGGTGGCGCGCTGGCCCACCCAGGCGGCCACATTGGCCAGCATCACGTCGCGCGCCAGCGTGGACTTGCCCGAGCCGCTGACGCCTGTGACGGCCACCAAGCGCTTGAGCGGCACGCGCGCATCCACGTTCTGCAGGTTGTGCAAATGGGCGCCGCGCACGGTCAGCCAGCCCAGCGCGTCGGAGGCGGGTTCGGCGTCGACAACGACAGGCGCGGCCTTCTTTTTGGATTTGGATACCTTGACAGGCGCGGGTTCCGGCACCGGTTCGGCCACGGCGGCAAGCTCGGCGGCCGCCTGCGGCGGCTGGCCCTCGCCCACCCAGCGGCGCGGCTGGAACGGGTGGCGCATGGCGTGCAGCAGATAGCGGCCCGTGATGGAGTCCTCGGCCGCCATGATGTCGGCCGCCGTGCCCTGGGCCACGAGGCGGCCGCCACGTATGCCGGCGCTGGGGCCGATGTCGATGATGTGGTCGGCCCGGCGGATGGTGTCCTCGTCATGCTCGACCACGACCAGGGTGTTGCCCTTGTCGCCCAGCTTGTGCAGGGCGTTGAGCAGGATCTGGTTGTCGCGCGCATGCAGGCCGATGGTGGGTTCGTCCAGCACATAGCACACGCCCTGCAGGTTGCTGCCCAGTTGCGCGGCCAGGCGGATGCGCTGGGCCTCGCCGCCCGACAGCGTGGGCGCGCCACGGTCCAGCGTCAGGTAGCCCAGGCCCACTTCCTCGAGGAATTCGAGGCGGCTCTGGATCTCGGGGATGAGATCGCGGGCAATGTCGGCCTCGCGGCCCGACATCGCCAGCGCCTGCACCCATTGGCGCACGTCGTTGACCGACAGCTGGGCGATCTCGGCAATGCCCACGCCATGGAAGCGCACGGCGCGCGCCGTGGCGTTCAGGCGCGTGCCCTGGCAGGTGGGGCAGGTCACTTCGGCCAGGTCCTCGATTTCCTGGCCTTCGAACTTGACTTCGCGGCCCCGGTTGTCCTCGACCAGCAGGGTGTCGTCATAGACCTTGCGCTGGTCCTTGGTGAGCTTGACGCCCGTGCCCACGCAGTCGGGGCACCAGCCGTGCTTGCTGTTGTAGGAGAACAGGCGCGGGTCCAGCTCGGCATAGCTGGTGGCACAGACCGGGCAGGCGCGCTGGGTGGAGAACACCTGCAGGCTGCCGATGCCGGCCGTGCTCCGGCCGCCGGCCATGGCATCGGCCAGGTTGTCCAGGCCGGACAGCACATGCAGCACGCCCTTGCCTGTTTCCAGCGCCTGCGCCAGGTGGCCGCGCAGCTCGCGCTCGCTGGCCGCCGTGACGGTGATGCTGGCCACGGGCAGCTCGATGGTGTGTTCCTTGAAGCGGTCGATGCGCGGGAATCCCGTGGTGGGAAGGAATTCGCCGTCCACGCGCAGATGGGTGTAGCCGCGTGGCCGAGCCCAGTCGGCCAGCTCGGTGTAGACCCCCTTGCGGTTGACCACCAGCGGCGCCAGCAGGCCGATGGTCTGGCCCCGGAACTGCGTGAGCAGCTGGGCCGCGATGCTTTCCTCCGTCTGCGGCTGCACCGCGGCGCCGTCGTGGATGCAGTGCTGCGTGCCCAGCTTGACGTACAGCAGGCGCAGGAAGTGCCAGACCTCGGTGGTCGTGCCCACGGTGGACTTGCGCCCGCCACGCGACAGGCGCTGCTCGATGGCCACGGTGGGCGGAATGCCGTAGACGGCATCCACCTCGGGCCGGCCCGCAGGCTGGACGATGGAGCGCGCATAGGCGTTGAGCGACTCCAGGTAGCGTCGCTGGCCTTCGTTGAACAGGATGTCGAAGGCCAGCGTGGACTTGCCCGAGCCCGAGACGCCCGTCACCACGTTGAACTTGCCGCGCGGGATCTCCACCGACAGCTGCTTGAGGTTGTGCTCCTTGGCGTTGACGATCTCGATGGCATTCCTGGCGGCCGCCCCCGACATGGCATGCGCCTTGCGCTGGCTCTTGTAGAGCATGGGGGCGACCTCGCGCACGGCCTCGCCGCCCACGCCCATGGCCAGGTCGTACTCGCGCAGGGCCTGGGCCGTGTGCGAGCCAGGCACCTGGCGCACCTCCTCGGGCGTGCCCTGGGCCACGATGGCGCCGCCGCCGTCGCCGCCTTCGGGACCGAGGTCGATCAGCCAGTCGCTGGCACGGATCACGTCCAGGTTGTGCTCGATGACGATCAGCGAATGGCCGGCCTCCAGCAGCTTGCGCAGCGCGCGCATGAGCTTGGCGATGTCGTCGAAGTGCAGGCCCGTGGTGGGCTCGTCGAACAGGAACAATGTGCCCTTCTTGGCCAGCGCCTGCTTCGACTTTGCCTGGGACTTGGCCGCCTCGGCCAGAAAGCCCGCGAGCTTGAGGCGCTGGGCCTCGCCGCCCGACAGCGTGGGTACGGGCTGGCCCAGCTTCACGTATTCCAGGCCCACATCGACGATGGGCTGCAGGGCGCGGATGACCTCGCGGTCCTGGGCGAACAGCAGGGCCGCCTCGGCCACGGTGAGCTCCAGCACATCGGCCACGTTGAGCTTGCGCGGCTGCAACTCGCCGGCCGCGTGGCGCTCGATCGTGACTTCCAGGATCTCGGGGCGGTAGCGCGTGCCGTTGCAGTCGGGGCAGCGCAGGTAGACATCGGAGAGGAACTGCATCTCCACATGCTCGAAGCCCGAGCCGCCGCAGGTGGGGCAACGGCCGTCGCCGCTGTTGAAGCTGAACTTGGCGGCCGTGTAGCCGCGCTGGCGCGACAGCGGCGCAATGGCGAACAGCTCGCGGATGGAGTCCCAGGCGCCCACGTAGCTGGCCGGGTTGGAGCGCGCCGTCTTGCCGATGGGCGACTGGTCCACGAACATCACGTCGCTCAGGTGGTCGGCGCCCAGCAGGCGCTCGAAGGCGCCGGCCGCATCCGTGGGCTTGCCGAAGTGGCGCATCAGCGCGGGCACCAGCACGTCCTGGATCAGCGTGGACTTGCCCGAGCCGCTGACGCCGGTGATGGTGACCAGGCGCTGCAGCGGAAAGTCCACGTCGATGCTGCGCAGGTTGTGCTCGCGCGCGCCTTCGAGGATGAGGCGCGGCGTGGACTCGGTCACCATGCGCTTGAGGCCGAAGCCCACCTGCTTGCGGCCGCCCAGGTAGGCGCCGGTCAGCGTGTCGGCATGGCGCAGGTCGTCGGGCGTGCCGTCGAAGACGATCTGGCCGCCGCGCGCGCCGGGGCCGGGGCCCATGTCGATCATGCGGTCGGCCGCGAACATCACGGCCGGGTCATGCTCGACCACGACCAGGGTGTTGCCTGCATCGCGCAGGCGCTGCATGGCCTCGGTGATGCGTTCCATGTCGCGCGGGTGCAGGCCGATGCTGGGCTCGTCGAGCACGAACAGGGTGTTGACCAGCGAGGTGCCCAGGGCCGTGGTCAGGTTGATGCGCTGCACCTCGCCGCCCGACAGCGTACGGCTCTGGCGGTCCAGCGTGAGGTAGCCGATGCCCACGTCGCACAGGTACTGCACGCGCGCCATGATTTCGGCGTGCAGCATCTTGAGGGCCTGGGCCTCGCCGTCATGCAGCGGGGCATCGGCAGCCGGCGCCAGCTGCTGGAAGAAATCACGCAGCCGCACCAGGGGCAGCTGCATCAGGTCGTGCAGGCACAGGCCCGGCAGCGCGTCCAGCTGCTCGCGGCTCCAGGCCACGCCCTTCGGCATGAAGCGGCGGTAGCGGCCTTCGTCGCCGGGCGGCAGCACGGCATCGGCGGCCTGCTTGCCGCCCAGGCGCCACAGCAGGCTTTCGGTCTTCAGGCGCGCGCCGCCGCAGGTGGGGCATTCGGTATAGCTGCGGTACTTGGACAGCAGCACCCGGATGTGCATCTTGTAGGCCTTGCTCTCCAGGTATTCGAAGAAGCGCTTGATGCCGTACCAGGTCTGGGTCCACTTGCCATTCCAGTTGGGCGAGCCGTCCAGCACCCAGCTTTTCTGCGCGTCGGTGAGCTTGGCCCAGGCCGTGTCGCGCGGAATGCCTTCGGCCTCGGCGTGGCGCATCAGGTCGTCCTGGATCTCCTTCCAGGCCGGCGTCTGCACGGGCTTGATGGCACCCGTGCGCAGGGTGAGCTTGTCGTTGGGGATGACCAGCCCCCAGTCCACGCCGATCACGCGGCCAAAGCCCCGGCAGGCCTCGCAGGCGCCCACGGCGGAGTTGAAGGAGAACAGCGAGGGAATCGGCTCCTGGTAGCTCAGGCCGCTTTCGGGGCAGTGCAGGCCCAGCGAGAACTTCCACAGCTGGGGCTCGGTGGGCTGGGCACCTGCGGCTTCCACGGCGGATTCAGGCAGCACATAGACCGTCATGTGGCCGCTGCCGCGCTTGAGTGCCACCTCGATGGCCTCGTAGGCGCGGGCACGCTCGACGTTGCCCAGGCGGAAGCGGTCGGCCACCACGTCCAGCATCTTGACCTTGAGCGGCGCCGCCGCCTTGGCCTTCTTGCCCTTGGCGTCTGCGGCAGGCTCCACGGCGCCGGCCTTCTCGGCCTCGCGCTCGGCCTGGACCTTGGTGAAGCCGCTGGCCGACAGCCATTGCTCCACCTCGGCGGCCGTGGTGTTGGCGGGCAGCTCGACGGGGAAGGTGATGGCGATGCGCGGATCACCGGCCTGCCGGCAACGCTCGGCCAGCTCCTCCAGCACGCTGTCGGGCGTGTCGTGGCGCACGGGCACGGCGGTGTCGCGGTCGAACAGCTGGGCTGCGCGCGCGAACAGCAGCTTCAGGTGGTCGTTGAGCTCGGTCATCGTGCCCACGGTGGAGCGCGAGTTGCGGACGGGATTGGTCTGGTCGATGGCGATGGCCGGCGGCACACCTTCCACACGGTCCACGGCCGGCTTGTCCATGCGGTCCAGGAACTGCCGCGCATAGGCCGAGAAGGTCTCGACATAGCGGCGCTGGCCTTCGGCATACAGGGTATCGAACACCAGACTGGACTTGCCCGAGCCGCTGGGCCCCGTGACCACGGTCAGCTCGCCGGTACGGATGTCGAGATCCAGGTTCTGGAGATTGTGCTGGCGTGCGCCGCGAATTCGAATCAGACCGTGCGTCATGGATGTTGTGTGGTCAGTGGGAGCCAAACATTCTAGGCAGTCCATGCGTCAGGCATCGGACGCTTCTCAATACCTGTATTTTCATACAGGTTAAACACAAAACGCCTCCTCAACAAATCCGCGCGACCATAAAAAAACCCCGGAACCAGTCCGGGGCTCGTGCCTCTTTCAAGGCCTTACTTGGCCATCTGCACGGAGGCAGGCATGGCCTGCCCGTCCGGCACGCCCTTCACCTGGGTGATGGCCAGCAGCGACACGACAACAAAGGCCAGGCAACCGGCCGCGATGATCCTCATGGGTATTTCCTTGATCAGGCTGTGAAAAGACGGGCCCAGACAAAAAGGCCCCGCACCTTTCGGTACGAGGCCTGATGGCAGGCAGGTGCTGATTGGAACAGACCTGCTTTGCTCGCGGCTTACGCCGCGCGGCGATCAGAATGCGTGGCGCACGCCGACGGCGAAGGACGAGAAGTCCGCGCCCTTCACGCCGGTCATGTAGTTGGCGCCGGCCTTGTTGTCCACCTTGGTGTAGTAGCCGTAGACCTTGGTGCGCTTGCTCAGGTTGTAGTTGTAGCCCAGGGTCCACTGGTTGGCGCCGGAGTCGGCAATGTTGCTCCACTTGTTGGCGTGGCCCAGGTTCACGTGGAACTCGGAAGCGCCCAGGGTGTACATGCCCGACAGACGGAAGTTGTTGCGCGTGCCGCGGATTTCTTCGTCGTTGCGCTGGTAGTAGCCGCCCAGCACGAACTGGCCGAGAGTGTAGGCAGCGCGGAAGGCCAGCTGCTTGTCTTCGTCGAACTGGCTGTAGCCGGCGCCCAGGGCCAGGGGGCCCACGTTGTAGTTGGCGGCCAGGTCGTAGCCGTTCTTCTTCTTGGCCAGGGCGGTGGCCTTCTCGTGCATGGAGACCGAGCCTTCCACCGTCAGGCCGCCGAAGTTGGGCGTGGTGTAGGAGATCTTGTTGGCGGTGCCCAGGCCGCTGGCGAACCAGACGGGATCGAAGTACAGCGCGTCGGAGGACGAACCCGTGTCATGGTTGTGCATGCTCACGTAGTCGGCCGTGGCGAAGTACGAGCCGGGGAAGAAGTTGCCCAGGCGCAGCATACCGAAGTTGCCCGACAGGTTCACTTCGCTCTGGCGGCCGAAGGTCAGCGCGCCGGTGGAGGAGGAGCCCATGCCGGTGTCGGAAGCGAAGCCGCTTTCCAGCACGAAGCCGGCCTTCAGGCCGCCGCCCAGATCTTCGACACCGCGCATGCCCCAACGCGAGGAGTTGTTCTCCATCTTGCTGACGCTTTCGTCACCGATCTTCTGGCGCTCGATCGTGGTGTTGATACGGCCATAGATCGTGACGCTGCTTTGCGCCATCACGGTGGTGGAACCCAGCACGGCCAGCACGGCCAGGGCAACGCGGTTCATCTTGATCATCTCGGCATCTCCTTGGGATTGTTGAGTGGGTATTCTTGAAATCTCAGGGCCGACTCCGGCTCTAGATCAGTGCCATTTGCGGCTGCTGCGAATTCTAGGTGCGGGCATGTCAAAAAATGTACGGCCGCCTCTGAAAATGCGCGATCTGATGCTTTGCTGCCACAGGCATGACATGGAAAACCAGTAGAAGCGCCATACGAAAAAAGCCCATGGCAAACCGCCATGGGCTTTCGTCAATGCAGCGCCACAAAACACAGTCGGATACTGCGCACACCGCATGCAACCGGCGCGGCCCCAACTCAGAGACGCCGAGCAAGAGCCGCCTCGCGGCGATGGCGTCGTCCCCCTCCCGCGAAGCGAGAGAAGGCGCCGTGCATACGGGGGAAGGCGCGTCAGCGCCTCAGGGGGAGCCCTCAATCATTCGCGTAGATATCCACATCCTTGGTCTCGCGCAGGAACAGCGTGCCGATGATGGCCGTGGCGCCCGCGATGACGATGGGATACCAGAGGCCGCTGTACATGTTGCCGGTCTGGGCCACGATGGCGAACGACATGGTGGGCAGGAGGCCGCCGAACCAGCCATTGCCGATGTGGTACGGCAGGCTCATGGAGGTATAGCGGATGCGGGTGGGGAACAGCTCCACCAGCATGGCGGCGATGGGGCCGTAGACCATGGTCACGAGGATGACCAGGTAGGTCAGGATGGCGACCATCATCACCTTGTTCATCTTCGCAGGGTCGGCCTTGGTGGGATAGCCGTCCTCGGCCAGCACCTTGGCCACGGTCTTCTTGAACTCGGCGTCCTTGGCCTTGGCTTCCTCGGGGCTCAGGCCCTTGACGGAGAACGAGGGGATCTCGGTGCTGCCGATGCGGATGAAGGCCGTCTTGCCGGGCGCTGCGTCCTCGGAGTCATAGCTGACCGAGCCGGCGGCCAGCAGCTGCTTGGCCACGTCGCAGGAACTGGTGAACTTGGAAGTGCCCGTGGGATTGAACTGGAACGAGCATTCCTTGGGATCGGCAACGATCACCACCTTGCTCTTGGCCTGGGCCGCGGCCAGGTCGGGGTTGGCCGCCTCGGTCAGCGCCTTGAACACGGGAAAGTAGGTCACCACGGCCAGCACGCAGCCCAGCATGATGATGGGCTTGCGGCCTATCTTGTCGGACAGCGAGCCGAAGATCACGAAGAACGGCGTGCCGATGATCAGCGCCGCCGCGATCAGCAGGTTGGCCGTCACCGCATCGACCTTGAGCTGCTGGGTCAGGAAGAACAGCGCATAGAACTGGCCCGTGTACCAGACGACAGCCTGGCCGGCGGTCAGGCCGATCAGCGCCAGGATCACGATCTTGAGGTTGCGCCACTGGCCGAAGGACTCGGACAGCGGAGCCTTGGAGACCTTGCCCTCGGCCTTCATCTTCTGGAAGGCTGGCGACTCGGACAGCGTCATGCGGATCCACACCGAGATGCCCAGCAGCACGATGGACAGCAGGAAGGGAATACGCCAGCCCCAGTCCGCGAAGGCCTGCTCGCCGATGGAGGTGCGCACGCCCAGGATCACCAGCAGCGACAGGAACAGGCCCAGCGTTGCCGTGGTCTGTATCCACGAGGTGTAGGCGCCGCGCTTGCCGTGCGGCGCGTGCTCGGCCACATAGGTGGCCGCACCGCCGTACTCGCCGCCCAGGGCCAGGCCCTGCAGCATGCGCAGGCCGATGAGGATCACCGGCGCCGCCACGCCGATGCTGGCGTAGGTGGGCAGGATGCCGACGATGAAGGTCGACAGGCCCATGATCAGGATGGTCACGAGGAAGGTGTACTTGCGGCCGATCATGTCGCCCAGCCGCCCGAACACCAGTGCGCCGAAGGGCCGCACGATGAAGCCGGCCGCGAAGGCCAGCAGCGCGAAGATGAAGGCCGATCCCGCATCGAGCCCGCTGAAGAATTGCTTGGCGATGATGGCCGCCAGCGATCCGTAGAGATAGAAGTCGTACCACTCGAATACCGTGCCTAGCGACGAGGCAAAGATCACCTTGCGTTCTTCCGGAGTCATGGGCCGCGGGGTCGCCTTGACCCCCGCGCCTTGCGATGCGTTGATAGCCATGTCTGTCTCCTTGATTTATTGAATATTTAGCGGGCTTGCCATAGGCCCGCCGATTCACTATCCGCCTGCCTGCTGACGCGAATCTGACTCACCTCTTACAGAAATTGACGGCGAACTGAACGATTTCTTACTAACTCAGCAGCAACCCTGATGCCGTCTTTTTCCATGTGAAAAGCACCGTAAAAACCCTGGCAAACCATGCTGCACTGCGTAAGCACTCGGTCAGAAGCGCTTTCCAGAATGCGCCGCAAGGCTGCAGATCCATGGGGCTGCCGCCGCGATTCCAACTTCAGGAGACAAACCATGACCGATCCGGTGGTAGACAAGATACAGCGCCATCCCAAATACCAGGAGCTGCGGTCCAGACGCAATCGCCTGGGCCTTTTTCTGACGCTGCTGATGCTGGTCGTTTATTACGGCTATATCGCGCTGATTGCCTTCGACAAATCCTTTCTGGCCCAGCCCATTGGCGCGGGCGTGACCTCGCTGGGCATTCCTATCGCCATGGGCGTGATCGTGTTCTCGGTGATCGTCACCGGCCTCTACGTGCGCCGTGCCAATGGCGAGTACGACAAGCTCACCCAGGACATCCTGAAGGACGCCACGAAATGAAGAATTCCGCACAACGCATGCTGCTGGCGCCCGCCGTGGCGCTGGCCCTGACGGGGCCCGTGCTGGCCGCCGGCGGCGATGTCGGCGTGGCCGCCAAGCAGGCCACCAACTGGACCGCCATCATTCTCTTCACGGCCTTCGTCGTGGCCACGCTGTGGATCACCAAGTGGGCCGCGGGCCGCACCAAGTCGGCGGCCGATTTCTACACGGCCGGCGGCGGCATCACGGGCTTCCAGAACGGCCTGGCGATTGCGGGCGACTACATGTCGGCCGCCTCCTTCCTGGGCATCTCGGCCTCGGTCATGGCCAGCGGCTATGACGGCCTGATCTACTCCATCGGCTTCCTGGTGGGCTGGCCCATCCTGACCTTCCTGCTGGCCGAGCGCCTGCGCAACCTGGGCAAGTTCACCTTCGCCGACGTGGCCGGCTACCGCTTCTCCCAGACGCCGTTCCGCGCCTTCGCGGCCAGCGGCACGCTGGTGGTGGTGGCCTTCTACCTGATCGCGCAGATGGTGGGCGCGGGCCAGCTGATCAAGCTGCTGTTCGGCCTGGACTACTGGATCGCCGTGGTGCTGGTGGGCGGCCTGATGATGATCTACGTGCTGTTCGGCGGCATGACGGCCACGACCTGGGTGCAGATCATCAAGGCCTGCATGCTGCTGGCAGGCGTGACCTTCATGGGCTTCATGGTGCTGGCCAAGTACGGCTTCAGCCCCGAGGCGCTGTTCGCCGAAGGCGTGCGCGTGCGCTCCGAGATCGCTGCCAACAACGGCGCCGACCCCTCGGCCGCCGCCAAGGCGGGCCTGGCCATCATGGGCCCGGGCGGCTTCATCAAGGACCCGATCTCGGCCATCAGCTTCGGCATGGCGCTGATGTTCGGCACGCTGGGCCTGCCCCACATCCTGATGCGCTTCTTCACCGTGCCCGACGCCAAGGAAGCGCGCAAGAGCGTGTTCTGGGCCACGACCTGGATCGGCTACTTCTACGTGCTGATCTTCATCATCGGCTTCGGCGCCATCACCCTGGTGCTGACCAACCCCGAGATGGCCGACACGGTCAAGGGCGTGATCCACGGCGGCGCGGGCACGGCCAACATGGCGGCCGTGCTGGTGGCCAAGAGCGTGGGCGGCGACGTGTTCTACGGCTTCATCTCGGCCGTGGCCTTCGCCACCATCCTGGCCGTGGTCGCGGGCCTGACGCTGTCGGGCGCCTCGGCCGTGTCGCATGACCTGTACGCCACCGTGATCAAGAAGGGCAAGGCCGACAGCGCCGCTGAGCTGCGCGTCTCGCGCATCACCACGCTGACGCTGGGCGCCATCGCCGTGCTGCTGGGCATCGTGTTCGAGAAGCAGAACATCGCCTTCATGGTGTCGCTGGCCTTCGCGGTCGCGGCCTCGGCCAACTTCCCCCCGCTGCTGCTGTCGGTGCTGTGGAAGGACTGCACGACCAAGGGCGCCGTGATCGGCGGCTTCATGGGCCTGGCGTCCTCGGTGGGCCTGACCATCGTCTCGCCCCCGGTCTGGGAAGCCACGCTGGGCAACCCTGCAGGCTCGGCCTGGTTCCCCTATGCATCGCCCGCGCTGTTCTCCATGACCATCGGCTTCGTGGGCGTGTGGCTGTTCTCGGTGCTCGACAAGAGTGCCCAGGCCGCCAGGGAACGCGCCGTGTTCCCCGCGCAGCAGGTGCGTTCGGAAACGGGTCTGGGAGCTTCGGGCGCCTCCGGCCACTGAGCTGCCGAAGCGGCAACCACGCACAAGCCGGGCCATGCGCCCGGCTTTTTTTCATCCCTCGCCACACCAGAGACACTCAGTTTGATCGGCTGGAGAAGCCTTTTGAGCGGATGGGCGATGTCCTGCGTTTTCCCCGCACCTAGACTCGGGGGTCTGCCGAGCGCTTCGTGCAGCATGACTTCTCTCTTCAACGCACAGGATCCATCCGACATGCAACTCACCAGCCAAAGCTTCCAGGACGGCCAGGCCATCCCCGGCGAATTCGCGTTCGCCGTGCCCGATGCGGCATCCCACGTGGCGCTGTCGTCCAACCGCAATCCGCACCTTGCCTGGAGCGGCGTACCGGCGGGCACGCAGTCCTTCGTCGTGGTCTGCCACGATCCCGACGTGCCCAGCCGCGGCGACGATGTGAACCAGGAAGGCCGCGAAGTGCCGGCCAGCCTGCCGCGCGTGGACTTCTTCCACTGGCTGCTGCTGGACATTCCGGCCGCCACCACCGAGATCGCGGCAGGTGCCCAGTCCGACGGCGTCACGCCGCGCGGCAAGAGCGGCCCGGCCGCCCCCGGCGGCCTGCGCCACGGCATCAACGACTACACGGGCTGGTTCGCGGGCGACGAGCAGATGAAGGGCGACTACTACGGCTACGACGGCCCCTGCCCCCCGTGGAACGACAGCATCGTCCACCACTACGTCTTCACCGTCTATGCGCTGGCCACGCCCACGCTGGCCGTCTCCGGCGAACTGACCGGCGCCAATGTGCGCGCGGCGCTGCAAGCCGGCCAGGTGCTGGGCAAAGCCAGCATCACCGGCCTGTACAGCCTGAACCCTGCGGTCTGCGCCGCTTGAACCTGAACGGCAACCCGGTGCCCGGCAGCCACTGGCTGCTGCCTTCTGCCGCCCCCGTGGTGCGGGCCGGCCTGTGCAGCCTGGCGCAGCCCAGCCTGCGCCAGGCCCGGCATACGCCGCGCTTCCTGTTCCATGAAGCCTGCCTGCTGCTGGTGGCGGCAGGCAGGCTGGACCTGCACGACGGCAGCCACCAGACCACGGTGGACACGCCCTCTTGCCTGCTGCTGGTGCAGGCGCATACCAGCGCCGATCTGATGAAGACACCGGGCAGCGGCGGACAGCCCTTTCGCTCCGTGCTGCTGGCACTGTCGCCCGAGCTGCTGGAGGCGTTCCACCGCACACGCGCCCAGCCCGCAGCGCTGCCGCTGGACGAGCAGGCCTTTCGGCAACTGCCGCTGGACGACGACCTGCAAGACGCTCTGCGGCAGGTGCTGGCCAGCGTGCCGTCGCCGACTCTCAGCGACGAACGGCTGCGCTACCGGCTGATGGACCTGCTCGCCGCGCTCGCGGAGCGCGGCCACATCCTGCGCCGCGCGGGCCCGCCCGGCACGGCCTCGCGCCTGCGCACCCTCATTGCCCAGGCGCCCCAGCAGCACTGGACAGCGCACAGTGCCGGCAGCGCGCTGGCCATGAGCGAGGCCACGCTGCGCCGGCGCCTGGCCGGCGAGGGCGTCCGCTTCGAGGAACTGCTGGTGGACACGCGCATGCACCACGCCATGCTGCTGGTGCAGACCACCGGCTGGAGCCTGCAACACATCGCCCAGGCCTGTGGCTACCAGTCGCGTGCGCGCTTTTCGGAGCGCTTCCGTGCGCGCTTCGGCTATTCGCCGTCCGCCTTGCGCTGATGCAGCGCGGCCGGCGTCCCGCCGGCCAGCCTGCGCAGCTTGATGAAGGCCAGCGCTGCCATCACGGCGTCGTTGAGCGCGTCGTGGGCCTCTCGCCGGGGCAGGCCCAGATCGGCCATCAGCGTGGCAAAGCGCAGGTCGATCTCGGGCGCCTGCTGCTGCCAGGGCAGCAGCTGCCGGAAGCGGTGGTCGTAGTACAGGGCCGAGACCTCGATGCGCTCGTTGGGCAGGCCCGTGCCCAGCCAGGGGCGCAGCACGCGCTCGATCATGGCCACGTCGAATTCCAGGTAGTAGCCGACCAGCGGGCGGCTGCCGATGAAGCGCAGCAGCTGCGCGAGCGCGTCCTCGATGGCCAGGCCCCGGGCCAGGTCGCGCTCGCGCAGGCGGTGGATGCGCACGCTGTCGCCGGGCACGCTGCGCGAGGGGCGCACCAGCAGCTCCAGGCGCTCGCTGGACAGGATGCGCTCTCCCACGATGCGCACGGCGCCGATGGAGACGATCTCGTCGCAGCGCACGTCCAGGCCCGTGGTCTCGCAGTCCAGCGCCACCCATTCGCCGGGCGGCGGCGCACCGAAAAGGAAGTCATAGGCGGGGTCCGCCAGCCTGCGCCGCTGCCAGTTGCGCCGCAGGCCCGCCACCCATTTCGACAGGGGTGCCGCGCTCATACCGCGTCCAGCCGCAGGCGCTGGCGCAGCAGTTCCCGAAAGCGCCGCACCACGGCCAGCGTGTCCTTGAGCAGATCACGCTCCAGGCTGCTCAGGCGCGCCGGGTCCACATGGCCGGTGACGGGCCGGCCCAGGTCGATCTCGGCCAGGCCCGCCTGCAGGCGCAGGCCCATGAGAAAGTGCAGTCCTTCAAGCAGTTCGCGGCCCTGGACTTCATCGAGCACGCCTTCGGCCACCAGGGCCGCCAGGCGCTCGGCCGTTCCCGTGGCGGCGATGTGGTGGGCCAGCGCCAGGCTGCGCACGCCGTGGACGATGGGAAAGATGCCGGCCTTCTTGAGGTGCACGGGCGCCCCCTCGTCACCACGGCCCAGCAGCCGCTCCCACCAGCTGCCCGGCTCGTGCGCGAAGGCGTCGACGGCCGAGGCAAAGCGCGCCACCTGGGCGTCGCTGTCCAGGGCCAGCGCCATCAGGTCCCGCCGAACCTGCGCGAGCAAGGCTGCATCGCCTGCCACGGCGTGGGCATCCAGAAAGATGGCCAGGTGCATCAGCCCTTGCGGGCTGGGCAGGATCAGCCATTCGCGCACACGACGGCCAAAGTCGGCCACCGTGCCGCGCCACAGCGGATTGCTGAGCATGATGCCGCCCGGGCATTCGGGGTAGCCGAAGCGCTGCAGCTGCGCGGAAAAGCGCGCGCAGATGGCATCGAGGTCCTGGGGCGGCGCATAGCCGTCGCGCAGCAGCAGGCCGTTGTCCTGGTCGGTCTTGAGCAATTGCTCGCCGCGCCCCTCGCTGCCCATGACGAAGAGGCAGCTGTGGGCCACCAAGTCCGGCGGCGCCAGCATCTGCCAGGCACGCTCGAACAAACGGGCATTGAGCTGCTGCACCAGGCGCGCCATGAGGGCAATGCGCGTGCCGCCCCGGTGCAGGGCGGCCACCAGGCGCGTGATCTGGGCGGCCGCCTGCTCCAGCGCCTGCAGGTCGGCAGCCTGCTCGATCTGCACCGTGATGAGGTGGGAGTGGTTGGCCAGGAAGCTGAACAGGTCCAGCGCCTCCAGGATGCCCAGCACCTGGCCCTGTGCATCGAGCACCGCCAGCCGGTGCACGCGCGCACGCAGCAGCACGACCAGGGCATCGCCCAGCTGGTCGTCGGCGCGCACGGTGAACACAGGCTGGCTGGCGAACTCGCCCACGGCCAGCCGCTCCAGCGGGCGGCCGTCGAGGATGGCGCGCTGCAGCGTGGTGCCCGTGAAGATGCCCAGGCCGCCCTGCGGCAGTCCCGAGACCAGCACGCTGGTCGTGCGCTCGGCATGGAACAGGCGCACCACGGAGACGATGTCGGTGGCCGCATCCACCACATGGGCGGCGCGCAGATAGGCCTGGTCCACGCGCGCCAGCGTCAGCGACTGCAATTCGTGCCGGTCGGCGCGCTGGGCCAATGTGCCCAGCTTGTGACCCAGGTCGGAGAACAGCAGGGCGCCAAAGGCCGTGTTGCGCGCGATCAGCTCGCCCACGGTTTCGCGCGCAAGCTGGTAGGCGATGAGCTCCTCGGCCACGGTGAAGCGGCTGCCCGTGCGGCCGGCCACCAGGGCGCGGCCGTCGAAGCTGTCGTCGGGGCCGTAGCTGGCCAGGACCTCGTCGCCCTCGGTCTGCACCACATGGCCCTTGATGATGACGAAGAGGTGGGTGGGCGCCGAGCCGGCGTCCAGCACCACGGCGCCTTCGGGGAAGTAGGCGATGTCCACGCCATCGCGCACCAGCGCCTGTTCGTCGGGCGTGAGGCAGTCGAAGGGCGAGGCGGCGAAGTTGAAGGCGTTGGGCATGGGGCGGGGCCGTTGTTCCAGCCCCGCCATTCAAACCTTCAGGCCTTGCTCCACGCTTGCAGCCGCGTCCCAGCCGCTGTCGAACCAGCTGTCGCCTTCCAGGTAGGCGCGCAGCATGGGCAGGCTGTCCAGGCCCCAGAAGAGGCGGCCGTCGACTTCCCAGGCCGGCACGCCGAACAGGCCTTGCGCGGCCGCGGCGTCGGTGTTCTCGCGCAGCAGGCGCTTGGCGTTGTCCGCCGCATCCGTGCGCAGCTGTGGCGCCAGCGTGGCGCGCAGGGCGTCGAGCCGCGCAGGGTCCAGCGCGTCGGCGCCGCCCAGCCAGACATGGCGCAGCACCGTGCCCGCGACAAAGCGGTTGACCGTGCCGTCGTCGCTGCATTCCAGCGCCAGGCGCAGCAGCGGCAGCGGGTTGAACGGATGGCGGGCCGGCATGTCCAGCCCCACGCCCATGGCATGGCCCAGCCAGCTCACATGGCGGTAGGTCCACTCGCGCTTGCCCGCGATGCCGGCCGGCCCCGGGTTGGCATGGCGCTGCAGCAGCGCGCCCAGCAGCACGGGGCGGTACTGCATGTGGTGGCTGATGCCCTGCAGGGCCTGAGGCAGTTGCTCGAAGGCCAGCCAGGCATAGGGCGAGACGAAGTCGAGATGGAAGGTGATCTGCTTCATGGCGGCAGGCTCCTGCAGTGCAGTCCAGGGGGTCTAGGGGACGGCGACCGTGATGCCCGCACGCTCGAGCAGCGCATTCCAGATGACCAGGCGCTGGGACGCATCGGACTTGGACCAGGCACGGATCTCGTCGATGGTGCGAAAGCACCCTTCGCAATGGCTGCGGTCCGGCGTCATGCGGCAGACCGAGATGCAGGGCGATGGCACGGGCTCGTCGTCAGCGCGCGCAGCGAAGGCTGCGCCGGCCTTGTGGGCCAGCATTTCCTTGGGGCCCATCATGCCGCCACCTCCTGCACCACGTCGGCCCAGGGCGCACCGGCCAGGGCCTGCAGCGCGGCCGGCGTGGCCGCGAACACCGCATGCGGATGGCCGGCGGCCGCCCAGACGGTGTCGAAGCGCTGCAGTTCCCGGTCCACCAGGGTCACGGGCGTGTTGGCATGGGCCACGGGGCTGACGCCGCCGATGGAAAAACCCGTCTGCGCCTTGACGAAATCGGCGTCGGCACGGCCCACGGGGCCGACCAGGGCGGCGACCTTCTTCTCGTCCACGCGGCGGTCGCCCGAGGCCACGACCAGCACGGCCACGCCGTCGCTGCGGCGGCGGAAGATGATGCTCTTGGCCACCTGGCCCACGAGGATGCCCAGCTGGTCGGCCGCTTCCTGGGCCGTGCGCGCCGCGCCGTCCAGCATGCGCGGGCCCTCGCCGTGGCCGGCCTGCTGCAGGAAGGCCGCCACGCGCTGCACGCCTTCGGGAAGATGGTGGAGTTCAGATCCGCACATGCTCACACCGCCTCGCATGCCGCCGCGCTGGCGCGTTTCGTCAAAAGAGCCTTGGCCACGCGCGACTGCGTGGGGCGGCCCAGGTGGTCGCTGATGAACTGGCCGGCGTCAATCAGCTTGTCCAGGTCGATACCGGTCTCTATGCCCATGCCCTGCAGCATGTAGACCACATCCTCGGTGGCCACATTGCCCGTGGCGCCCTTGGCGTAGGGGCAGCCGCCCAGGCCCGCCACCGAGGTGTCGAACTGCCACACGCCCAGCGACAGCGCGGCCAGCGTGTTGGACACGGCCTGGCCGTAGGTGTCGTGGAAGTGCCCCGAGACATCGTCGATGGCGAAGTGCTGCAGCGTGGCCTCGATGGCCTTGCGCACCTTGACGGGCGTGCCCACGCCGATGGTGTCGGCCACGCCCACATGCTGCACGCCGATGCCCTTCATGAGGCCGGCCAGGTAGGCCACGCGCTCGGGGGCGATCTCGCCTTCGTAGGGGCAGCCCACGGTGCAGCTCATGGCGCCGCGCACGTAGATGCCCTGGGCGCGTGCGGCCTCGGCCACGGGGGCGAAGCGGTCGATGCTTTCGGCAATGGAGCAGTTGATGTTCTTCTGGCTGAAGGCCTCGCTGGCTGCGCCGAAGACCACGATCTCGTCGGGCCACAGTTCGCGCGGCGCCGACAGCGCGGCCTCCAGGCCCTTCATGTTGGGCGTGAGCACGCTGTAGCGCACGCCGGGGCGGCGGACGATGCCGGCCATGACTTCGGCGTTGTCGGCCATCTGCGGCACCCATTTGGGGCTGACGTAGCTGGTGACCTCGATTTCCTTGAGGCCGGCTTCCTGCAGGCGGTGCACCAGCTCGATCTTGACGGCGGCGGGCACGGGCTGTTTTTCATTCTGCAGGCCGTCGCGGGGGCCTACATCGACGAGTTTGACGCGGGAAGGAATGCTCATGGGGTGTTCTCACCGGGATGACGGGTACGGCCCCTATTGTCCAGTCTTGCAGGTCCGGGCACCACCCCATATCCTGCCGGGCCATGCACAACGGCTGCCAGCGCCCCGTTCAGCCCGGCAGGGCCGCCATTTCCTCGCGCAGCATCTCCACCATGCGCGCGGCAGCCGGCGACAGGCGGCGGCCGCTCAGGCGCACCAGGCCGATGGGGCGGCGCAGCACCGGCCGTGCCAGCGGGCGCGCCACCACCTCCGGCCGCTGCACCACCTGCGCGGCCAGCAGCGGCAGCGCGCTCACGCCCAGATCGGCAGCCACCATGGCCGCGATGGTGGCCAGGTGCTCCACGGCGTACTGGGGCGCAAAGCGTATGCCGTGGGTCAGCAGGGCCTCGTCGGCGTACTGCCGCACGCTGGTGCCGGCCGGCATGGAGATGTGGGGCAGATGGGCCACGTCGGCCCAGCCCAGATCGCCGCGCCCGCGCGCCAGCGCATGGCCGCGGCCCAGCAGCAGCACGAAGCGGTCGGAGGCCAGCGGCAGGTAGTCCAGGTCGGCATAGGCGGGGTTGGCCGCCGTGAGCGCAAAGTCCACGCGGCCCGCGCGCACCATGTCGAAGGCCGGCCCGGCCAGGCTGTCGAACAGCTCCAGGTGCACGCCCGGATGCTCGGCCGCGAAGCGCGCCAGCACGCGGGGCAGCAGGCCCGCGGCCAGCGAAGGCAGGGCCGCCAGCGCCAGCCGCCCCACCTGCACCTGGGCCACCTCCTGCACGCGGCGCACGGTCTCGTCCATCTGGTGGCGCAGGATGCGCGCCTGCTCGGCGAAGACCTCGCCGGCCTGGGTCAGTTCCACGGCGCGCGTGGTGCGCTCGAACAGGCGCGCGCCCAGCATCTCTTCCAGCCGCGCCAGCGTGCCCGAGACGGCCGACTGCGACAGGTGCATCTGCAGCGCCGTGCGCCGAAAGCTCAGCGAATCGGCCAGCGCCAGAAAGACATCGACCTCGCGGGCCGACCAATTGATCTTCATGGCCGATCAGTTTATCGAAAAATGCGTCTTTACCGTTCAATGACGGCTACCTAGACTGCGCCTCAAATCCATGAAATCAGCAGGAGACAGCATGCACAGCAGTTCGCCGCGCCACGCGCGCACGGTGGTCGTCGGGGGAGGCACCATGGGTGCCGATGTGGCCGTGGTCCTGGCCCGGGGCGGCGCCCTGGTGACCGTGGTCGACCCCGGCGCGGCACGGCGCGAGCTGCTGCTGCAGCACATTGCCATCGAGCTGGCCACGGCCGGCTTTGCCCGGTGCGCGTCCCAGGTCTCGGTCTGCGCGGCGCTGGAGGATGTGGCCTGGGACGGCGTGGCCCTGGTGGTGGAATGCATCACCGAGCGGCTGGACGCCAAGCAGGCGCTGTTCGCCGAACTGGAGGCGCATGCGCCGGCCGACGCCGTGCTGGCCAGCAACAGCTCGGGCTTTCCCATCAGCGCCATCGCCAGCGGCCTACCCACGGCGCAGCGCATGCTGGGCCTGCACTTTTTCATGCCCGCCCACTTGGTGCCGCTGGTGGAGGTGGTGCTGGGAGAGCGCAGCGACCCGGCCCTGGGCCAGTGGCTGTACGGCTTCATGCGCGGCTGCGGCAGCGTGCCGGTGCTGGTGAAGAAGGACAAGCCCGGCTTTCTGGCCAACCGCATGCAGCATGCGCTGTCGCGCGAGGCCTTCGCCCTCATCGACGAGGGCATTGCCTCGCCCGAGGATGTGGATGCCGCCGTGCGCTTCGGCTTCGGCTTCCGCTTCCTGGCAGCCGGTCCCGTGCTGCAGCGCGACCATGCAGGCATCGAGGTGCACTGCGCAGCGGCCGCCACCATGTACCCCACGCTGTCCAACACCGATGTGCCGGCCCAGGCCCTGCGCGATCGCGTGGCGCGCGGCGATCTGGGCATGAAGACCGGCAAGGGCTTCTTCGACTGGCCCGAGGACCGCCGCCTGGCCGAGCGTGCACGCTACGACGCGCTGCTGCGCCAGGGCCTGGCCCTGCTGGCCAGCGAGCTGCCGGTGCCGGAGCAGGCACAGGACACGCCATGAGCACGCCGGTCCCCACGTCAACCGCGTCAACCGCGTCGCCCACGTCACCCACCTCGCAGTGGAACGACCCACTGATCATCACCGTGGCCCCCAACGGCGCCTACAAGCAGCCGGCCGACCACCGAGCCCTGCCGGTCACTCCGCAGGCGCTGGCCGCCAGGTGGGCGTGATGTTCGACATCGTGGGCAGCTCGCTGCAGCACATCCAGGGCGGGCGCCTGATCCCGCTGGCCGTCACCTCGGCAGAGCGCAGCAAGGTGCTGCCCGACGTGCCCACCATGGCCCAGGCCGGCGTGCCCGGCTACCAGATCACGGGCTGGCATGGCATTGCCGTGCGCGCGGGCACGCCGCCCGCCGCCATCGACAAACTCAATGCCACGGTCAACGCCGTCTTCAAGGACCCGGCCTTCCGCACGCGCTGGGAGGCCATCGGCACGCCGGCCGTGGGCGGCACGGCGGCCGAATTCGGCGCCTTGATCAGGAGCGATTCCCAGCGCCTGGGCGCGCTGGTGCGCAGCACCGGCGTGACGCTGGACTGAGCGCGCCCGTCAGTAGCCGCGCTGCAGGTCCACGCGGCCGCTCACGGCCTCGCCCCGGCTCAGCGCCGCGACCTTGCCCACGATCTGCTCCACGCTGTCGCGCGCCAGGGTGCGCGCCGAAGTGTGGGGCGTGAGCGTGATGCGCGGATGCCGCCAGAAGGCATGGCCGTCGGGCAGCGGCTCGGTGCGGAACACATCGAGCAACGCGCCGGACACATGGCCCCCGTCGATGGCGGCGACGAGGTCCTCGTCCGCCACATGGCCGCCGCGTCCCACGTTGATCACATAGGCGCCCGGCTGCAGCAGGGCCAGGCTGCGCGCGTCGATGATGCTGTCGGTCTCGGGCGTCAGCGGCAGCAGGTTGACGAGGATGCGGGTAGCGCGCAGAAAGGCGTCGAAGTCCTGCGGGCCGCAGAAGCCCCGCACGCCGTCGATGGCATGCGGCGTACGGCTCCATCCGTTGACGGGGAAATCGAACACCGCCAGCGCGCGCGCCACGCGCTCGCCCATGCGGCCCAGCCCCATGACGCCCACGGGGAAGTCGGCACGCCGGGGATTGGGCCGGTGCTGCCACAGGCCGGCGGCCATGTCGGCCTCATAGCCGTCCAGGCCGCGGAAGAAGCGGATCACGGCCTGGCAGACATATTCGGCCATCTGCACGGCCATGCCGGCGTCCTCCAGGCGGTAGACGGGAAGGTCGGCCGGCAGGCGCAGCGGCAGCAGCGCATCGACACCGGCGCCGATGTTGAACAGGGCCTTGAGGCCCGGCTGCTCGTCGATGAAGCGCTGGGGTGGCGCCCAGACCAGAGCGTAGTCGGCCTGCGGCGCGCCCGGCGACCAGATGTCCACCTCGGCGCCCGGCAGGGCCGCGCGCAGTCCTTGCAGCCAGGCGTCGGGCCTGGTGTCTTCGCAGCAGAAAGTCACTCGCATAGGTGGCCAAGCCTAACGGCCTGGCGACGCCCACGCGCGACTTTTGCGCAAAACTGTCTTGTCTGCGGGCTCAGCTTTCCAGGCGCAGCAGCTCGGAGCCTTCGGTCACCTGGTCGCCGGGCGCATACAGCAGCTCGGCCACCACGCCGTCGCCGGGCGCGGCGATGGTGTGCTCCATCTTCATGGCCTCCATCACGGCCAGCGGCTGGCCCTTGCTGACCTTGTCGCCGGCCTTGACGGCAAAGGAGACCACCTTGCCCGGCATGGGCGCCGTCAGGCGGCCGCCTTCCGAATGCACATCGCCCGCATGGGCCAGCGGATCGGCCAGGCCCAGCACGGCCGCGCCCTGGGGAGCGAACACATGGCATTGCTCGCCCAGCACATGGACCTGGGCGCGCAGGCGCTGGCCCGCGAATTGCACGTCGAAGGCGCCGTCCCCGGCCTGTTGCCAGGACAGCAGGCCCTCGGCGAGGGACTCGCCCTCGCCCACGGCCAGCTGCAGCGCGCCGTCATGCAGGTAGCGCAGGCGCGCGGGCACGGCGGCCTCGCCCTGGCGGAAGTCCCAGCGCCGCTCGGCCACGCCGTGCGAGCGCCAGCCGTCGCGGCGGCTGAAGGGGTCGGCGGTTTCCTGCGCGCGCTCGGCCTGCAGTACCTGGGCCACGGCGGCGGCCACGGCCTGGGCCTGCGGCAGGCGCTGCTGGTGGAACAGATGCTGCTTCTCGCGCTCGATCAGCGCCGTGTCCAGCTTGGCGGTTGCAAAGGCATCGCTGGCGATGACCTGGCGCAGGAACTGCACATTGGTGGCCAGGCCCACGATGCGTGTCTCGGCCAGGGCGGCATCGAGCCGCGCCAGCGCCTGTTCGCGCGTGTCGCCATGCACGATGAGCTTGGCGATCATGGAGTCGTAGAAGGGGCTGATGGCATCGCCCTCGCGCACGCCGTCGTCCACGCGCACGTCGCCGACATGGAAGCTGGCGCAGTCGGGCTTGCGGTAGACATGCAGGGTGCCGGTGGCGGGCAGAAAGCCGTTGTCGGGGTTTTCTGCGCAGATGCGCGCCTCGATGGCATGGCCGGTGATGCGCAGCTCGTCCTGGCGCTTGGGCAGGGGCAGGCCGCTGGCCACGCGCAGCTGCCAGTCCACCAGGTCCTCGCCCGTGATGGCCTCGGTCACCGGGTGCTCGACCTGCAGGCGGGTGTTCATTTCCATGAAGTAGAACTTCATGGCCTCGGGCTGGTCGTAGCCGCCGGGCTGCTCGACGATGAATTCCACCGTGCCCGCGCCCACGTAGTTCACGGCCTGGGCGGCGGCCACGGCGGCCTCGCCCATCTTCTGGCGCAGCGCGGGCGTCATGCCGGGCGCGGGGGACTCCTCCAGCACTTTCTGGTGGCGGCGCTGCACCGAGCAGTCGCGCTCGAACAGGTAGACGCAGTTGCCCTGGGTGTCGCCAAAGACCTGGATTTCGATGTGGCGCGGGCGCAGCACGTATTTCTCGACCAGCACGGCGTCGTCGCCGAAGCTGTTGATGGCCTCGCGCTGGCAACTGGCCAGGGCGGCGGCAAAGTCCTCGCTGCGCTCGACCAGGCGCATGCCCTTGCCGCCCCCGCCGGCGCTGGCCTTGATCAGCACCGGGTAGCCGATGCGGTCGGCCTCGCGCTGCAGCAGCTGCGGGTCCTGGTCGGCCCCGTGGTAGCCGGGCACCAGGGGCACGCCGGCCTTTTCCATGAGCTGCTTGGAGGCCGCCTTCAGACCCATGGCGCGGATGGCCGAGGGCGGCGGGCCGATGAAGACCAGGCCGGCATCGGCGCAGGCCTGGGCGAATTCCTCGTTCTCGCTGAGAAAGCCGTAGCCGGGGTGGATGGCCTGGGCGCCCGTGGCCTTGGCGGCCTCCAGGATGCGTTCCCAGCGCAGATAGCTGTCCTTGGGGGCGCTGCCGCCGATGTGCACGGCCTCGTCGCAGGCCTGCACATGCTTGGCGCGGGCATCGGCGTCCGAGTACACGGCCACGGTGCGCACGCCCATGCGGCGGGCGGAAGCCGCGACGCGGCAGGCGATTTCACCGCGGTTGGCGATCAGGATCTTCTTGAACATGCGTTATCTCCAGTGTTTTCTCTGCAGCCCCGGTCATTCGGCGACCGGCGGCTATGGTTTTTGATTCATCGCGGGAGACCCGCCGAACAGCGCGCGCAGGCGCTGCACCACGGCCTTGAGAAAGCGCCACAGCGCCCAGGTCAGCAGCCACAGCGCGATGACCACGACCAGCAGCACGGCGGCAAAGGCCAGCGGGTGCGTGAGCGCCAGCCAGATCGCGCCCACCGAGGCGCCGTCCTCCACCAGGCTGGCGCCCACGTTGGAAAACGGCTCGGGCGAGGTGTTGATGGCCGCGCGCGTCGTGCTTTTGGCCACCTGGCTGGACAGGGCCAGCGAGCCGCCCATCAGGGCCGCCATGGTGGCCATGGTCGCGCTGTCGGCGCCGAAGACGCCGGCCGCCAGCGCCGCGCCCGCCGGGATGCGGATCACGCTTTGCAGCAGGTCCCAGACCGAGTCCACCCCGGGGATCTTGTCGGCGAAGAACTCCACGAACAGCAGCGCTCCGCTGGCGAACAGCAGGGCCGGATGCTCCAGCACATGCAGCCCGCCCGGCAGCACCACCCAGCCCAGCGCCCCCAGCAGCCCGGTCACGAACACCACGGCGTAGAGCCGGAAACCGCTGGCCCAGCCCAGTGCGGCGGCCAGCGCCAGCAGGCCGGCCATGTCCATGCCGCTGGTGGCCTGGCCCACGCGCTCGGCCACTTCGCCAGCCGCCTCGCTGACCGTGTGGTGCACGGCCGGGCCCGGGTACAGGCCCACGGACTGCAGCCACTGGACGAGGGAGTCGGTCAGGGTGCTCATGGTGTTGGCTCGGCGTTGGCTCGGCGTTGCTCGGTGGTGGCGCGATGAATGGGCAGCCTGCGCGTGTCAGGCCAGCCAGGCCGGCTTGCGCTTTTGGAGGAAGGCCTGCACGCCCTCCTTGCCCTCGGCGCTGGCCCGGATGTCGGCGATGCCTTCGACGGTGGCGGCGATCAGCTGCTCGTTGATCTCGCGCTCGGCCACCTCGATCACCAGGCGCTTGCAGGCGCGGGCGGCGGCGGGACCGGCGCTGACCAGGTGCTTGAGCAGGCCGTCCACGGCGTTGTCCAGCTCGTCTGCCGCCACCACGCGGTGCACGAAGCCGATGCGCAGCGCCTCGGCCGCGTCGAAGCGCTCACCGGTCAGGAAGTAGCGGTGGGCGGCGCGCGCGCCCATGGCGCGGATCACGTAGGGGCTGATGGTGGCGGGGATGAGGCCGATCTTCACTTCGGACAGGCAAAAGCCCGCGCCCTCGGCGGCCACGGCCATGTCGCAGGCCGCGACCAGGCCCATGCCGCCCGCATAGACATCGCCCTGCACGCGCGCGATGGTGGGCTGCGGGCATTCGTAGATCACGCGCAGCATTTCGGCCAGCAGGCCGGCGTCCTCGCGGTTCTCGTCGCGCGAGTAGTCGGCCATGCGGCGCATCCAGTTGAGGTTGGCGCCCGCGCAAAAGGCCGGCCCCTCGGCGGCCAGCACCACGGCGCGCACGTCGCTGCGCTTGCCCACGGCGTGGAAGGCGTGGGTGATGTCGGCAATGACCTCGTCGCTAAAGGCATTGCGCACTTCGGGCTGGGTCAGCGTGATGGTGGCCAGGGGGCCCTGGAATTCGAGGGTCAGTGCGGTGGTTTTCATGAAGTACCTCGCTGCAAGGAAAGGGAAGCCGCCGTCACATGCGGAACACGCCGAAGCGCGTGTCCGCTATGGGCGCGTTGCGCGTGGCCGCCAGGCCCAGCGCCAGCACGCGGCGCGTGTCGGCGGGGTCGATGACGCCATCGTCCCACAGGCGCGCCGTCGCGTAATAGGGGTGGCCCTGATCCTCGTACTGCTGGCGGATGGGGGCCTTGAAGGCCTCTTCCTCCTCGGCCGTCCACTGGCCGCCCTTGGCCTCGATGCCGTCGCGCTTGACGGTGGCCAGCACGCTGGCCGCCTGCTCGCCGCCCATGACCGAGATGCGCGCGTTGGGCCACATCCACAGGAAGCGCGGTGAGTAGGCGCGGCCGCACATGCCGTAGTTGCCCGCGCCGAAGGAGCCGCCGATGATGATGGTGAACTTCGGCACGGCCGCCGTGGCCACGGCCGTGACCAGCTTGGCGCCGTGGCGGGCAATGCCTTCGTTCTCGTACTTGCGGCCCACCATGAAGCCCGTGATGTTCTGCAGGAAGACCAGCGGGATCTTGCGCTGGCAGCACAGCTCGATGAAGTGCGCGCCCTTGACCGCCGATTCGCTGAACAGGATGCCGTTGTTGGCGATGATGCCCACCTGCATGCCCTCGATGCGCGCAAAGCCGCAGACCAGGGTGGCGCCGAAGCGCGCCTTGAACTCGTCGAAGCGGCTGCCGTCCACCACGCGGGCGATGATCTCGCGCACGTCGAAGGGCTTGCGCGTGTCCACGGGGATCACGCCGTACAGCTCGCCGCCGTCGAACAGCGGCGCCTCGGGCGGCAGGTCGCCAGCCGAAGGCTGCTTGGCATGGTTGAGGTTGGCCACGGCCTGGCGCGCCAGCGCCAGCGCGTGGGTGTCGTTGTGGGCCAGGTGGTCGGCCACGCCCGACAGGCGCGTGTGCACGTCGCCGCCGCCCAGGTCCTCGGCGCTGACCACCTCGCCCGTGGCGGCCTTCACCAGCGGCGGGCCGCCCAGGAAGATGGTGCCCTGGTTCTTGACGATGATGGACTCGTCGCTCATGGCCGGCACATAGGCGCCGCCGGCCGTGCACGAGCCCATGACCACGGCGATCTGGGCAATGCCCTCGGCGCTCATGTTGGCCTGGTTGAAGAAGATGCGGCCGAAGTGCTCGCGGTCGGGGAACACATCGTCCTGGTTGGGCAGGTTGGCGCCGCCCGAGTCCACCAGGTAGATGCAGGGCAGGCGGTTCTGCGCGGCGATCTCCTGGGCGCGCAGGTGCTTCTTCACCGTCATCGGGTAGTAGGTGCCGCCCTTCACCGTGGCGTCGTTGCACACGATCATGCAGTCCACGCCGCTGACGCGCCCGATGCCGGCGATCAGGCCCGCGCCGGGTGCATCGTTGCGGTACATGTTGAGCGCAGCCAGCGGGGCGATCTCCAGGAAGGGCGTGCCCGGGTCCAGCAGCATGGCCACGCGGTCGCGCGGCAGCAGCTTGCCGCGCGCCACGTGCTTGGCGCGCGCGGCCTCGCCGCCGCCCTCGGCGACCTTGGCCACCTGGGCCTGCAGGTCCTCGACCACGGCGCGCATGGCCGCGGCATTGGCCAGGAAGTCCGCCGAACGCGGATTGAGTTGGGTGCCCAGAATGCTCATGTGTGGCCTCTTCTTGTGTTTGCCCGATGCGGGCGCTTGGTTTTTCCGAATGTCCTGCAAAGAACGGCGGTCCGGCCTGGGGAAAATGCCGTATGCACACCGTTGAAATCGTCTTGCTCGTCCTGCTGCTGGGAGCGCTGACGGGCATTGCCGCGCGCTACGTGCGCGCCATCCCGCTGCCGCTGATCCAGATCACCCTGGGAGCGCTGATGGCCTGGCCGCAAAAGGGCCTGCACATCGCCTTCGATCCCGAGCTGTTCCTGCTGCTGTTCATCCCGCCGCTGCTGTTCGCCGACGGCTGGCGCATCCCCAAGCGCGAGTTCTTTGCGCTGTACCGCCCCATCCTGCGCCTGGCGCTGGGCCTGGTGCTGTTCACGGTGGTGGGGCTGGGCTGGCTGATCCACTGGCTGGTGCCCGGCATGCCGCTGACCGTGGCCTTTGCGCTGGCCGCCGTGGTCTCGCCCACCGATGCCGTGGCCGTCTCGGCCATCACGCGCAACTTGGGCATGCCCGAGAAGACCATGCACATCCTCGAGGGCGAGTCCCTGCTCAACGACGCCTCGGGCCTGGTGGCGCTGAAATTCGCCATCGCGGCCACGCTGACCGGCCTGTTCTCGTGGACCGAGGTGGCCAAGGATTTCATGTGGATGGCCCTGGGCGGCCTGGGCGTGGGTACGCTGATCGGCTGGGGCTTTTCCTATGCGCGCAGCACCATCACGCGCCGCCTGGGCGACGTGGCGGCCACGCAGATGGTGCTGCTGCTGATCCTGCTGCCCTTCGCCGCCTACATCGTGGGCGAAAAGATCGGCGTGTCGGGCATCCTGTCGGCCGTGGCCGCAGGCATTGCCACCAACTTCGCCGACCTGGAGCGCAGCAGCTACATCAGCGAGCGGCTGCAGACCGAAGGCACCTGGAGCATGGTGGAAGCCTCGTTCAACGGCGCCATCTTCCTGCTGCTGGGCCTGCAGCTGCCCTCCATCATCGGCGTGACGCTGCACGATGCGGGCAGCGAATGGTGGGTGCTGGTGGGCTATGTGGTGATCATCTCCAGCGCGCTGCTGCTGATGCGCTGGATCTGGCTGACCCTGGGCGTGCAGCGCAGCCTGGCTCGCGCCCACTTCCAGGGAAAGATGGCCGAGCGCCCCTCGCACCTGCTGAACCTGGCCACCACCATGGCCGGCATACGCGGCGCCGTGACGCTGGCCGGCGCGCTGTCCGTGCCCATGCTGCTGAACAACGGACAGCCCTTCCCCGGCCGCGAGATGCTGGTCTTCCTGGCCACGGGCACCATCTTGTTCACCCTGGTGCTGGGCAGCATCGCCCTGCCGCTGATCCTGCGCCGCATGCCCCAGCCCGGCGAATCGCCCACGGTGCGCGAGGAGCGCCTGGCGCGCGTGGCCGCCTGCCAGTCCGCCATTGGCGGGCTGACGCTGAGCGAGGAAGAGATCCAGGGCCACACGCCCGAATGGGTGGCCATGCACCAGGAGGTCATGGGCCACCTGACGCAGGAGTACCGCAACCGCGTCCAGCTGCTGGACGACGGCAGCGGCACGGCCTCCAGCATCGAGATCCAGCGCGAGGCGCCCGAAGTCGTGCGCCAGCGCAAGCTGCGCTACCTGCTGGAGATCGAGCTGCGCCTGCGCTGCATCCACCAGGAGCGCGACGCGCTCTACGCCGAGCGCCAGGCCCACCGCATCAACGACGAGTCGCTGCGCCGCCTGGTCAGCGAGCTGGACATGCAGGAGGTCTCGCTGCGCAAGCGCCTGGTCGTGGCGCGCCGCGCTGCCGCCTCGGCCATGGCCGCGCCCGAGGGCGGCACGCCCTAAGCGGCACGCGATGGACAGCTGGCGGCAGCACATGAAAGCAGCCCTCAGGCGGTCCTGGCCGGGCGCAGATCCAGCATGGCGATCATCTCGTCGCGGATCTTGAATTTCTGGATCTTGCCGGTCACCGTCATCGGGAAGGCCTCGACGAAGCGGATGTAGCGCGGCACCTTGTAGTGGGCGATCTGGCCCTTGCAGAAGTCGCGCACGCCGTCTTCGGTCAGCGCCTGGCCGGGCTTGACGATGATCCAGGCGCACAGCTCCTCGCCGTAGCGCACGTCGGGCACGCCGACGACCTGCACGTCCTGCACCTGCGGATGGCGGTAGAGGAATTCCTCGATCTCGCGCGGGTAGATGTTCTCGCCGCCGCGGATCACCATGTCCTTGATGCGGCCGACGATGTTCACGTAGCCCTGCTCGTCCATGGTGGCCAGGTCGCCGGTGTGCATCCAGGCCTCGTCGTCGATGGCCTCGCGCGTGCGGGCCTCGTCCCCCCAGTAGCCGTGCATGACCGAGTAGCCGCGCGTGCACAGCTCGCCCGAGACGCCGGGCGCCACGACCTCGCCCGTGGCCGGGTCGACGATCTTCACCTCCAGGTGCGGCTGCACCTTGCCCACGGTGGACACGCGTCGCTGAAGCGGCGTGTCGGCATCGCTCTGGCAGCTGACGGGGCTGGTCTCGGTCATGCCGTAGGCGATGGTGATCTCGGACAGGTGCATGTCGCTGACCACGCGCTTCATCACCTCGATGGGGCAGGGCGAGCCGGCCATGATGCCGGTGCGCAGCGTGCTCAGGTCGAACTCCTTGAAGCGCGGGTGGTCCAGCTCGGCGATGAACATGGTGGGCACGCCGTGCAGGCCCGTGCAGCGCTCGGCCTGCACGGTCTCCAGCACCAGCAGCGGATCGAATCCGTCATTCGGGTAGACGATGGCCGAGCCATGCGTGAAGCAGGCCAGGTTGCCCAGCACCATGCCGAAGCAGTGGTACAGCGGCACGGGAATGCACAGCCGGTCCTCGGGCGTCAGCCGCATGCACTCGCCAATGAAAAAGCCGTTGTTCAGGATGTTGCGGTGGGTCAGCGTGGCGCCCTTGGGAAAGCCCGTGGTGCCGCTGGTGAACTGGATGTTGATGGGGTCGGTGTTCTTGAGCGTGGCGGCCACGGCGTCGATGCGCGCATCCTGCGCATCACCGCGCGCCAGCAGGCTGGAAAAGCGCAGCATGCCGGGCTGCTCTTCGCCCTGCCCTGCCACGTCGATCCAGACCACGCTGCGCAACTGGGGCAGGCGCGCGCAATGCAGGCGGCCGGGCTCGGCCGTGGCCAGCTCGGGGGCCAGTTCGCGCAGCATGCCCAGGTAGTCGCTGGTCTTGAACTGCGCCATGGTCACCAGGGCCTTGCAGCCGACCTTGTTGAGCGCGTACTCGACCTCGGAGGTGCGGTAGGCCGGGTTGATGTTGACCAGCACCAGGCCGACCTGGGCCGTGGCCAGCTGCATCAGCACCCATTCGGCGTTGTTGTGCGACCAGATGCCGACGCGGTCGCCCTTGTCCAGCCCCAGGCCCAGCAGCGCGCTGGCCAGGCGGCGCGCCTCGGTGTGCAGGCCGGCATAGCTGTAGCGCAGGCCCTGGTGGCGGCTGACCAGGGCCTCGCGATCGGGCTGGCGGGCCGCCATGTCGGCAAAGAAATCGCCGATGGTCTGCTCGATCAGCGGCACATCGGTGCGGCCTTGGGCATGGCTGGAAGCGAGCGGGGCGTTCTGGGCGGGCATGCGTTGTCTCCTGTGTCGTCGGCGGCGCCTGGGACGGGCAAATGCAGTGGCCTGCCCCGTCACGGCAGCTATTGCGTGGCAGCATAAGGGCCAACCCCGAGCAGAACAGGCCACGAAGGTTGCAATAATTGCCAGCATGTTCACCCCCTCGCTGGTCAAGACCCCCCTGCCCCAGGCGGCCGCCACCATGGCCTCCGCACACCCTGCAGTCACGCCCATGGCCTTTGTGCAGGCCATTATGCTGGCCTACGAACGCCGGGGCATCAGCGCCCTGTCCGCCCTGGAGAAGGCACAAATTGCGCCAGACTCCGTCAAAGAGCGCAACGAGTGCATCACGGCGCTGCAGATGGAGGCACTGTCCGATGCCGCCATGCGGGAACTCGACGACGAGGCCCTGGGCTGGTTCTCCCGGCGCCTGCCCTGGGGCAGCTACGGCATGCTGGCGCGCGCCAGCATGGGCAGCGAGCAGCTGGGCCTGGCACTGGCGCGCTGGTGCCGCCACCATGGCCTGCTGGCCGACGACATCCGCCTCACGCTGACGCAGGAAGACGGCTTGGCCACGCTGGCCATCGAGGAGCTGTCCACGCTGGGCGCCATGCGCGAGTTCTGCCTGCTGTCGGTGCTGCGCAATATCCACGGCCTGGCCAGCTGGTTCATCGATGAGCCGCTGCCGCTGCGGCGCGCCTGCTTTCCCTTCGAACCCCCGCCGCATGCGGGCGTGTATGCGCTGCTGTTCCCGCCGGGCGAGGTGGAGTTTGGCGCGGCCCGGGCCTGCCTCCAGTTCGACGCGCGTTTTCTGGATATGCCGCTGACGCGCGACGAGCCCGCGCTGCAGCGCATGCTGCAGCGCGCCCTGCCGCTGCAGGTGCGCCCCTACCGGCGCGAGCGCCAGCTGGTGCAGCGCGTGCGCCAGCTGCTGGCGGCCGACGCCGAATGCCTGCAGACGGCCGACACGCTGGCGCGCCAGCTGCACCTGTCCCAGCGCAGCCTGCATCGCCAGCTCAAGGAAGAAGGCGCCTCGCTGCAGGCGCTCAAGGACGAGGTGCGGCGCGAGCGTGCCGTGGCCCTGCTGCTGCGCACCAGCCGGCCCATCAAGCGCATCGCCCAGTCCTGCGGGTTTCTCAACGACAAGAGCTTCATCCGCGCCTTCCGGCTGTGGACGGGGCTGTCGCCTTCCGAATTCCGCAAGAGCGCGCGCGCCCGGCCCGAGTGAGGGCCGCGCGCATCCTGGCGCGATTTGCATCCTGCGCGACTGCCGTCGTCCGCGCATCTGGCCTAGGCTTTGCGCATGCACCATCTCCACCACTGCGTCAGCGCGCGCTCCTTCCGCGCGCTGTGGATGCTCGAAGAACTGCAGCTTCCCTACACGCTGCACATGCTGCCGTTTCCGCCGCGCGCGCTGCAGCGCAGCTATCTGGAGCTCAACCCCCTGGGCACGGTGCCGCTGCTGCGCCACGGCGAGGCCAGGCTGACCGAGTCAGCCGCCATCTGCGAGTACCTGGCCGCCCTGCACCCCGGGGCGGGCCTGTCCGTGCAGCCGCAGGAGGCGGGCTTTGCGGCCTACCTCAACTGGCTGCACATGAGCGATGCCACGCTGACCTTCCCGCAGACCCTGGTGCTGCGCTACACCCACTTCGAGCCAGCCGAACGGCGCCAGCCCCAGGTGGCCCAGGACTACCAGCGCTGGTTCCTTGCGCGGCTGCGCGCGGTGGAGCAGGCCGTGGAACAGCGCCACTGGCTCGCGGCAGACCGTTTCACCGCTGCCGACGTGGCCGTGGGCTATGCGCTGATGCTGTCGGCGCACCTGGAGATGGAGCCGCAGTGGGGGCCTGCCACCCAGGCCTACTGGCAGCGCCTGCAGCAGCGGCCCGCCTTCCAGCGGGCGCTGCAGGCCGAGCAGCAGGCCGCGCGTGCGCAGGCCGTGGACGAGACGCCTTCGCCGCGGCTGCGCTAGGGCCGGCTCAGGCTCAAGCGCTGGCGCTGGCCTGCCCGATGGCGCGCAGCATGGCCGGCAGCTCGCCCATGTCGCCGAATACGCAGCTGGCGCCGGCCTCGAGCAGTTGCTCGGCCGATGCGTGGCCCTGGTCGGCCGGGAAGTAGCCCCAGACCGTGGCGCCTGCGGCCACGCCGGCGGTGACGCCGGTCACCGTGTCCTCGATGACCAGGCAGCGCGCCGGCTCCACGCCCAGTGCGGCGGCGGCGGCCAGGTACACATCGGGAAAGGGCTTGCTGCGCGGCAGCTCATGGCCGCTGAAGACGCGGCCCTCGAAATACGGGGCCATGCCGACCTGGGCCAGCTGCATCTCCACCTTGGCGCGGTCCGCGCCCGAGGCGCAGGCGATGCGGCCAGCGCACAGCGCATGGGATTGGCTGACGGCGGACAGCGCGCCGTCAATGGCCACCAGCTCGGCGCGCAGCGCGGCGTTGCGGCGCTCGTAGAAGGCGGCCATCCATGCGTCGGTCAGCGGCTTGCCGGTGCGCGCCTCGATCAGCGCGGCCTGGCTGCGCACGGTCTTGCCGATGAATTCGCGCAGGCATTCCTCGGTGCTGATGGGCCAGCCCGATTCATTGAGCATGGTGCACAGCACGCGGTTGGTGATGGATTCACTGTCGACGAGCACGCCGTCACAGTCGAAGAGCACGGCCTCGAAAGCAGTCATGGATGGATTCTCGAAACAAACTGAGCAAGGGCGCCCTGGGGCGCCCTTGCTGCGGAAAATGGCCGGATTATGCGCCGGCCGCGCATGCCTGTGCCCTGCTCAGGGGAAGGACGCACCGGCCAGCGGATGCACCATGCGGCGGACGTTGCGCACCGAGATGGAATGGAACCGGCCATCGTCGGTGACCACGTCGCCGAAGGCGAAGAAGCCTTCGACCGCATTGCGGTTGAACTGCTCCAGGCGCTGCGCGAGGCTGGCGCTTTGGGACACCGGTTCGACGCGGTACTCGATGGCGCCCTGCTGGTCGCCGCTCTTTTCGTACAGCTGCACGCCTTCGGTATTGCCCCGCAGCACCAGGGCGCCGCGCAGCAGGTGGCCCTTGGCCCCCATCTCGTCCAGGCGCTGCTTCAGCGCCGTGCCGTTGGCCATGCCGAAGGGCGCGGCCAATGCGAACACCGCGTACTCGAAGGCCGGCGCCTTGGAGTCCTTGACGTAGAGGTTGAACATCTCGTTGCCCGAGATCAGCGGGCCCATGTAGCGGAAACCCCGGCCGCTCATCTCGGCCAGTTGCTGCGTGAAGCCCGACGTGTCCAGCGCACCCACGGCGGGGCGCGTCTCGTAGCTGTAGGTGGCTGCGGCGCTGCTGCTGCGCACATAGAGGTTGCGCAGGTCCTGCGTGCTGCTGGGGAACGCCATGCCCGACTTGTACAGGTAGCCTTGCGCACCCTGTGCGTTGAGCTGGGCCACCAGGGCCGAGACGCCCGCCACATCGGGCACCATGCGGTAGTCCAGGCGCGTGCCGGTGTGGGCCGTGTCGGTGACGTAGAAGTCACCGATGGGAACGGGGAAGGCGGTACCGCCCGAGGCCAGGCTGTAGGTGAAGGCATAGCCCTGCGCCCCCAGCGCGTTCATGGCGGACAGGGCCGCGTCGAAGTTCTCCGCACCGGTCTCCATGCGGTACTGGCCGGTCACCGGCGTGGGCGTGCCGCCGGGGTTGCCGGGCGTACCGGGGTTGCCAGGATTTCCGCCATTGCCGGGATCTCCGCCGCCCGGTTCTCCCAATCCACCACCACCGCCGCTGCCACAGGCGGCCAGGGTTCCCAGAAGCATCAATGCCGCGCTGCGGCGCGTGAGCTGTACCATCTTCATGACTATCTCCCCTTCTCGTTGAATACATGCCCGTTCCATGCGGAATCTCAGGGCATCGGCGGCGATTTTGGGGAGTTGGCCGACATCCGGTCACCCCCCGGCCGGGGGGTAATCGTTACGATGTGCGCAAGGTGTATCCGGGCGCGCCCTGGCGCTCCAGCCCTTTCGACATGCCTTCGCGCGGACCATGCACAGCCATTCCCTCCTGACCGATTCCTCCTGTCTCCAATCGGGGCGCTATGCCCTGGTGATCGACGACCACCCGCTGACGGCCATGGGCGTGTCCGAGTTCCTGAAACAATTCGGCCTGTCCGAAGTCCATGCCGTGGCCGATGCGGGCGAAGGCCTGCAGTGCATGGCCGCCAGGGGATCGCCGCATCTGGCCATCGTGGATTTCTGGCTGGGTGCCAGCGCAGGCACGGACGTGGTGCGCGAAATCCGCACGCTGGCGCCCGCCTGCCGCGTGCTCATGACCAGCGGCGACACGCATGGCGCGATTGCCCTGAAGGCACGCGCGGCCGGGGCCCATGGCTTTGTGCTCAAGTCGCAGCCGCCGCAGGTGCTGCAGCAGGCCGTGGCGGCCCTGCTGCGCGGCGAGACCTGGTTCCCCGCCGCCCCGCTGGCGCCGCAGCCGCCGGGCGGCGCCCATGCCATCCGCATGACGGCGGCCGAGCTGGGCCTCACCCCGCGCCAGGCCCAGGTTCTGGACCTGGTGCTGCGCGGCCTGCCCAATCCCAGCATTGCCCGGTTGCTGCACCTGTCGCCGCACACGGTCAAGGAGCATGTGGCAGGCGCCCTGCAGCGCCTGGGCGTGCACAGCCGCATTGACGCCATCACGCGCATGCAGGGCATTGCGCTGGAGCTGCCGCCCTCCGTACCGCCGACCGATACGGTTCAGGCGCCGGCCACGGCCAGCCTGCGCTGAAGCAGGGCCCGCAGCGCCAGCGGATCCACGGGCTTGCGCAGCAGCAGATAGCCCAGTTCCTGCGCCTGCTGCTCCAGCGCAGCGGAAGGGTCGCCGCTGAGCAGGGCACCGGCCGCCTGCGGCGATTGCGCCAGCACGTTCTGCAGCAGCGCAAAGCCGTTCTCGCCCTGGGCCAGTTGGTGGTCGCACAGCACGAAATCGGGATGCTGCCCCGCCGCCAGCCAGGCCTGCGCCTCGCGCCCCGCAGCCGCCACGTCCACGGTCAGCCCCCAGCCGCGCAGCAGGCCGGCCAGGGCCTGTGCCACCTGCACATCGTCATCGACCACCCAGCACCGGCCCTGCAGCAGGGGACGGCCTGGCGGATTCGCGGCAGCCTCGGCCCCTGCCCCTGCCTGCGCCTGCGCGTGCCCCAGAGGCAGGTCCGCTTGCACGTTCAGGCTGGGCGACAGCTGCAGCCAGAAGCACGAACCCCGTCCCGGCGTGGACAGCAGACCATGCTCCACGCCCATGCGGCGCGCCGCTGCGGCCACCACGGCCAGGCCCAGGCCCTGGCTGCTCACGCCGGGCAGGTGCTCGGCCGCAGGCTGGGCCGCGCGCCGGGCCGCCTGGCCGGAACGCGCGCGAAAGTGCGGTGCGAAGACATGGGGCCGGTCTTCGGCCGCAATGCCCAGGCCCGTGTCCCAGACCTCGATGCGCCAGCCCCCGCCGTGCACGCGGGCGGCCAGCAGCACGCCGCCGCGCTGGGTGTAGCGCAGGGCGTTGTGCAGCAGGTTGAACACCATCTGGCGCAGCAGGGCCTCGTCGGCACGCACCAGGCTATCCATGCCGCGCGCCACGCGCCAGCGCAGCACCAGCCCGCGCTGGCGGGCCTCGGCCGCGAACAGGCGCGTGGCATCGCCCAGCAGAATGCGCAGGTCCATCACCTGGGCGCGCAGCTCCCAGGTGCCGTTCTCCAGGCGCGACAGGTCCAGCAGGTCGTTGCACATGGTGCCCAGCGACTGGGCACAGGCCTGGGCATCGTCAAGCACGCCCGCAAGCGCGCCGTCGGCATTGCGCTGGCGGGCGGTCTCCACCAGCAGGCCCAGGGCATGCAGGGGCTGGCGCAGGTCATGGCTGGCAGCCGACAGGAAGCGGCTCTTGGCCTCCAGCGCCTGTTCGGCCTGCTCCTTGGCCGCCAGGTAGCGCTCGGCCAGCAGCTGGCGGTCACGCTCCTGCGCCCATTGCTGCTGCATGAGCTGGCGCGCCCCCCAGGCATGGCGCGCGATGGTGGCGCCATACAGCATGAGCAGCGGCAGCAGGTACAGGCCCCTGTTCGGGAAGTACCAGACCACGGCCAGCAGCATGGCGCCGTACAGCACGCCGAAGAAGCGCTTGAACACGGCAGCCGCCGGCGCCAGGAAGGTGGCGGCCGAGGCCACGACGCCGCACAGCACCAGGTAGATGAAAAGCCGGAATTCATGGCCGCTGCCATGGGTCAGCGGTATGGCCAGCGCCCAGGAACCGGCGTTGAGCAAGGCCATGCGGCCCATCACGCGCTCCCAGCGCTGCAGCCGCGTTGGCAACTCGGCCGAGGGCACGGCAGCGCCCAGGTCCCGACGCAACTGGCGCCGCAAACCGACGAAGACGCAGGCCATGAGCGCCATGCCCAGCCACCACAGCAGCAGCGGCGCCTGGAAGGCACCCGTTTCGTGCCGCTGCAGCCAGACCACGATGCCGGGGATGATGAGGGCCGCCGCCTCGGACGAGCCCCGCGATGCGATGGACAGCAGCAGCCGCTGGCGCTGCTGCAGCTTCCACAGCGGCTCCGCAGGGCCGCCGTCGTGTTCAGAACTGGACGCCATCCACGTAGAACCAGCGCCCGCCTTCGCGCACGAAGCGGCTGCGCTCATGCAGGCGCACGGCGCGGCCCGCCACGCGGTAGCGCGCGACGAATTCCACCTCGGCGCGGTCCTCGCCGGTGCTTCGGAAGTCCCTGACCGCCAGCCCCAGCCAGCGCGCCGAGGGCTCGAAGTCCAGCGTGGCGGGCCGCTGGCTGGCGTGCCAGGTGGCCAGCAGGTAGGCGGCGTCCTCACGCACGAAGGCGCTGTAGCGCGAGCGCATCAAGGCCTGGGCATCGGGTGCGGGGCAGTCGTCGAAATGGTCCAGGTAGCGGCCGCAGCAGGCATCGAAGGCCAGGGACCGGCCCTTGGCATCGTGCTGGCCACAGGGACAGGCCGGGGAGGTGGCGGCCGCGCTCATAGCGGCTGGCCCTGCGGAACTTGCGGAACTTGCGGAACCTGGGAGAGGACGCCGGGGGAGCAGGAATGCATGTCAGTCACGGCCGCCTTGCTGCGACCGGGTTCTTGATGGAGGACAGGCGGGCCATGATACTGACCGCGGGCCCTCGGGCCTGTAAGGAGAGCCCATGTTTTCAATGTCGGTCCCGTGGTGGGAGTTCGTGGTGCGCGGCGTGGCCGTCTACCTGTTCTTGCTGGTGTTCCTTCGGCTGACGGGGCGGCGCCAGACGGGGCAGTACGCGCCCTTTGACCTGGTGCTGCTGCTCATCCTGTCGAATGCCGTTCAGAACTCCATGAATGCCGGGGACAACTCGCTGATCGGCGGCATGATCTCGGCCTCCACGCTGATCCTGTGCCATCTGCTGCTGTCCTGGCTGACTTTCCGTTATCCCGCGCTGGAGCGGCTCATCGACGGCAAGGCACAGGCCCTGATCACGGACGGCCACCTGAACAAGGATCTGATGCGCGAGGAACGCATCACGCGCGACGATATCGAGGCCGCGCTGCGTGCGGGCGGCTGCCTGCACCTCAGAGAGGTGGAGCGCGCCACGCTGGAGACCGACGGCAGCATCACCGTCGTCCTTCGCCGCCGCGACAGCGAGAACGACGGCGATCCGCCGGTCTGAGCCTAGTCGAGCTGCTCCAGGAAGCGCTCGATGGCCAGGTTCACGGGCTGCGGATGCGTGAGGTTGGCCGCATGGCCGGCCCCCGGCACCTCCACCCACTGCGCCCTGGGCAAGGCCTTGGCCATGGCGCGTGCACGGTCGAGCGTGATGGCGATGTCGTCCGTGCCATGGATGACCAGTGCCGGTACGTGGATGTCGGGCAGTCGCGGGCTGATGTCATCGCGCTGGGCCAGCGCCAGAAAGCTCTGCCCCAGGTTGATGGGCGTGGCCTTCTTCCATTTGGCGCGCCAGGCGGCCGCGCCGCTCCAGCCCTGGCCCAGGATGGTGCGCTCCACCGTGGCCGCCATGTCGTCGCTGAGGCCATGCTCCATCCAGGCGCGCAGCAACGCCTCGTGGTGGGGCATCTGCTCGGGGTCTTCCAGCATGGCCTGGGTGTCGATCAGCACCAGCGCACGCACGACCTCGGGATGGATGAGCGCACAGCGCAGCGACAGATAGCCGCCCTGCGACATGCCCACCAGCACCGCGCGCTCCACGCCCAGGTGCGCCAGCAGGGCGGCCAGGTCGTCGGCCGAGTCGTAGTAGTCGAAGGGAGCGCAATGCGCGGGGTCCGCCGTCTGGCCATGGCCACGCTCGTCCCAGATGATGCAGCGATAGCGATCCTGCAGCGCCTGGACCTGGGGAGCGAACATGGTGTGGTCCATGAGCAGTCCATGCGAAAACACCAGGACCGGGCCGCGCCCGCCCGTGTCCTCGTAGTAAAGGTTCTGGCCGTTGACGGAAGCAATGGGCATGTCGGGATCTCCTGCGAAGGTGGTCACAAACCTGCCGGAGTCCGGTGCCCGCCTCTCCCGGGCGCCGTCCCGGCGACGCTCCATGCTAAGCCCTGCGGGTGACGGGGCCATCCGGCCCGACCCGCAGCATAGTGAGGGGCCTCAGGCCAGGGCGCGCTGGATGAGAATTTTCTGCACGTCGCTCGTTCCCTCGTAGATCTGGCACACGCGCACGTCGCGGTAGATGCGCTCGACGGGAAAATCGTTGACCACGCCATAGCCGCCCAGGGTCTGGATGGCTGCGCTGCACACGCGCTCGGCCATCTCGCTGGCGAACAGCTTGGCCATGGCCGCTTCCTTCAGGCAGGGCAGGCCGGCATCGCGCAGGCTGGCCGCATGCCAGATCAGCTGGCGCGCAGCCTCGATCTGCGTGGCGCAGTCGGCCAGGCGAAAGCCCACGGCCTGGTGGTTGAAGATGGGCTGGCCGAAGCTCTCGCGCTCCTTGGAGTACTGCAGCGCGCAATCGAAGGCCGCACGCGCCATGCCCACGCTTTGCGCGGCAATGCCGATGCGCCCGCCCTCCAGCGCCGACAGCGCAATCTTGTAGCCCTCGCCCTCGGCACCGATGAGGTTGGCGGCGGGGATGCGGCAGCCCTCGAACTGGATCTGGGCCGTGTCCGAGCTGTGCTGGCCCAGCTTGTCCTCCAGCCGCAGCACCTGGTAGCCGGGCGCGGAGGTGGGCACGATGAAGGCGCTCATGCCGCGCTTGCCGGCCGCCTTGTCGGTGACGGCGATGACGATGGCCACGTCGCCGTTCTTGCCGCTGGTGATGAACTGCTTGACGCCGTTGATCACGTAGTCGTTGCCGTCGCGGGTGGCCGTGGTGCGCAGCGCCGAGGCGTCCGAGCCCACATGCGGCTCGGTCAGGCAGAAGGCGCCCAGCATCTCGCCGCGCGCCAGCGGCGCCAGCCATTGCTGCTTTTGCGCCTCGCTGCCGTAGCGCATGAGGATGGCGTTGACGGGGCAGTTGGTGACGCTGATCACCGTGCTGGTGCCGCCGTCGCCGGCTGCGATTTCCTCCAGCACCAGGGCCAGGCTCAGGTAGTCAAGGCCGGCGCCGCCGTATTCCTCGGGCACGCAGATGCCGTAGGCACCCAGCGCCGCCAGGCCCTGGTGCACGTTCTTGGGAAAGTGGTGTTCCTTGTCCCAGCGTGCGGCATGGGGCGTGATTTCGGTGCGCACGAAGTCGCGCACCGCGTCACGGATCATTTCCTGGTCTGCGTTGAGCAGCATGTCTTGTCTCCTGATTCTTGTTTCGTTGTTCGTTGTCCCGGCCGCAGCTACCAGGCGATGCGCTGCCCGTCGTGGCGCAGCATGCGGCCCCGATCAGCCGGCGTGACGCCGGCCAGGGTGCGGACCAGACCCTGCACGCTTTGCTCCACGGTGAAGGTGGCGGACTCGCCGCCCATGTCGGTCTGCACCCAGCCCGGGTCCAGCGCGACCACGGTGGCGCCCGGCCATTGCGGCTGGGCGCTGGCCACGACCATGTTGAGCGCGGCCTTGCTGACGCGGTAGAGCCAGGCGTCGGATTCGGCGCCGGCCAGCAGCGACATCTCGCTGGAGAACAGGCCGAACACGCCGCCCGCCGCCTCGACCATCGGCGCCACCTGGGGCAGCACCTGCATGGCGCCCAGCACATTGGTGTGCATGACGCGGTCGAACTGCTCGCGCGTGGGCGGCGTGGCCGAGCTGTGGGCATCCCACACTCCGGCCACGTACAGCGCCAGCTCGATCTTCTCGCCATCGAGCTGCCAGGCCAGGCCGCTGACGCTGGCCGGATCGGCCACATCCACCAGCAGCACCTTGGCGCCCGTGGCTTCGACGCGCTCGCGATCGGCCTCGCTGCGCACCGTGGCGACCACGCTGCGGCCCTGGGCCGCATAGGCCTCTACCAAGGCAAAACCGAGCCCGCGCGAGGCTCCCAACACCAGAGTGACTGCCATGTCTTTCGACCTTTCAAATGGAATGCGGTCAGAGGCCCTGCTCGCCCGCGATCTGTTTTTCGTAGCGCTCGACCATGGCCTCCTGCGTCTCGGTGGGCGCAGGCAGGCCGATCTGCTGGTGGACCATCTGGTTCACCGACGGCATGACGTTGCGCGGCACCTGGGACTCGGGCTTCCAGAGCCGGGCGCGCATGAGGGCCTTGGCGCAGTGCAGATAGGCCTCCTGCACCTGGATCTCCAGAACGATCTTGGGCCGGAAGCCTTCGTTGGCGAACAGCGCCGTGTAGTGGGCCTCGTCGCGCAGCCTGGCCACGCCGTTGACGCGCAGCGTCTCGTCGAAGCCCGGCACCATGAACAGCAGGCCGATGCGCGGATCGGCGATCAGGTTGCTGAAGCTGTCCAGGCGGTTGTTGCCGCCCGAGTCGGGGATCAGCAGCGTCTGGTTGTCGGGCGCCTTGATGAAGCCCGGCTTTCCGCCGCGCGGCGAGGCATCCATCAGCGAGCCCGCCGCGCCCCCCGTGGCCACGATGCACAGCGGCGACAGCGCGATGAAGCGCAGGCAATGCCGGTCCAGGTCCACCTGCTGCTTGAGCAAGGCCCTTTCGGCCGGCATGGCATACAGGCTGCGCAACTGTTCTTCGCTGGTGATCATGGTCGAGAGGTCAAAGTAATAGCGGATCGGCCGATCCAAGTCTAGCTCTCTGGACGTCTGTGGCGCTGCCCATAAAACTGGCGCAATGCAAATCAGAGACACCGAGGAAGGGCCTACGCCGGCCGCGCCGCCCCGCACCGAGGGTGTCGTCCCCCTTTCAGGGGGAGGGCGCGCAGCGCCTCAGGGGGTGACCATTTCTATCGCCATGGCTGTTCCCTCGCCGCCGCCTATGCACAGCGTGGCCAGGCCGCGCTTGCCGCCACGCGCCTGCAGGGCGTGCAGCAGCGTGACCAGGATGCGCGCACCGCTGGCGCCGATGGGGTGGCCCAGCGCGCAGGCGCCGCCGTTGACGTTGACCTTGTCGCGCGGCACGCCCAGCTCGGCCATCAGGGCCATGGGTACGACGGCAAAGGCTTCGTTGACTTCCCACAGGTCCACATCCGCCGCCGTCCAGCCGGCCTTCTTGAGGGCCTTCTGCGTGGCGCCCACGGGGGCCGTGGTGAACCATTCGGGCTCCTGGGCATGCGTGGCATGGGCAACGATGCGCGCCAGCGGCTTGCAGCCCAGCTCCTTGGCCGTGGACTCGCGCATCAGCACCAGGGCGGCGGCGCCGTCGTTGATGCTGGAGCTCGATGCAGCCGTGATCGTGCCGTCCTTCTTGAAGGCGGGCTTGAGGCTGGCGATCTTGTCCAGCTTGGCCTTGGCCGGGCCTTCGTCGATGCTGACCGTGACATCGCCCTTGCGCGTGGAGACGGTGACGGGCGTGATCTCGGCCGCGAAGGCGCCGCTTTCCGTGGCGGCCTGGGCGCGCTTGACGCTTTCGATGGCGTAGGCGTCCTGCTGCTCGCGCGTGAAGTGGTATTTGGCGGCGCAGTCCTCGCCAAAGGTGCCCATGGAGCGGCCCGGCTCGTAGGCGTCCTCCAGGCCGTCGAGCATCATGTGGTCATAGACCTTGTCGTGACCCATGCGGTAGCCGCCACGGCCCTTCTTGAGCAGGTAGGGCGCATTGGTCATGCTCTCCATGCCGCCGGAGACCACCACATCGCGGCTGCCCGCCACCAGCTGGTCATGGGCCAGGATGGTGGCCTCCATGCCGGCGCCGCACATCTTGGACAGGGTCACGGCGCCCGTGCTGCGCGGCAGGCCGCCCTTGAAGCCTGCCTGGCGCGCAGGCGCCTGTCCCTGGCCCGCCATCAGGCAGTTGCCGAACAGCACTTCGTCCACCTTCTCCGGCGCCACGCCGGCACGCTGCACGGCGGCCTTGATGGCGGCGCCGCCCAGATCGTGGGCCGCGAGATCGGCGAAGTCGCCCTGGAATGCGCCCATGGGGGTGCGGGCTGCGCCGACGATGACGATGGGGTCTTGCATGCTTATCTCCTGGATGTGGTGATGGTGAGGGGAAAACAAACGGGTCAGGCCAGCCAGCGGCTGCGCTCGTAGGGATAGACGTCGTGCACGTGGCCTTCGCGGATGCGCTGCTGGTGCCCCTGCCAGAAGGCGGGATCGAGCAGGTCGGCATGGTGGCGCATGAAAACTTCGCGCACGGCCGGATTGCCCAGCAAAAAGGGCGCGAAGGTTTCCGGGAACACATCGCGCGGGCCCACGGGATACCAGACCTCGCCGCTGAGCTCGTCTTCCTCGTTGCGCGGCGCAGGCACCTGGCGGAAATGGCAGTCGGTCAGGTATTCGATCTCGTCGTAGTCGTAGAACACCACCTTGCCGCCGCGCGTGATGCCGAAGTTCTTCCACAGCATGTCGCCCGGGAAGATGTTGGCGGCCACCAGGTCCTTGATGGCATTTCCGTATTCGATCACGGCGCTCTCCAGCCGCTGCCGCGGTCCCGGCAGGTCCAGCCCGTCATCGAAGCACTCCTGCAGCAGCAGGTTCAGCGGCACCATGCGCCGCTCTATGTAGAGGTGGGAGATGATGACCTCCTGCCGGCCATCGCCGTCGCGGTCGCTGATCTCGACCTGGCTGGGCGCGTGCTCCAGGATCTCGGCGATCAGCGCCTCCGAGAAGCGCTCGCGCGGGAAGGCCACCAGGCTGTACTCCAGCGTGTCGGCCATGCGCCCCACGCGGTCGTGCTGCTTGACCAAGCGGTACTTGGCCTTGACCTGCTCGCGGGTGATCTCCTTGGGCGCGGCGAACCGGTCCTTGATGAGCTTGAACACATAGGGAAAGCTGGGCAGGTCGAACACCAGCATGACCATGCCCTTGATGCCGGGCGCGATGCGGAACTGGTCGCGCGAATGGCGCAGATGGTGCAGGAAGTCGCGGTAGAACAGCGTCTTGCCCTGCTTGGCCAGGCCCAGGGCGTTGTACAGCTCGGCGCGCGGCTTGCGCGGCATGAGGCTGCGCAGGAACTGCACGTAGGCGCTGGGCACGTCGGTATCGACCATGAAGTAGGCACGCGCAAAGCTGAAGAGGCCGTGCAGGTCCTTCTCGCCGAACAGGGCCGCATGCAGCACCAGCCGGCCGTTGTCCCCATGCAGGATGGGCACGGCCCAGGACAGCTCGGCAAAGCCGTTGATGATCTTGCCGACGATGTAGGCGCCCTTGTTGCGGAAAAACAGGCTGGACAGCACCTGGATCTGGAAGTTGGCGTACAGGCGCATGGCCTGCAGCTGGGGCTCCAGGCGCTCGGCCAGGCGGGCGATGTCGCGCTCCAGGTCTTCAAAGGGGCGCTGCAGCGCGAACTGCTCCACGACTTCACGCAGCGTCTGCGACAGTGTCTCGCGCGTGGGGTAGAAGGCCAGGTAGGCCGGGCGTGCGGCCGGCTCCTGGTTCTCTATGTATTCCGTACTGACGGCCGGCCGCACGAAGATGAAGTCGTTGTGGAAGTGCGTACGGTGCAGGATCTTGGTGGTGACCGAGTTGAAGAAGGTCTCGGCCAGCTCCGGCTGCAGGTGGTTGACCATGAGCCCGATGTAGTGGCGCTTGATCTGCTGCCAGACCGGCATGGGCTGGGCGCCGGCCGAAAACTCCTTTTCAAGCCGGCGCACGCATTCGCGCACGCGCAGGTCGTAGAACTCGATGCGCTCGCGCTGCGCGCGCTGCTGGCCCAGCCAGTCGGCCGTCTCGAAGCGGTGCTTGGCGCGGGCCGATTCGGCGCGGAACAGGCGGTAATGGCGGTTGAAGCCATCCATCATCGCCCGCGCGATGTCATGGGCAAGCAGGGTGTCCTGGGCAGGCATCGGCATGAAGTCTCCCGGGGTCCCGCCTGCCATGGCCGCTCAGTCGCGCTGGCGGCTGGCGACCAGCTCGACAGCCTCGGCATGGATGTTGGCGATGCCGCCGACACCGGGCACGGTCATCTGCAGATTGGTGATCAGGCCGTCCTTCAGGCCATAGCACCAGCCGTGCAGCGTGACCTTCTGGCCGCGCGCCCAGGCATCCTGCATCACCGTGCTCTGCGCCACATTGATCACCTGCTCGATGGCATTGAGCTCGCACAGCGCGTCATGGCGCCATTGCGGCGACAGGCTGGCCAGCAGCGCCTGGTGCTTGTCGCGCACGTCCTTCACGTGGCGGATCCAGTTGTCGGCCAGGCCCACGCGCACATCCTCCAGTGCCGCCAGCACGCCGCCGCAGCCATAGTGGCCGACGACCATCAGGTGCTCGACCTTGAGCTGGTCCACCGCGTACTGGATGGTGGACAGGCAGTTCAGGTCGCTGGGCACGACCACGTTGGCCACGTTGCGGTGCACGAACACCTCGCCGGGCTCCAGGCCCGTGATCTGGTTCGCGGGCACGCGGCTGTCGGAACAGCCGATCCACATGTAGCGGGGTTTTTGCTGCGCCATCAGCCCAGTGAAGAAACCGGGCCGGTCACGCTCCACCTGCTGGGCCCATTCGCGGTTGTGGACAAACAGCTCTTCGATGGAGGTTGTGCTCATAAACAATCCTTTTGTTGGGGTCAAACTCAAGAACGGCGCAGCAGGCAGGCGAAAGATCAGCAGGTCTCTGCGAACAGCTCGCGGCCGATCAGCATGCGACGGATCTCGCTAGTGCCGGCGCCGATCTCATAGAGTTTCGCATCCCGCCAGAGACGACCCAGTGGGTATTCGTTGATATACCCATTACCCCCATAGATTTGAACGCCTTCGCCGGCCATCCATGTCGCCTTCTCGGCGCACCACAGGATGACGCTGGCGCAATCCTTGCGAACTTGGCGAACATGCTCGGTTCCCAGCAGATCGAGGTTTTTGGCGACCGTATAGGCAAAGGAGCGGCCCGCTTGCAGCACGGTGTACATGTCCGCCACCTTGCCCTGGATGAGCTGGAACTCGCCGATGCTCTGGCCGAACTGCTTGCGGTCATGGATGTAGGGCACTACGTTGTCCATCACCGACTGCATGATGCCCAGCGGCCCGCCCGTCAGCACGGCGCGCTCATAGTCCAGGCCGCTCATCAGCACCTTGGCGCCGTTGTTCAAGCCGCCCAGCACGTTCTCGGCCGGCACCTCGACGTTCTCGAACACCAGCTCGCCCGTGTGGCTGCCACGCATGCCCAGCTTGTCCAGCTTCTGGGCAATGGAAAAGCCCTTCATGCCCTTCTCGATCAGGAAGGCAGTCACGCCGCGGGCGTTCAGCTCGGGCTCGGTCTTGGCGTAGACCACCAGGGTGTCGGCATCGGGACCATTGGTGATCCACATCTTGGTGCCGTTGAGCAGGAAGTAGCCGCCCTTGTCCTCGGCCTTGAGCTTCATGCTGATCACGTCCGAGCCGGCGCCGGGCTCGCTCATGGCCAGCGCGCCCACATGCTCGCCGCTGATCAGCTTGGGCAGGTACTTGGCCTTTTGCGCTTCATTGCCGTTGCGGTTGATCTGGTTCACGCAGAGATTGCTGTGCGCGCCGTAGGACAGGCCCACCGATGCGCTGGCACGCGAGATTTCCTCCATCGCCACCATGTGGGCCAGGTAGCCCATGTCGGCACCGCCGTACTGCTCGGACACGGTGATGCCCAGCACGCCCAGGTCGCCGAACTTGCGCCACAGGTCCATGGGGAACTGGTCGTCGCGGTCGATCTCGCCGGCGCGCGGTGCAATCTCGGCCTGTGCGAACTCGCGCACGGCATCGCGCAGCGCGTCGATGTCCTCGCCCAGTTGGAAGTTCAGGCCCGGCAGGTTGGAAAGGCTCATCTCATGTCTCCTGTGGAAATTGGGGGAAAGAACGCCGCCCGGCTCAATCGGCCAGATCGCGGCCCTGCACGCACATCAGCGTGCAGCCCATGGTGGCAATCAGCTTCTCGCGGCCTTCGTCGATGGCGTAGGCGCGCCCTTCGGTCACGGTGATGGTGCGGCCCGGCTTGAGCACACGGCCTTCCATGCGAAAGCGCTGGCCCTTGGCAGGGGCCAGCAAGTTGATCTTGAATTCAATGGTGAGCACGGCAGCATCGGCCGGCATCAGGGTCAGCCCTGCGTAGCCGCAGGCGGAATCCAGCGCCGTGGAAACCATGCCGGCATGCAAAAAGCCATGCTGCTGCGTCAGCCCGGGCGCCCAGTCCAGGCAGACATCGACGGCACCGGGCTCCAGCAAGGACAGCTCGGCGCCCAGGGTGTGCATCGCGCCCTGGCGTGCAAAACTGTCTTGCACACGGCGGGCAAAGTCGCTGTTGGCAGGTTCCAGGCGGAGCACGGTCAAGGCAAGCCTCACAAATTACGTTTACGTAAACGTCAATTATGAAGCATTTTTCCCATCCAGGTGTTGCAACAAAGTGCGGGCCTCGGATTCCTGCTCTCGCACCTCGGCCAGGTTGGCCTGCAGATCGGCCAGGCGGTCCTCGAGCTGGCGGCGGTGCACAGCCAGCACCTCCAGGAATTTGCGCAGTTGCACGCCCGTGTCACGGGGGCTGTCGTAGAGATCGATGATCTCCTTGGCTTCGTTCAGAGACAGTCCCAGCCGCTTGGCCCGCAAGGTCAGGCGAAGACGTGTGCGATCACGCGCGCTGTAGACGCGATTGCGTCCGCCAGGCCCGGCACGCTCGGGCTCAAGCAGGCCCATGTCCTCATAGAAGCGGATGGCCCGGGTCGTGAGATCGAACTCCTTGGCAAGATCGCTGATGGTGTAGGTGGTCGACATGGCTGGAGAGTCCGCCGGCATCCACAGCCGGCGGCCATGGGAATGCGACGTTGACGTTAACGTCAATGCTAGCGGAATTGTCCGCAGGAAACTGCGCCGGATGTTGCATCCGGGTGCGACGAAGAAGCCTGGCAGGAATAAAAAGAGAGCGCGTCAGCGCTCTCTTTTTTGGGTTGTCCGTTTTCGGATGTTCCGTTGAGCCGTCCGTTTTGGCTGTTCTGCCTGTTTCCCCGTTTCCTGCACCCCAATG